>NZ_CP079865.1:2403463-2703896 GCF_025263565.1 Mycobacterium sp. SMC-8
CGCTCTGATCGAGGGCCCCACCGGCTGGGGCGAGTTCGGTGCGTTCGTCGAATACCGGCCGCCGGAGGCCGCGCACTGGCTGGCCGCCGGCATCGAGGCCGCCTACCGCCCGCTGCCCGCGCCGCGCCGTGCCCGCATCCCGATCAACGCGACGGTGCCGGCCGTCCCGGCGGCGCAGGTCACCGACGTGCTCGCGCGCTTCCCCGGCGCGCGCACCGCGAAGGTGAAGGTCGCCGAACCCGGCCAGACGCTGGCCGACGACGTGGCCCGGGTCGACGCCGTGCGCGCCGTGGTGCCGACGGTGCGGGTGGACGCCAACGGTGGCTGGACGGTCGAGGAGGCGGTCGCGGCGGCGCGGGCGTTGACGGCCGACGGTCCGCTCGAGTACCTGGAACAACCGTGCCGCACCGTGTCCGAGCTGGCCGAGGTACGCCGCCGGGTCGACGTCCCCGTCGCCGCCGACGAGAGCATCCGTAAGGCCGACGACCCACTGCACGTCGTCCGCAGCGGCGCCGCCGACGTCGCCGTGCTCAAGGTCGCCCCGCTGGGCGGTGTCCACGCGATGCTGCAGATCGCCGCGCAGATCGACATCCCCGTCGTGGTCTCCAGCGCGCTGGACTCCGCGGTCGGCATCGGGGTCGGGCTGGTCGCCGCGGCCGCGCTGCCCACACTCGGGCACGCCTGCGGGCTCGGCACCGGCGGACTGTTCGTCGAGGACGTCGCCGCGTCCGTCGTCCCGGCCGACGGCTACCTGCCCGCCGCGACCGTCACCCCCGACCCCGACCGGGTCGCGGCGCTGGCCGCCCCGCCGGACCGCAGGCAGTGGTGGATCGACCGGGTCCGGGAGTGCTTTCCGCTGCTGTCCTGATCTGTGGGGTGCATGGCCTGGACGCCATCCCGCCCCTGGACGACACTGGGGGCATGGCGCGCACCGTGCTGATCGTCGGATTCCCCGGCGTGCAGGCGCTCGACCTCGTCGGCCCCTTCGACGTGTTCACCAGTGCCTCGGTGTACGTCAGCGGGCAGGGCCTCGGTGAGGGATACGCGGTCCGGGTCGTGTCCGTCGACGGTGTCGCGGTCAGCACCGGCACCGGATTGACCCTGGTCGCCGAGCCGCTGCCCGACCCCGGCGACCCGGTCGACACCGTCGTGCTGCCGGGCGGCTGGGGTGTCGAGACGGCGCGCCGGGACCCGGCGCTGATCGACTGGGTCGCGGCTGTCACACCGAACGCCCGCCGGGTGGTCAGCGTATGCAACGGCGCCGTGCTGGCCGCACAGGCAGGACTGCTCGACGGTTGCGTGGCCACCACGCACTGGGCGTCGGCCTCCCACATGGCCGCCGAGTTCCCGGCGGTCACCGTCGATCCCGATCCGATCTTCGTGCGCAGTTCGGAGAAGGTGTGGACCGCCGCGGGCGTCACCTCCGGTATCGACCTCGCGCTGGCGCTGGTCGAGGAGGATCACGGCACCGAGGCCGCACAGACCATCGCCCGCTACCTGGTGATGTACCTGCGCAGGCCCGGCGGCCAGACCCAGTTCGCCGCGCCGGTGTGGATGCCCCGCGCCCGGCGCACCCCGATTCGCGACGTGCAGGAGGCGATCGAGTCCGAACCCGGTGGTGCGCACAGCATCTCGGAGCTCGCCCGGCGCGCCGCGATGAGCCCGCGCCACTTCACCCGGGTGTTCACCGACGAGGTCGGGGAGGCGCCCGGCGCGTATGTGGAACGGGTCCGCACCGAAGCGGCGCGCCGCCAACTGGAGGAGACCGACGACACCGTCACGGTGATCGCCGCGCGCTGCGGCTTCGGGTCGGCGGAGACGTTGCGCCGCAGCTTCGTTCGCCGTTTGGGCGTATCACCTGACCGGTACCGCAGAACATTCGCCTGAGAGATCGAGGAGGGACCATGCAGGTCGCCATCATGCTGTATCCCGGGTATACCGCCCTGGACTTCATCGGACCCTACGAGAGCCTCCGCTGGCTGCCCGACGTCGAGGTCCGATTCGTCTGGCACGAGCCGGGTCCGATCGCCGCCGATTCGCACGTGCTGCTCATCGGCGCCACCCACAGTTTCGACGAGACGCCGTCGCCGGACATCGTCCTGATCCCCGGCGGCTTCGCCACCATGGAGCACGCCCGCGACCAGAAGGTGCTCGACTGGGTGCGGCGGGCGCACCGCACGTCGACGTGGACGACGTCGGTGTGCTCGGGGTCGGTGATCCTGGCCGCCGCGGGGGTGCTCGACGGCAAGCGCGCCACGTCGCACTGGGCGGCGCTGCCGGTGCTCAAGACGCTCGGCGCGCAGCCGGTCGGCGACCAGCGGATCGTGGTCGCCGACGAGAAGACCGTCACCGCGGCGGGAGTGTCGGCGGGCATCGACCTGGGCCTGTGGCTGGCCGGGCGCATCGCCGGCGAGGCCAGAGCCAAGGCCATCCAGCTGTCGATGGAGTACGACCCGCAGCCGCCGTTCGACTCCGGGCACATGTCGAAGGCCTCGGCGTCGACCAAGGCGCTGGCCACCGCGCTGATGGGCAAGGAGATGGTCAAACCGGCGGCGCTGGCCACCTCCACCGCGCTGCTGTGGGACGCCGCGCTCAAGCGGATTCGGCGTGGAAAGCCGGTCGCGAAAGTGCGCTGAGAGCGTGATGACGGCCCGACCGGCACTGTCGAGCGCACTCTCGGCGCCTCGCGGGCTTCCAGTAGCGTCGGCGGGGTGAATCTGGCATTCGACGATCGCGGCTCGGGGGAGCCGGTGCTGTTCATCGCAGGCCGTGGCGGCGCCGGGCGCACATGGCATCTGCACCAGGTGCCCGTCTTCGCCCGCGCCGGTTACCGGTGTGTGACGTTCGACAACCGCGGCATCGGCGCGACCGAGAACGCATCGGGGTTCACCACCGAGACGATGGTCGGCGACACCGCTGCGCTGATCGAGCACCTCGGGCTCGGCCCGGTGCGGATCGTGGCGGTCTCGATGGGCTCCTATATCGCCCAGGAGCTGATGGTGGCCCGCCCCGAGCTGGTCCGATCGGCGGTGCTGATGGCCACCCGCGGCCGCCACGACCGCACCCGCGACTTCTTCTGGCAGGGCGAGCGGGCACTGGCCCAGGCCGGCGCCCCGCTCCCGGTCGAGTTCGAGGCGAAAGTGCGTCTGCTGGAGAGCTTTTCACCGAAAACCTTGAACGATGACAACGCCGTGCGGGACTGGATCGACATGTTCACCATGTGGCCGCAGAAGCCCACCCCCGGTATCCGCACCCAGCTCGACATCGCCCCGCAGGGCAGCCGGCTGGCGGCCTACCAGAACGTCACCACCCCGGCCCTGGTGATCGGGTTCGCCGACGACGTCGTGCTGCCGTCCCACCTGGGTCGCGAGGTCGCCAACGCGCTGCCCAACGGGCAGTTCCTGGAGATCCCGGGCACCGGCCACCTGGGCTTCATCGAGAAGCCGCAGGTCGTCAACACCGCGATCCTCAATTTCTTCGCCGATACCCTGTAGTGGTGAACCCCTCGACGGCGCAGGCCCGGGTGGTCGTCGACGAACTGATCCGCGGCGGCGTCCGCGACGTTGTGCTGTGCCCCGGCTCGCGCAACGCGCCGCTGGCCTTCGCGCTGCACGACGCCGACCGGGCCGGACGGCTGCGCCTGCACGTGCGGATCGACGAGCGGACGGCCGGTTTCCTGGCGATCGGGCTCGCGGTGGCGGAGCGGGCCCCGGTGTGTGTGGCGATGACGTCCGGCACCGCGGTCGCCAACCTGGGCCCGGCGGTGGTCGAGGCGAACTACGCGCGGGTACCGCTGATCGTGCTGTCGGCCAACCGGCCCTATGAACTGCTGGGCACCGGGGCCAACCAGACCTTCGAGCAACTCGGCTACTTCGGCACCCAGGTGCGCGCCACTATCAGCCTCGGCCTGGCCGAGGACTTGGCGGACATGGATTCGCTCAACGCCCAGTGGCGCTCGGCGACATGCCGAGTCCTGGTGGCGGCCACTGGATCCCGGTCGGCGAACGCGGGCCCGGTGCAGTTCGACATCCCGCTGCGTGAGCCGCTGGTGCCCGACGCGCAGGACCCCGCCACGCCCTACGCGCCGGACGGCCGCCCCGACGGCAGGCCGTGGACCCACACACCCCCGGTGACGTTCGACCAGCCGCTGGACATCGACCTGACGCCGGACACCGTGGTGATCGCCGGGCACGGAGCGGGCGTGCACCCGAACCTGGCCCACCTTCCGACGGTCGCCGAGCCGACGGCTCCGTACGCGCAGAATCCGCTGCATCCGCTGGCGTTGCGGCTGCTGCGTCCCAAGCAGGTCATCATGCTGGGCCGGCCCACGCTGCACCGACCCGTCTCGGCGCTGCTGGCCGACCCGGCGGTGCCGGTGTTCGCGCTCACCACCGGTCCACGCTGGCCTGACGTGTCGGGTAACTCCCAGGCCACCGGCACCCGCGCGATCACCTCCGGCGAGCCGTCGCAGGACTGGATGCGCCGGTGTGCCGAGGCCGGCCGGCGCGCCGTCGATGCGGTGCGCGGGCAGCTCGCCGCGCATCCGTTGACGACGGGTCTGCACGTGGCCGCCGCGGTCGCCGACGCGGTGCGGCCCGGCGATCAGCTGGTGCTCGGCGCGTCGAACCCGGTCCGCGACATCGCGCTGGTGGGCTTCAACACCGCCGAGGTCAAGGTGCGCTCCAACCGCGGTGTCGCGGGTATCGACGGGACCGTCTCGACGGCGATCGGCGCGGCGCTCGCCCACGAGCGCGGCGGCGGGCGCACGGTCGCGCTGATCGGCGACCTGACGTTCGTCCATGACAGCTCCGGTCTGCTGATCGGGCCCACCGAGCCGACCCCGCAGAACCTGACCATCGTGGTGTCCAACGACAACGGCGGCGGCATCTTCGAGCTGCTGGAGCAGGGCGACCCGCGGTTCTCCGACGTGTCCTCGCGCATCTTCGGCACACCGCACGATGTCGACGTCGGTGCGCTGTGCCGGGCCTATCACGTGGAGAGCCGCCAGATCGAGGCCGGTCAGCTCGCCGACGCGCTCGACGAGGACGCCGACGGCATGCGCGTCCTGGAGGTCAAGGCGGACAGGTCCTCGTTGCGGGAGCTGCACGCGTCGATCCGGGCTGCCCTGCTGTGACCGACCTGGTGCGACGCCTCAAGGCGTTGCGGCAGTTCGTGATTCCGCACCTGTACGGCGAGCCGGGGGAGCCGCGGCGGGCGCGGATCGTGCGCCGGGTCCGGATCGGCATCGTCGTCGCCGCGTGTCTGGTGACACTGCAGTCGGTGCTGCTGGTGCTCGGCGCGTGGCGCAACGACCGCCAGATCGAACGCCATCTCGGGGTGGCCGAAGCCACTGTGCTCGACGCGGGACAGCGGCGCTCGACCATCGAGTTCGTCACAAAGGACCGGGTCACCTACCGTCCCGAACTGGGTGTGCTGTACCCGTCCGAGCTCGAGAACGGCATGCGCATCTATGTCGAATACGACGTCAACGACCCGGATCTGGTGCGGGTGCAGGACCGAAATGCCGCGCTGGCCATCATCCCGGCGGGGTCCATCGCGGTGCTCGGCTGGCTGATCGCGGGTACCGCGCTGGGCGTCACCGCGCTGATCGAACGCCGCTACGGTGCGACCAGGTCGGTCAGCCAGTCGTCGTCGTAGATGTCGAGCCTCTTGCCGGCGTTGAGGTCGAACACGGTCGGGGTGCCGGTCTCGGTGCGGTCGATGTCGAACAGCAGATCGAAGTTGGTGTCGTCCATCTCGACGACGTCGACGGCCTCCGAGCCGCTGGCGATGTGGTCGGCCACGGCATCGGCGATACCCGCGCTGCCGGCCATGTCGCGCAGCTGCCGGCCGGTGAACTCCGGGCCGCCGGGCTGCTGGTTGACCCACAGCTCGTGGACGAAGCGCTGCAGCTGGGTGCCGGTGGCCGCGGAGTTGTCGACGGCGTCGGCGGCCAGGAACAGCGCGTTGGCCACCTGCGCCGAGTACCCGTCGTAGCTGGTGTCGAGGAACGTCAGCGGCCGGTAGGTGACCTGCAGCGCGCCGACGGTGATCTGGTAGGCGAGCTGGTCGCCGAAGTCGTACTGCAGGTCGCCGCAGTGCGTGCACTGCGGCTCGGTGTAGATCTCGATCTTGGCGGGCGCGTCGTCGAAGCCTGCGACGATGCCGAACCCGTCCTCGGTCAGCGCCAGCGGCGTCGCGGTCGCGTCGACGCGGGGGGCGCCGCTGATCTCGGTGGTGCATCCGAGCGCCGTCGTCAGCAACCCGAGCGCCGCAAGCGCGGCCAGAGGGCGTGTCCAGTGCATGGGTCCATCCTTGTCGCGATGACGGTTCGGGGCCCGCTTTTGGCCGCGCACCGGGTATTCGTGTGACATATCCCTGCGCGCAACCTCGCCGACAGCTGACGATGTCACCGTCGGCGTGTGCGCGTTGCCATCGTCGCCGAATCGTTCCTGCCGAATGTCAACGGGGTCACCAACTCGGTGCTCCGGGTGATCGAGCATCTGCGTCGCACCGGCCACGAAGCCTTGGTGATCGCTCCGGACACCCCGCGCGGGCAGCCGGTCGCCGACAAGGTGCACGACGGGGTCCGGGTGCACCGGGTTCCGTCGATGATGCTCCCGAAGGTCACCTCGCTGCCGCTGGGGGTTCCGCGGCCGCGGATGGTCGGGGTGCTGCGCGGATTCGCGCCTGACGTGGTGCATCTGGCCTCCCCGGCCCTGCTCGGGTGGGGTGGGGTGCACGCCGCGCGGCGTCTCGGTGTCCCGACGGTGGCCGTCTTCCAGACCGACGTCGCCGGTTTCGCGCAGAGCTACGGGGTGGGGATGCTCTCGCAGGCGTCATGGGCCTGGACCCGCCGGCTGCACGCCAAGGCCGACCGCACGCTGGCGCCGTCTACTGCGGCGATCGAAAGCCTTGCCGCACATCAGATTCCCCGAGTGCACAAATGGGCTCGCGGGGTCGACGTGACGGGCTTCGTGCCGTCGGCACGTGACGAGGAGCTACGGCGCTCGTGGTCGCCCGACGGAAAGCCCGTCATCGGTTTCGTCGGCCGGTTGGCGCCCGAGAAGCACGTCGAGCGGCTGGCCGCTTTGCACGCGCGCGACGATCTGCAGCTCGTCGTGGTCGGTGACGGCGTGGACCGCGCCAAGCTCGAAAACATGCTTCCCCGGGCGGTTTTCACCGGCGCCCTGTATGGGCCCGAGTTGGCGGCCGCCTACGCCAGCATGGACGTGTTCGTCCACCCCGGGGAGCACGAGACCTTCTGTCAGGCGGTTCAGGAGGCGATGGCCTCGGGACTGCCGGTGGTCGCGCCGGACGCCGGCGGGCCTCGCGATCTGGTCACCCCGTACCGCACTGGATTCCTGCTCCCGGTAACCGAATTCGAGAACCGGCTCTCGGCATCGGTCGACCACCTGATCGCCGAACGTCGCCGCTACTCGGTGGCCGCCCGCCGCAGCGTGCTGGGCCGCAGCTGGCCGGCGATCTGCGACGAGCTGCTCGGGCACTACGACGCGGTGCTGGGGGCCCGCCGCCTGCGCGCGGCGTAGGCGGCCCGGTCACATCGCGCGCCGCGCCTCACCCCTGGGCTTCGATCGCCACCGGCTGCCACTTCTCCCACTCCGCCAGCCTGCTCTGGTAGTCGGCCCTGGCCAGCTCCAGCGGCAGCTCCCCGAAGAACACCCGCAGTGGCGGGTCGGGGCTGTCGACGATCTTGCGCAGCGCGCGGGCCGACGCCTGCGGATCGCCCGGGCGTGCCGTCCGTGACGCGCGCATCTGCTCGTTCCTGGCGTGCCCGTCGGCGTAGGCCGGCAGCGCGGTGGCGTGTTTGGCCGACGGCCCGGCCCAGTCGGTGGCGAAACCCCCCGGTTCGATCAGGGTGACGTGTACGCCGAACTCGGCGACCTCCTGGGCCAACGCCTGGGAGAACCCTTCCAGCGCCCACTTGGACGCGTGGTAGGCGCCGAGGTTGGGGAAGGCCACGACCCCGCCGATCGAGGACACCTGGATGATGTGGCCGCTGCGCTGTTCGCGCAGGTAGGGCAGTGCGGCCTGGGTGATCCAGAGCGCGCCGAACACGTTCGTCTCGATCTGGTCGCGGGCCTGCTTCTCCGAGAGCTCCTCGATGAACCCGAACTGTCCGTAGCCGGCGTTGTTGACGACGATGTCGAGCCGGCCGAAGTGGTCGTGGGCCCGCGCGACCGCGGCGAAGTCGGCGTCGTGATCGGTGACGTCGAGCTTCAGTGGCAGCAGCGCGTCGCCGTACTCGGCTGCCATGTCGTCGAGGGTGGACAGGTCACGGGCGGTGGCGGCCACTTTGTCACCGCATGCCAGCGCCGCGATCGCCCACTCGCGTCCGAAGCCGCGCGACGCACCGGTGATGAACCAGACTTTTTCGCTCACTGGTGCACCATCCTTGTGTCGGTGATCTTGGATGGATTGCCGATGCACCCGAGGTGCCGCTGATCTATCGCCCTGCTCGCTCGACACATTCGATGTCCAGCATGAGTTCTGCGGAGGCCAGTGGTTACCCGGGGCGCGTTGACCGTCGACAGGGCTATGCGCCACCGAGCGCCGCTCAGTGAGCGAACCGGCAGTCGTGCCCCGGAACCTGCACATAAGGGTGCCTCCCCACTGGGCTTAGCAGCGAGGAGGCTGTCATGAAGTCTGCCCGAAATACCCTGCCAACGGAACCCACCAATGGGCTCACCTGTGGAATCGACT
Organism: Mycobacterium sp. SMC-8; assembly: GCF_025263565.1. Classification (NCBI taxonomy): domain Bacteria; kingdom Bacillati; phylum Actinomycetota; class Actinomycetes; order Mycobacteriales; family Mycobacteriaceae; genus Mycobacterium; species Mycobacterium sp. SMC-8. The sequence goes on from NZ_CP079865.1 coordinate 2,412,188, forward strand.
GGGCCCGCGATGATCACGCGGTCTCGATCGTCGATGCCAAAGGCCGCGAGATCACCCGCAAAACGATCGGTCACCACGCCGTTGGGCTGCGTGATCTGCTCACCACACTGCAGCGCGTCGGTGTCGGAGAAGTCGCCATCGAACGCCCCGACGGTCCGGTTGTAGATGCCCTGCTCGAGGCCGGGATCACCGTCGTGGTGATCAGTCCCAACCAGGTGAAGAACCTGCGCGGGCGCTACGGATCGGCCGGCAACAAAGACGACCGCTTCGACGCGTTCGTCCTGGCCGACACCTTGCGCACCGACCGGACCCGGCTGCGGCCCCTGCAGCCCGACAGCCCGGCCACCGTCGCCCTGCGTCAGACCTGTCGAGCCCGCAAAAATCTGGTCGCTCACCGCGTGGCGATCGCCAACCAGCTGCGGGCTCATCTGATGATCGTCTTTCCCGGCGCGATCGGGCTGTTCGCCGATATCGACTCGCCGATCAGCCTGGCCTTTTTGGCCCGCTTTGACTGCCAGGACCGCGCCGACTGGCTCTCGGTCACCCGGATGGCCAACTGGCTGGCCAGCGTTGGCTACAGCGGCCGCACCCACGCCAGTGAACTGCACCGACGACTCACCGCCGCGCCTCGCGGCGCCACCGGTATCGACGGTGCCACCATCACCGCGACCTTCGTCGAGGTGTTGAGCACTGTGAGCGCCCAGATCAAAACCCTCGACCAGAGCATCGCCGAGCAACTCGACGCTCACGCCGATGCTCATATCTTCACCAGCCTGCCCCGCTCGGGCACCTTCCGTGCCGCCCGACTGCTCGCCGAAATGGGCGACTGCCGCGCACGGTTCCCCACCCCCGAATCGCTGGCGTGCCTGGCCGGAGTCGCCCCCTCCACCCGCCAGTCCGGGAAAGTCAAACACGTCGGATTCCGCTGGGCTGCAGACAAACAACTCCGCGACGCCGTATGCGATTTCGCCGGTGACAGTCGTCGAGCCAACCCCTGGGCTGCCGATCTCTACAACCGCGCCCGAGCCCGCGGACACGACCACCCCCACGCCGTGCGCATCCTCGCCCGCGCCTGGCTCTACATCCTCTGGCACTGCTGGCACGACGAAGTCGCCTACGATCCCACCCAACACAGGGCCCTCCAAAAGCTGATCAACCAGGATCAACCCAGGGCGGCTTGACACAGGGCAACTCATGCCCGGATCAATGCCCGGCGGGTCGCCAACCATTCCCGGGGCACCGAGCGCACAGCCAACTGCCAGCGGTCTGCCTGATACGTTCGGCTGCGTGAACCGCGCGTCGCTGGAGAAGGATCCCCATGAAGTGGCGTCGATGTTCGACGGGGTCGCACGCCGCTACGACCTGACCAACACCGTGCTGTCGCTGGGACAGGACCGGTTCTGGCGCCGCGCCACCCGCGAGGCGCTGCGGCTGAGCCCCTCGGACAAGGTGCTGGACCTGGCCGCCGGGACGGCGGTGTCGACGGTCGAACTGGCCAGCTCCGGCGCGTGGTGTGTGGCCGCGGACTTCTCCGTGGGCATGCTGGCGGCCGGCGCGTCACGCGACGTGCCCAAGGTCGCCGGGGACGCCACCCGGCTGCCGTTCGCCGACGGGGTGTTCGACGCGGTGACCATCAGCTTCGGACTGCGCAATGTCGTCGACCATTCGGCGGGGCTGCGGGAGATGGCGCGGGTGACCCGTCCGGGCGGACGGCTGGTGGTGTGCGAGTTCTCCACGCCGACCAACGGGCTCTTCGCGACGGTGTGCAAGGAGTACCTGATGCGGGCGCTGCCGGCGATGGCGTCGGCGGTGTCGTCCAATCCGGATGCGTATGTGTATCTGGCCGAGTCGATCAGGGCCTGGCCGGATCAGCGCGAGCTGGCCCGGCGCATCGAGGCGGCCGGCTGGTCGAAGGTGCGCTGGCGCAATCTCACGGGCGGGATCGTCGCGCTGCACGCCGCCACCAAACCCTGACCCCGCTTCCCCTGACCCCGCCCTCCTTTCCCGCGAGCGTGCGTGTCTGCGGCCGACACGCCGCGAAAAAGCACGACAACACGCACGTTCGCGCAGCCGCGCCCCCGCGCCGCTCAGTCACTCCACAGGCGCGTCGACTCCTCGCCGACGCGGTCGTCGTGGATCTGCTGGAAGTTGCGTCCTCCGCGCCCGAACGTCGCGACGACGGCTGCCGGGCAACGGGATTCGTCGACCGGGGAGTCCAGCCACCGGCACGGCCGGACGTGGACGAGGTCGACGTCCTCGCCGTCGGCGTCGTAGAAGTAAGAACCGTCGAGGCGTCCCAGCCGATACAGCCCTTCGGGCCCGCGGGTCCACACCAGCGAACCGTCCGGCACCGCCGCGAACCGCTCGACCCGCCGCGCCACCCGCTCGGCGTCGCCGTGATCGCCGAACCCGCACAGCCCCAACGACAGCGCGCGCTCGAACGTCAGCGCGGGATCGATGTCGTCGCGACGCGACCGCAACGGTGCGCGGTAGACGGACGTCACGGCCGTCGCCCGACGAGCGTGCGCGAAGTTACCGATGATGACGGCGTGTCGCCCGCAGACACGCACGCTCGCGCAACGGGAGGGGGTGTCACGTGAACGGGCGGCGGGCGTCCATCCGGCGCGACAGCGTGCCCGCACCCCGCCAGACCCGCGCCACCGCATCGGCGTCCTCGTCGGTGACGAAGTTGCCCATCACGCGGACCGCGATCTTCATCAACGCCGACGACCTCATCGCCACCGGCCCCGCCGCGGGCAGGAACCGCGGGAACGTCAGCAGCAGCGCCAGCCGCCGCGCGATCGAGAACCCGCGGGCGTAGTGCTCGTGCAGTACTGCCGGCCAGGCAGCGGTGTACGGGCCCGTACCCAACATCTCGGCCGCGAGTCGGCCCGTCTCCAACCCGTAGTCGATCCCCTCGCCGTTGAGCGGGTTCACACACGCCGCCGCGTCGCCGATCAGCATCCAGTTCGGGCCGGCCACCCCCGACACGGCACCGCCCATCGGCAGCAGCGCCGACAGCCCGGCCCGGGGATCGCCGGAGAAGCCCCACTCGTCGCGGCGCAGCCCGGTGTAGTAGTTCATCAGGGGCCGCAGCGCGGCGTCGGCGGGACGCTTCGAGGTCGCCAGCGCGCCGACGCCGATGTTCACCTCGCCGTTGCCCAGCGGGAAGATCCAGCCGTATCCGGGCAGCACCTCTCCGGCGGGGGAGCGCAGTTCCAGGTGCGACGTGATCCACGGCTCGTCGCTGCGCGGCGACGCGATGTAGCCGCGGATCGCCACCCCGTACACGGTCTCCTTGTGCCACTCGCGACCCAGCGCCCGCCCCAGCGTCGAGCGGGCGCCGTCGGCGACGATCAGATCCGCGCAGCGCACCACCTCGCCGGAATCGAGCACCACACCCGTCACCCGGCCCGAGGTGTCCTTCTCCACCGAGACGGCCTTGACCCCGAGCATCATCTTCGCGCCCTCGTCGACGGCGACCAGCCGGATCCGCTCGTCGAGTTCCGTGCGCGGCACCGCGCTGCTGAACGACGGAAACGACGGCCCGGGCCATGCCACCTCCACATCGGCGCCGAACCCGGACATCCGCAGCCCGCGGTGGGCGATCCGGCCGTCCAGCCAGGGCTGCAACCCCAGTCGGCGCAGTTCGGCGACCGCGCGCGGGGTCAGTCCGTCGCCGCACGCCTTGTCGCGGGGGAACTGCGCGGAGTCGATCACCAGCACCTCGCTACCGGCACGGGCAGCCCAGGCCGCCGCCGACGAGCCGGCGGGCCCGGCCCCGACCACGACCACATCGGCCGCGACCGAACCCCGGGTCGCTTCGCTACTGCCCGCCGCTGAGTTCATGGTTCCCAGTATGTTGGCTGTGTGAGGACACCGGCGAACGTGGTGGCGGGAGTGGACTTCGGCGACGCGGAGTTCGCCCAGGATGTCCGCGACGGAGTTGACCGTATCGAAGCACTGATGTCCGAAGAGCTCGGCAAGGCCGACGTGCTGATGGCCGAGGCGGTGCAGCATCTGTTCCAGGCCGGCGGCAAGCGCTTCCGACCGCTGTTCACCGTGCTGTCCGCGCAACTGGGCCCCGAGCCGGACGCCTGGCAGGTCACCGTCGCCGGTTCTGTCATCGAACTGGTGCACCTGGCGACGCTGTACCACGACGACGTCATGGACGAGGCGCAGGTCCGTCGCGGTGCCCCCAGCGCCAACGCCCGCTGGGGCAACAACATCGCGATCCTGGCCGGCGACTATCTGTTCGCGACCGCGTCCCGGCTGGTCAGCCGGCTGGGACCCGACGCCGTGCGGATCATCGCCGACACCTTCGCGCTGCTGGTCACCGGTCAGATGCGGGAGACCCGCGGCGCCGCTGACCATGTCGACGAGGTCGACCACTACCTGAAGGTGGTCTACGAGAAGACGGCCTGCCTGATCTCGGCCTCCGGCCGGTTCGGGGCCACCTTCTCCGGCGCCGACGAGGAGCAGATCGAGCGGCTGGCCCGCCTCGGCGGCATCGTCGGCACCGCGTTCCAGATCTCCGACGACATCATCGACATCGACAGCGACCCGGACGAGTCCGGCAAGGTGCCGGGTACCGACCTGCGTGAAGGTGTGCACACGTTGCCGGTTCTGTACGCGCTGCGCGAGACCGGGCCCGACGCCGACCGGCTGCGGGAGTTGCTGGCTCAGCCGGTCACCGACGACGGCGACCTCGCCGAGGCGTTGCGGCTGCTGCGCGCGTCCGACGGCATCCGGAAAGCCAAGGAGACTGTGGCGGCCTACGCCCGCGAGGCCGAGGATGAGCTCGCGCTGCTGCCCGACGGACCCGGCCGCCAGGCGCTGGCCACGCTGGTGCAGTACACCATCAATCGGCACGGTTGACCGCGCGGAACCCGGGCGGGGTGGTCGGTCGTTGTCTGGACGAAGATCATGCAGGTGGTGTTGAGGAGGGCTCGCTAGATGACTTGGCATCCGCACGCCAACAGGGCCAAGACGTTCCTGTTGCTGGTGCTGTTCTCAGGTCTGATCGTCGGTGTCGGCGCCATGTTCGGGCGCAACATCATGTTCCTGGCGGTGCTGTTCGCCATCGGCATGAACGCCTACGTCTACTTCAACAGCGACAAGCTGGCCCTGCGGGCGATGCACGCCCAGCCCGTCAACGAGATGCAGGCGCCGGCGATGTACAGAATCGTGCGCGAGCTCGCCACCACGGCGCGTCAGCCGATGCCCCGGCTCTACATCAGTGACACCGCGGCGCCCAACGCGTTCGCCACCGGACGCAATCCGCGCAACGCGGCGGTGTGCTGCACCACCGGCATCCTGCAGCTCCTCAACGAGCGCGAGCTGCGCGCGGTGCTGGGCCACGAGCTGTCCCACGTGTACAACCGCGACATTCTCATCTCATGTGTGGCCGGCGCGATGGCGTCGGTGATCACCGCGCTGGCCAACCTGGCGTTCTTCGCGAGCATGTTCGGCGGCAACCGGGACGGCGGCACCAATCCCTTTGCTATTCTTCTGGTTTCACTGCTCGGACCGATCGCCGCGACGGTGATCCGGCTGGCGGTGTCCCGGTCTCGCGAATACCAGGCCGACCAGTCCGGCGCCGAGCTGACGGGCGATCCGCTGGCGCTGGCCAGCGCGCTGCGCAAGATCAGCGCCGGCGTGGAGCGCGCCCCGCTGCCGCCCGAGCCGCAGCTGGCCGACCAGGCCCACCTGATGATCGCCAACCCGTTCCGGGCCGGCGAGAAGATCGGCAAGATGTTCTCGACCCACCCACCGGTCGCCGATCGAATCGCACGGCTGGAGGCGATGGCCGGACGCGGACCGGGCCAGTACTGACACACCGGCCACCCACTGCCGACCCTGTGCTCACTACCTCCGCTAACACTGCCGGGGTTTCCGGCGACATCTAGGCTGTGAGCGTGCGCAGCAGAATCGTCGTGGGTGCTCTGGGTGTGGCCGCGGCCGGTGTCCTCAGTGCGTCGGGTGTGGCCGCGGCGCAGCCGGCACCGCCCCCACCGCCTCCGCCCGCCCCGAACATCAACGCCTATCCGCCGGCCAACCCGAAGGACTACGCCGTGCTGGAAGGCACCGCGTACGCGTTCAGCTCCAACGGCCTGACCTGCATGCTGCAGCGCTCCGGCGGTTACGGCTGCAACGGCGTGCTGCCGGGCGCGCCGCAGGGCGCGAACCTGGTCAGCGGTGTCTCCGGTTCAGTGCCGGGATGGGCGTCGGCGCCGGCGCCGATCTTCGGCGGGCCGGTCAACGAGCTGCCACCGAACACGCGACTGAGCTTCGGCACCGTCAGCTGCGGCGGTGACGGCACCCTGACCTCCTGCGTCGACAGCCGCAACCAGGCCGGCTTCGTCGTCAGCCCGGGCGGCTCCTGGATCGTCAACCAGGTGAACCCGCTGCTGGCGCGGCCCGAGGGCACCAACCCGTACTTCAACTAGGCCTAGAACCCCGTGCCGTGCACCTCGTGGCCGGGCTTCTCGGCCACCAACCCGCGGTAGGCCTGCTCGACGGTCGAACCGTGGTTGACCACGCCGTCCACCTCGCGCGCGATCGGCATCGCGATGCCGAACTTGTCGGCGAACTCCATGATCACGCTGGCGGCCTTCACGCCCTCGGCGACCTGGTTCATCGCCGCGATGATCTCCTCGACGGACTTGCCCTGCCCGAGCTGCTCGCCGACGTGCCGGTTGCGGCTGCGCTGCGACGTGCACGTCACGATGAGGTCGCCCATGCCGGCCAGGCCGGCGAACGTGTCGCGGTTACCGCCGACCGCGACCCCGAGCTTGGACATCTCGGCCACCGCTCGAGCCATCACCATCGCCCGGGTGTTCTCGCCGATCCCGAGGGAGTAGCCCATGCCGACCGCGATCGCGTAGACGTTCTTGAGCGCCCCGGCCATCTCGACCCCGACCACGTCGTCGGTGGTGTAGGTCCGGAACCGCTTGGTGCGGAACAACTGTGCGAGGTTGGCGGCCAGATGCTGGTCGGGCATCGCGAGCACCGCGGCCGCGGCGTAGCCCTCGGCGACCTCGCGGGCGATGTTGGGACCGGCCAGGATTCCGGCCGGATGCCCGGGCAGGACCTCGTCGACGATCTGGCTCATCCGGTAGTTGGTGCCCTGCTCGAGGCCTTTGACCAGCGACACGACCGGCACCCATGGCCGCAGGTGCGCGGCCAGCTCGGTCAGCACCCCGCGGAACCCGTGCGACGGCACCCCCATGACGATCACGTCGGCGCACTCGGCGGCCTCGGTGAAGTCGGTGGTGGCGCGCAGCGTGTGCGCCAATTCCACTTCGTCGCCAAGGTATTTCGAGTTGCGGTGGTTCTCGTTGATGTCGGCCGCAGTCTCCTCCGAGCGCACCCATTGCAGTGTCGGCCCGCGCCGGGCGCAGATAGAGGCGACGGTGGTGCCCCACGAACCCCCTCCGAGAACGACGACTCTGGGCTCACGTTGCGCTGGTGCCATGGGACATCACATTAGGACGAGACCCCCGGTGCGAGGGCTGGTTTGGAATACGTGCACCAACCCCGCCCTCGCGGCGGCGATAATGGGACTCGACTGCTGAGGGGGTTGCTGGTGCCGTTCACGGTGTCGACGGTCGAGGGTTTCGATCCGCGGAGCCTGACGGGCGCGGCGGCCGATCTGGGCGCCAAGATCGGTGAGCTCGACGAGCTGATCGCGCAGCAGCGCCGGTCCGTGCAACGGCTGCGTGGTGCGTGGCGCGGCGCCTCTGGTGAGGTGACCGTCGATCAGGCCGAACAGAATCTGGCCGCGCAGGTGCGACTTCGAGAGCGGCTGGAGGCGGTGCGCCGCACACTGGATTCCGGTGGCGCGCAATTGGCTCAGGCGCGCGACGGGCTGACCGGGCTGGTGGAGGCGTTACGGGCGTCGGGGTGGACGGTGACCGACGCCGGTCACGCGATCGCCCCGCAGTTCCCGTCGCTGCTCCGCGGGTTCGAGCCGGGCTTCACCGCGCTGATCCGGCGGCTGTTGCAGTTGTTCGACCGGATCGATGCCGGCACCGCGGCCGGCCTGCGCGGCGTGCTGCGCTGAGTGGGTCGTCAGCGGTAGTTGACGAACTGCAGCGCGACGTCGAGGTCGGAGCCTTTGAGCAGCGCGATGACGGCCTGCAGGTCGTCCCGCTTCTTCGAGCTGACGCGGATCTCGTCGCCCTGGATCTGCGCCTTGACGCCCTTGGGGCCCTCGTCGCGGATGATCTTGGTGATCTTCTTGGCGTCCTCGCTGGAGATGCCCTGCTTGAGGGTGCCGCTGACCTTGTAGGTCTTGCCGCTGGGCTGCGGCTCGCCGGCATCGAAGGCCTTCATCGAGATGTCCCGGCGGACCAGCTTCTCCTTGAACACGTCGACGGCGGCCTTCACCCGCTCCTCGGTCGAGGAGACGATCTCGATGGCCTCCTCGCCCTTCCAGGCGATGCTGGTGTCGGTGCCGCGGAAGTCGAAGCGGGTCGACAGCTCCTTGGCAGCCTGGTTGAGCGCGTTGTCGACTTCCTGGCGGTCGACCTTGCTGACGACGTCGAACGATGAATCCGCCATTAGACTCGTCCCTCCCTGGTGGTGTCGGTGCTGGGTCCATCTTGGCCGCTGCCCGCGACCTGCCGGACACCGCCCCCCACCCGGCGATTTGTAGTCGGGCACCGTCCTCGTTGTATCCTGCTGAGCGCGCTGTGCAGCGCACATGCAGTACCCCGGCAGGTTGCCCGAGCGGCCAATGGGAGCGGACTGTAAATCCGTCGGCTTACGCCTACAGTGGTTCGAATCCACTACCTGCCACGCTGATCAGGCCCCCTTTCGAGGGGGCCTGATTTCGTTGGCGGGAATATCGACCGCAGGCCGAGGCGTCCATACCGGACATGGACAAACAAGCGTTCGACGAGATGAACCGCGCGGTGATCGACGAGTTCCGCGCCAGCGGCGGCAAGGCCGGCGGCATATTCGAGGGCAAGCCGCTCGTGCTCGTCCACCACATCGGCGCCAAGTCGGGCATCGAACGCATCGCGCCGCTGGTCCCGCTGCTCGACGACGGCCGCATCTTCGTGTTCGCCAGCAAGGGCGGCGCCGACACCGACCCCGACTGGTACCGCAACCTGGTCGCGCATCCGCACGTCACCGTCGAGCTGGGCGCCGAGACGTTTCAGGCCACGGCACGCACATTGACGGGCGCTGAGCGTGACGAGATCTACGCCAAGCAGGTCGCCGCGGAACCGCAGTTCGGTGACTACCAGACGTTGACTTCCCGGGTCATCCCCGTCGTCGAGCTGGTGCGGTCGAGCTGATCGCAGCGTCGGCGTCGCGGCGTCCGTACAGCGCGATCAGCGGGACGTACCCGTGCGCCGGAACGCCCGTGGGCGGATATCCGGCGCGGCAGAAGTCGAGCACCTTGAGCAACGGGCCAGGCATGTCCACCTCCTACGGGTCCAATGTGGCGCCAATGTTCCCGCCGGCGGCCGTCGTCAAACCGACGTCGCCGGTGTGATCGTGACGAGCCGGCCCGGTGAGTACGTGAGCTGGTACAGATTGCCGTCGGGTCCCGCGGCCAGCACGACGGTGGCACCCGCTGCCGGGTCGAAGGTTCGCACATCCCCGCACGAGGTGTAGTCCGGCGTGCAGGTCAGCGTCCGGATCCAGCCCTGAACGGTGTCGGCGATGAACACCCGGCCCTGGTACACGGCCACCGATGTGATCGCCGCGCCGCCGCCGCGCGGATAGGTGAACACCGGATCCGACTTACCTGCGCACCCGGCGGTGCACACGCCCTCCGAGCTCGGCCAGCCGTAGTTGCCGCCCGCGGTGATGCGGTTGACCTCTTCGAAGCCCGCGTTCCCGACGTCGGCCACCAGCAGCTGCCCGGTCGGGGTGAACGTGAGCCGGAACGGGTTGCGCAACCCGTACGCGTAGATGTGCGTGCGCGCGCCGTTGATCACGGGGTTGTCGGCGGGGACGCTGCCGTCGGTGTGCAGCCGCAGGATCTTGCCGTGGATGTTGCCGAGGTTCTGGGCGTTGGCGCCGACGGCGTTGTCACCGACACCCCAGTACAGCGCGCCGTCGGGGCCGAAACCGAGCGCGCCGCCGTGGTGGTTGGGCGCCGCTGACAGCGAGGACTCGACCAGGACCTTGTCCAGGGTCGCGGTGTCACCGGTGACGACCAACCGGGCCAACGTGTTTCGGGTGGTGTCGGCGGCGACGTACGCCACGTAGAGCCGGCCGTTGGTCGCGAACGCCGGATCGACGGCCAGCCCGGCGATGCCGCGTTCGGAATCCGTGCGCACCGCCAGTTGAATCAGGGGATCAGCGCGCAGCACGCCGTTCTCCACGACCCGGATCGCGCCGGCCTTCTCGGCGACGAGGATGCGACCGTCGGGCAGGAAGCGGAAATCCACCGGCGAGGCCAGGCCGTCGACGACCGTGGCGCGGTCGTAGCCGATGAACACGGTCTGTGTGGTGCGGTGCCCGCTGCTACCGAGCAGCCCGAAGGTGAACAAGTTGAGCAGACCTGCGGCGCCGTGGATGTGGAAGCCGCTGCGGGCGTCGCTGACCGTGACCTGGAACGTGTCCTGCCCCGGATAGTCGTCGTCGGGTGTGTAGAGGAAGGTGCCGTCGGCGTTGACGACGACGGAGCCGTGCTGGGGCCGGGTCGCGGTATAGGTCAGCCGTGACGAGTCCGGGTCCTGGGCCCGCAGGTCGCCGACGACCCGGCCCTCGATCACGGTGTCCTCGGCGGGCCGGTGATCCAGTGTGGGCGACGTGTTGGAGAACAGCTTCTCGAAGAAACTCGGCTCCTCGACCTCGGCGGCGACTCCGGCGGCGGTGCGGGACGACGGGTCCGGTGACCCGCCCTCGGCACGCGACGTCGTATCCGGACCCTCGCCCTCGGCTTCCGGCTCCGTCTCGCTGTCAGTTTCGGGTTCGGGTTCGGGTTCGGCAGCGTCGTCGGCCTTCGTGTCCTCCGACTCGGCCTCGGCATCGGCATCGTCGGCCGCGACGTCGGTGTCGTCCTCGACGTCGTCGGGCTCCTCGGACCCGCCGAGCGACGCTGTCGGGGAGTCGGTGGCCGGTCCCGAATCCGTGCCGTCCGGTGCCGATGCCGACGAGTTCGTCGTCGGCGTCCCCGGCTCACCCGTTCCCGCGGCCGCCACCGCCGTGCCGGTCAGCAGCGCAGTGCCCACCCCGAGAGCAAACGCCAGACCACCGATCCGCCCCACGTGCCGCGCGTACCCGCCCGATCCCCCCATGCCGCCTCCTCGCGAAAGCACACCGCCTGTCCGAGCACGACGTACACAACTCATCGAACTCTAGGCACCGAGCTTCTAGATCACTGCGTTTCGCCGCGTTCCAGCAAAAATCCGTCCTTGGCGTCAGCAAATTGATCTGCCTACACTCGGTGGGCTTGCAGAACAGCGGCGGCGCTGGAGGGGGACATATGGGCAAGAAGAGCATCAAGGCAGCGGTATCGGCGGTCGGTACCGCCGGCGTCGCACTGGCCGGCGCCGCCGCGATCGGCGTCGCGCCCGCGGTGTCGGTCGCTCCTGCGCTGACGGCGTCACTGCATTATCTGCGCGGCACCAGCATCGGCTACCTGCCCAGCGAGCAGATGTACCAGGACTTCATCGGGAGGGTGATCGACGGCGCCGGAGTGACGCCGCCGGACTCGCCTTACCAGAAAGTCGATTACAACGGCGGTTTCTGGCCTGTCTCACACGGCGGTTTCCGCGACCTGACGTTCAACAAGTCGGTGCGCCAGGGTGTTGGGGCGCTGGAAGCCCGGGACCCGGCCGCCGGTGATGTGATCTTCGGATTCTCCCAGGGCGCGGTCGTCGCATCTCAGTACAAGGGCGCGCACACCGGCAACACCTACGTTCTCGTCGCGAACCCGAACCGGCCCAACGGCGGTGTGATGCAGCGCTTCAAGGGGATCACTGTCCCGATCGTGGACTTGACCTTCGACGGCGCCACCCCGAACAACGGGGACCTCACCCACGACGTCGTGCGCCAGTACGACGGGTGGGCCGACTTCCCGACCTATTTGTGGAACCCAGTGGCAATCGCGAACGCGATCATGGGAATCATCTTCGTACACGGCAACATTCAGCTTGACCTGACCGCCGGGGAGCTGGAAGACGCCAAGGAGTCCGGGGATTCGGATTACTACCAGTTCGACGCGGACTCCAACACCCACTACTACGTGCTCAAGACCTATCCGGTGCCGCTGCTGATGCCGGTGGCGTGGCTGCCCGATCCGGTCATCGCCGCGCTGGACGCCCCGCTGCGCAAGTTCATCGAACTCGCCTACGACAGAAGCGATTACAGCGTGCCGAAGCGCTCCACGTTCTTCGCGCCGCTCACGCCGCCGACCAAGACCGAGCCTGTGGTCGAGGAGCAGTCCGAGGTGCCCGAAGGTCCGGCGGCAGATACCGACGAAGACACCCAGCGCCGCCGCGATGACGAGGCCGTCGAGATCAGCGAGGTCCAGAACCTCAGCGACGAGGTCCGAGAGCCCGGCGACGACAGCGCCACCGAGGCGATCGAGGCCGACGATGACGACGTTGCGGACGACATCGACACGTCGGCGGTGGTCGACGAAGAGTCGGAGACCACCCCGGTCGATGACGGGGCCGGGGAGAGCGACGGGCAGGACGGGCCGGAGGAGTCGACCGAGGACGACGAACCGGCGACGGCGCCGTCGGACACCGGTGCCGACGCCGGCGAGGCCGCCTGAGGGCACAGGTCCACGAGCAACGATTGCACCTGCCAGAGCCCTGCAGACTTGCTGGATGGTCGCTGTGGTGGCTTCCAGGCTTGCCCACCGGGGCCGCTCCCAGCCGCGGGGCTAAGGTGCAACGCCCGCCGCTTCTCTCGATTTTGTGCGGATGATTGCAAATCTGGCAAACATTTCTCAAGAGCTAGATCGGATCTGGGACATCTGATCGAGGCCGCAGATCTGGTACTGGACCTACCTGCTGAACACAATTTCTGCAGTTCAACCACTGTGTGTAACGACAATCCCAGATACAAATATGTCCGTATCATCCGGCGTCAACCGGATATGCATACGCTAATGGGAATATCTGGCAACTAAGCATCATGTGCAACTACCTGCAAATTGGCGGCAGCGAAAGCGGCGCAGCCACCTCCTGCGTGGGCCACAATTACGTTGCGTCCGATGATGTCAGGACGTTGGTTTGACCTATCGGGGGTTAGGAATGCCGGCGAAACTTGTAGGAACTGAGCAATCATCAGCAAATCCAGCTGGCTGGGGGTCGCGCTCGGCGGTGATCGCGGTGCGCCGCCGGCCGGGGCGAGACGGGCGGGGTATGTCGACCGAATGCGTGTATCAACGCCCGCTGTCGCCGAGCCCGTTGCGGGATGCGCTGCGCGACGGGGTGGCATGGCAGTCGCCGCCGACGCAGCCGGCACCGGCCCCGGCAACCACCAATGGTTCGCCGGTCGCCGCGGCGTCCGGCGCCGAGTGCCGGTCGTTGTGTGATTCGAGTGTGCTGATCATCGATGACTGCACACTGAACCGGGAGAACCTGGCGGCGGTGTTCAGCAGGAACGGTGCGGGCTCGGTGTGCGTGGCGTGGGATCTGCCTTCGCTGTTCACCGCTCTGACCGCCAGCCCGCCGGCACTGGTGCTGCTGAACATCAACACCCGCGACAGTGTGGTGCTGTTGCACGCGGTGTTCGAGGTCGACCCGCGCACAAGGGTGATCGTGCTCGGCATGGCCGAGGACGATGACGACGGCATCGTCGCCTGCGCGGAGGCCGGCGTCGCCGGATACCACCTGCGCAACGAATCACTCGACGACCTGCTCACCGTCATGAGCCGGGTTGCTCAAGGGGAGATGCTCTGTTCGCCGAAAGTGTCGGCGATCCTGCTGCGCCGGCTTTCCAGCCTGGCCTCTCAACGGGAACCGGCGGCCAAGGAACTAGTCCTCACCGCCCGCGAGGTCCAGATCCTTCGGATGCTCGAGCAAGGTCTTTCCAACCGCGACATCGCCGACAGGCTCTGCATCGCGGTCCACACCGTGAAAAACCATGTCCACAGCGTCCTCACCAAGCTCGGGGTGGCCAATCGAGCGGAGGCCGCCGCGCGGTTCCGGACGGTCCGTGTGACCGAGACGGAACCGGCGGACTAGTCCAGATCTGAGCCGAAATTGGCTCCAACGGTCTATGTACCGCCTGCGGGTGCCACCGGATAGTGGAGCACGTCGGTCGGATCGTTAGCTACGGCCTCCACGGGATCGTCGCTTCGATCCGGCCGGCACCACTCGCGGGAGAGGGGCTGCGGTCAACATGAGTCGTCACAGGTGTTTGCCGAGCTATGCCGAAGGGGTTTGACGGAAGTGGCTCGGATCGCGGTCTTCGGGGCAGGGCATCTCGGTGTCACCCATGCGGCGTGCATGGCCGAGCTCGGCCACGACGTCATGGTCGTCGACGTCGACCTGCCCAGATTGACTCGCCTGCAGGCAGGCGAAACACCGTTCTACGAACCGGGATTGGCAGAACTGCTGCGACGGCACGTCCAGCGCGGAGCCGTGCTATTCACCTCCTCCTACGACGAGGCCACGACGTTCGCCCGTGTTCACTTCATCACCGTCGGCACGCCGCAGAAGGCCGGGGAACTCGGCGCCGACCTCACCGCGCTGCACACCGTCGTCGACCACCTGGCGCCCCGGTTGACCAAGCCGGCGGTGGTCTTCGGTAAGTCGACGGTGCCGGTGGGTACCGCCAGGCAGGTCAGTGCCCGGCTCCGCCAGCTCGCCCCGGCGGGATACGCCGTCAATCTGGGCTGGAATCCCGACTTCCTGCGCAAGGGACACGCGGTTCAGGACGCCCTGGCCCCCGACCGGATCGTGCTCGGCGTCGAGACCGATCGGTTGAACTATGCCGAACGGGTGCTGCGGGGTGTGTACGCCACGTTCGTCGACGCCGGCGTGCCGCTGCTGGTGACCGACCTGACCACCGCCGAGATGGTCAAGGCGACGGCGAACTCTTTTGTGGCTGCCAAGATCTCGTTCATCAACGCGGTCTCGGAGATGTGTGATGCGGTCGGTGCGGACGTCTGCTTCGTGGCCGACGCGGTCGGGCGCGACCCGCGGATCGGCCGCGACCTGCTCGACGCCGGCGTCGGGTTCGGGGGAGCGCTGCCGAAGGACGTTCGCGCGGTGATGGCCCGCGCCGGCGAGGCGGGAGCGGATCAGATGTTGATGCTGATGCGCGAGGTGGACAGCATCAACGTGCGGCGCCGGTCAAGGATGGTGGGTCTGGCCCGAGACGTGCTCGAGGGCCGGCTCGCGGGTGCCCGCGTCGCCGTGCTCGGAGCGTCGTTCACCCCCGATTCGGACGACGTCGGCGACTCACCCGCGCTGAACATCGCCGGGCAGCTGCACGCGGAGGGCGCCTCGATCTGCGTGTTCGACCCCCGCGCCATGGACAACGCCCGCGCGGTGTTCCCGAACTTCGACTACGCGCCAGATGCGGTCGAGGCGTGCCGGGACGCCGACGTCGTGCTGGTCCTGACCGAGTGGCAGCAGTTCCGGGAGCTCCGGCCCGCGGACCTGGAGCCGGTGGTGCACAAACGCCGGATCATCGACGGACGGAATTGCCTGGACCCGCAACGGTGGCGCGGTGCGGGATGGCAGTACCGCGGAATGGGCAGGGGTGTCACCTATCCCGAAGGCGGCCACCCCGTACAGACCCAGTCGATTTCGTCGTCCAAGGTGTGGAGTGAGATCGTCATGCAGCGGCTCCGGTCGTGGGGCGACGTGGCCGACACCGGATAGTCGATTATCGGAGCCGAGACGATCGCGAAGAACTTCCAGACGCCGCGGCGTTGAGCGGCGGTCGCACGACGGCTTGACTTCTCAATCATGAACACCGTTCTCATCACCGGCTGCTCGTCCGGTTACGGCCTCGCCACGGCCCGGCGCTTCCTCGTCGAAGGCTGGCAGGTCGTCGCCACCATGCGATCCCCGCGCGTCGACGTGCTCCCCCGGTCCGACCGGCTGCGAATCCTCGCGCTCGATGTGACCGAACCGGACAGCATCGCCGCCGCCGTCGAGGCCGCGGGCCCGGTCGACGTGCTGGTCAACAACGCCGGAATCGGTGCGGTTGGCGCCTTCGAAGCGACCCCGGCGCGGACCGTCCGAGAGTTGTTCGAAACCAACACGTTCGGCGTGATGGCGATGACACAGGCGGTGATACCGCAGATGCGGGCCCAGCGGTCGGGCGTCATCGTCAACGTCACCTCCAGTGTGACCCTGGCGGCGATGCCACTGGCAGCCGCCTACACCGCGAGCAAGACCGCGATCGAAGGGTTCACGGGGTCCCTCGCGTTGGAACTCGCGTACTTCGGCGTGCGCGCCAAGCTCGTCGAGCCGGGCTACGGGCCGTCGACGCAGTTCGCGGGCAACGGGTCCCAGCGGATGGCCGGCCTGATCCCCGCCGACTACCAGGCCTTCGCCGCGCCGATCCTGGCGGCATTCGAATCGCCCGGGGCGGTGACCACCCCGGGCGATGTCGCCGACGTCGTTCTCGAAGCGGCCACCGATCCCTCCGATCGGCTCCGGTACGCCGCCGGAGCGGACGCCGTCGCCCTGGCCGCCCGCTAGCCGAACCGGCGCGGCCCTCAGTGGCGCCAGTGGTTGTTGTGGTGGTGGCGGTGCCGCTGCTTCCAGGTGTTGATGGTCGGGTTGTTGCTGTGCTTGTCGGGGGTGGCGACGATGGAGTGGCTGCCGTTGGTGCTGTTGGAGCTGACCGCCGCGCCGGCGGTGCCGGCCAGACCGAGCGTTCCGGCGAGGATGCCGGCCGAGACCAGCGGCAGTGCGATGATGCGGGTGAGCTTGTTCATAGTGGATTCTCCTGTGTGAGTTGATCTTTGAGGTTGTCGGCCGGAGTGTTCCGGCGATGAACCAAGAATGCCCGCCCGGCGCCGCGGCGTCTGTCCGCCTACCGGTGGATGCGCCGGTGGAAAGGTTTGTCCCCCGATCGGTGGACGGCGCGCTAGCGTCTGCGTGTGGGCAACGCCGAGCCGATGGACGAGTTGATGTCCCTGCTGAGCCCGGAGGCGGTGCTGTCGAAGGTCATCACCGGCGGCGGTCGATGGAGTGTTCGCAAACCTCGCTACGGCGGCCCCGCATTCTGCCTGATGCTGCAGGGCTCGTGCCTGCTCGATGCCGACGGGCTCGACCCTGTCGAGCTGCACCAGGGCGATTTCCTGCTGCTGCCTCAGACCCCGGAGTTCACGCTCGGCGCGGACAGCGGCATCGCCCCGACGCCGAGCACGCTCGACCATTCCCGCCACACCCGGCACGGCGGCGCTATGGAACCGGTCACGATGCGCATGCTGGGCGGCTACTTCCGCTTCGATCCCGCCAACGCGACGCTGCTGGTCGCCTTGTTGCCGCCACTGATCCTGGTGCGGGCCGACCAGGCCGGCGCGCAGCGCTTGCACCGCCTCGCTGAGCTGATCATCGAGGAAGCCGATGCCAACGGCCCGTGCCGGGACGCCATCCTCCGCGGCTCGTCGAAGTGCTTCTGATCGAGGCGGTCCGGGTGCACACCGCGACGGATCTCGACCGTCCCCGACGCGGGCTGGTTGCGGGGCTGGCCGACCCGGTGCTCGCCCCCGCGCTGCAGCAGTTGCACGCCGATATCGCGCACGGCTGGACCGTCGAGCAACTCGCCCGGGCGGCGGCGGTGTCCCGAGCGGTTTTCGCCCAAAGGTTCACGCGCACAATGGGAATGACGCCCATGCAGTACCTGCTGGAGTGGCGCGTGGCGATGGCCAAGGATCTGTTGCGCAGCGGAGGACCGTCGGTGGCGCAGGTGGCGCGGCGGGTCGGCTACCAGTCGGCGACGGCGTTCACCACGGCCTTCACCCGGGCGGCGGGCTGCTCGCCGACGGAGTTCGCCCGCGGGCGGTCAGAGCGACAGGATGTGGCCCTCGCGGGCGGGAACCGTGCCGTCCAGTAGCGCTGCGTAACACGCGTCGACGGCGTCGCGGCCATGGCCGGACACCACCGTCAGCCACGGGTCCTCGGCGTGGCTCACCGGTTCCATGAATGCGATCCAGGTTGCCGCGACGCGCTCCAGCAGCGCCGCCTGGCCCCATTCAGAGACACGCTTGGCGGCCCAGTCCGGAACGAAGAACAGCATCGGGGCCGGACCGGGCAGGCCGGCGTCGCCGCCGAGCGCGTCCCAGTGGGTGCCGCCGACCGCGCAGTCGTAGACCAGTCGCTCGCCCAACCGGTGATGCACCGCGGCCCGCACCGATGCGCTGCCGCTGAAGTCGACGTACACCGCCGTCGACTCGGGCAGCGCTTCGACGTCGTCGTAGGTCAGGACATCGTCGTAGGTCAGGACATCGTCGTAGCAGCCCAGTGAGCGAGTGAAATCCAGGTTGGCCGGGGACGTCAGCCCGACGGTGCGTACGTCCCCCGCACGCCGCGACAGGCAGAACGCGGTGCCGTAGGCCGTCTTACTCGACGCGCTGGACAGGATCGCGGTGTCGGCGCCGAAGAAACGGCTGTCGGCCAGGAAGTCGTCGAGCAGGAACGACGTGGAGAACAGCGGACGCAACAACGCCTGCTGATCCTCGAACTCGGCGGCATAGCCGGGGTCGGCGCTGCATCGCACGTACCGGTTGTAGACCGGGTGCAGATCGCTGCGGTGGCCGGCGCCGTCGGTGAACCCGCCCTCGTCGAGCCGTTCCGGATACAGCACCACCTCGTCGGCGACGGGGTAGTAGCCGTAGAACCGGTCACCGACCGCCACACCCGGGCAGTGCGACTCGGCCACCGCCGCAAAGCCCCAGACCGGCAGCGAGCCGGTGGCCGGATCGCCGGTGGGGAAGAACTGCCAGTAGTTCATCAGCTCGCCGAACGTGGCGTAAGTGATGTTGTTCGCAGTGAGCGCGAACTTGTCGATGCGCAGCCGCGCGGCACCGTCGCCCAGAGCCGGCGAAGGGGTGTCCTGCCAGCGGGTTTGCCGAATGTCGTGCCGCTGGATCACGAGCCGCGTCGTCACCGCAGCGATGGTAACCCCGGGGGGCCCGGTCGGCGGCGGCTGTGCGGTGGCGATCTCTCGCTGTAATGTCGAGAACCAGTCTCAGGAAGATTGGTAGCTCAACTATGGACCTCGTACTCGGTTTGTCGATGACGGCGTCATCGATCCGCTGGGTCCTCGTCGACGATGCGATGAGCGGGGAAAGCCGCACTGTCGACCGCGGCACCGTGCCCGTCGACGGCGCCTTCAGCGCCGCCGCTCTGGTGGTTCGGCTGCTGGACCGGCCGGTGCACGCGATCGGTTTGACCTGGACCATCGAAGCGGAGAGCACCGCCAGCGCGGTGTGGCAGGCGCTGACCGACCGCGCGGTCGAGAACGTCATCGCGGTGTCCGACGTCGAGGCCGCCGAGGCTCTGGCCTGCGGTATCGCCGACCTGGCCGGCCTGGAGCGGGTGGTGGTGTGCATCGCCGAGCCCGGAACCTCGCTGATCGCCGCGGTGACACCCGACGGCGTGACGGCCGACCGGGTGGACCCGTCCGCGCTCGCCGAGGTCGACGGGTTGGATCCCGACGCCGTTTTCGTGCTCGGCTCCGGCGACGTCGCCGACGTGGTGGCCGCGCTGCAGCAGCGGCTGCAGGTGCCGGTGGTCTCCGCCGACGAGGCTGACCTGGCGCTGGCCCGCGGTGCGGCGCTGGCGTCCGGATCGGCGGTGTCGCTCCTCGACGCGGAGGCCGCACCGAGGCGGCGCAGGTTGTCACCGACGGCGACGCTGGTCTCGGTGCTGGCCGCCGCGGTGGTGACGTTCGTGGTGTCGCTGTCGGTGGCGGTCGGCATGAGCCTGACCCCCGACGATCCGGCCCCGGAGATGGCGCGCGCGGTGACCGAGCCGACCGCCGAGCCCGTGGCACCACCCAAGCCCGCCAAGGCCGCCCCGCAGGCGCCCGAGCCGGAGGCCCCGCCGCCCCCGCCGCCGGTGGCCGAGCCCGTCGCCGTCGAGCTGCCGGCCCCCGAGGCCGTCGCGCCCCCACTGCCCGAGGCCCCGCCCCCGGTATACGAGGAGCCCGCCGCGCCGGCGCCGGTGATCCCGCCCGCACCGGCCTATGTGCCGCCTGCGCCGCCGGCCAACTACCTGCCGCCGGCTCCCGCTGCGCCGGCCTACGTGCCGCCGGCCGCCCCGCCCGCGCAGGTGCCGGCCGTGGTGCCGCAGGTGCCGCCGGCTCCGCAGCCGCGTCTGCGCGATCGCATCATCGAGCGCCTCCCGATCATCAACCGCTTCCACGAACCGCAGTACTGATCACGGCACTAGCCCGGATTTTTCGTCGAGGGTGATGGCAGTCGTGCGTTGAGATGCGATTGCGTCGCGAATCCGGTTGTGTGGTTCTGGGTATGGCGGGGTGGTCCCGTGTCGCCGGGTGGTGCGGGCTTTCCCAGTGCCGGTGGGTCTTTCGTGGTCGGTGGGTCAGGGGGCTTCGGTCATCGGAAGGCGGTGCGGATGGCTTGCCAGGCGGCCGCGATCTGGGCGGCCCAGCGCCAGGTGGCGTCGATACGTAGTCGGGTTCGGCGGGCGCCGCGGGTGATCCGGGCGGCCACGTGCAGGACCCGGTAGCGGAAGGTGGCGATCTCGGCGCGAGCCAGACCGGTGTGCTCACGGAATCCCAGAAGTCGGCACCAGGTGACCAGGTCGGCTGCGGCCAGGACGATTTCGAGCCAGGCGGCGTTGGGCCAGAAACCGTGGCACGGCAGATTCCGCAGTCCGGCGGCTTTGAGATCGCGGATGCGGTCCTCGACGCGAGCATGTTGGCGATGCCGTAACTCCAGGCCCGCGACCTGTCCAGGGACAATGCCGGGTTCGGTGTCGGTGATGAACGCGGTGACGCGCATGCCGTCGGCGTCGGTGAACCGCAGTTGTGCACCGGGGTGGGGGCGTTCTTTACGCAGGATCAACCGTGTCCCAGGCGGCCAGGAGTCCAGGTTGACCAAGGTGGTGGCCTCGGCGACCCAGGCGCCGTCGCGGATCCCGCCTTCGGTGTCGACTGCTGGGTACCAGCCGTCGGCGAGGTTGAGGGTGTCGACGGCATCTTGGACGCGGGTATCGACGGGATAGCCGAAGGAGAATCCCACCCTGATCGCGGCAGGCGTCGGCGAATTTGTGGGTGGCTCCGGCGGTGTCGCAGCGCACCAGAACTCTCGGCTGGTCGGGATCATCGCCAGCACTGGGGTCGGGTCGCCATCGTGGCGGCAACGCTGCCAGCGCCTGCGCCAGGACGATGATGTGGTCGGAGGCGGTGTTGGAGCCGGCGTTGCCGGTGCGCAGCAGCCCGGCCAGGGCTTCGCCGCCGGCGATCTCGGAGCGATCCAGAAACGCCAGCAGCGGGTGATGGCCGAAGGTCTTCTTCCACGTCGGCGTGGCGCCGTGCTTGTTGTCGGAGTGATCGATGACCAGGGTGGCGTCGATGTCGATGTGCAGCCACTCGCCGGCAGTTGGGGCGGCGCCGGCAGCCCACGCTGCTGCTCGCGCCGCGGACCGGGCTGCTCGCACGGCAGGCAGGTGGGCGGCGTCGATGCGCTGATCCACCAGCCGCCACATGGTGGTCGTGGAGGCTTTCGCGCCGAAGGCGTGTTCACGGTCGCCGCAGAGTTGGCCCACGGCGTCGATGCAGTCTGCGCCGTCGGCGACCGCGGCGGCCAGATCGGCGAACACCTCGCCGGGCGCGTACACCCACGGGCCGCGGTAGGTGTCGGCCAACGCGGCAGTGACCTGCGTCGATAGCCCGGTTCGGTCGGCGAGTTCCCGCAACATCGCCATCCCGGCATGCGACACGACGCCCTGGCCGTCGGCGGACACTTTGACCCTCGATGCGGCCGCGATATTCTTCACCTGCGAGGTGCCTTCCCGCTGGAACGATTGAACCCTAGAGAAGTCCAATTATTCCTTGCAGGACAGGCACTTTCGCGTATCTACACCCCATCGAACGCAAACTTCCGCGAAAAATCCGGGCTAGTTCGCCGAAATCGCATTCCACGCGCGTCAAGTCGGGAAAATCCCACGCTGGACGCAATCTCGGCGGTCAGTGGGGGATGAGGTTGTGCAGCGGTTCGCCACGCTGCAGCCGCCCGATGTTGGCGGCGACGTCATCGACGCGGCCGGTGAACGTGTCGGTGGTGACACCCGAAGAATGCGGCGTCATCAGAATATTGGACAGCTCACCGAACGGGAGAACGCTTGGCGGGCAACCTGATCCGTCGGCTGGATACCGGTACCAGACGTCGATGGCCGCACCCTTGATGGCGCCGCCGGTCAGCGCGTCGTACAGTGCCCGCTCCTGGACCAGCGCGCCGCGGCCCACGTTGATCAATGCCCCGTCCGGGCCGAGCGCCTCCAGTTCGCCCGCGCCGATCATGCCCTCGGTGTGACGGTTCAGCGGCGCTGACACCACGGCAACGTCGCAGTCGCGCAGCAGCCGATGCAACTGGCCGGTGTCGCCCACCCAGTCCAGCCCGCACTCATCGGCGACGCGGCCTGAACCGGTCACTGCCGCAGCCGTACATCCGAACGCGCGCAGCAGTTTCCACGAGTACCGCCCGATGTGCCCGAAGCCCACGAACCCGATGCGGGCGCCGCTCAGTGTGGTGGGTTGCGGAATCGACCGGTCGTACACCGAGGTAGCCCAGACACCCCGCCGCAGCTGCGCATCCTGGGCGAGGAATCCGCGACGCAGCATCACCGCAGCGCCCGCCACGTACTCGGCGATAGACCGCTCGTGGTGGAAAGTATTGGCCACCAGTATGTCCGAGGGCAGTGCAGCCAGATCGATCTTGTCGGTCCCCGCGGCCGCGGGGTGCACCAGCCGCAGGGTCTTGGCCATCGCGGCCATGTCTGCGGTGAATCGCGAACCGATGAACACCTCGACGTCGCGCAGCGCTTGATCCGGCACGCCACCGATGTGCCAGTGCACCTCGGACCCCGACGGCACCGCCGTTTCGAGGCGTTCGCGATGCGGTACCAGGTTGGGGTCCGCGACAACGATGTTCACGTCAGTCCCGGTCCAGCGCGGGCCGCTTGGCGTCGAACGTCCACCCGGGTATCAGGTACTGCATCGCGACCGCGTCGTCCCGGCCACCCAAACCTTCGCGTCGATACAGCTCATGGGCCGCAGCCACCGCGGCCTCATCGAGCCGCACGCCCAGGCCCGCAGCGTCCGGCACGGTCAGGTAGCCGTCGACGATGCGGTACGGGTCGGTGGTGATCGCCTGGCCATCCTGCCAGATCCAGTGCGTGTCGATCGCGGTGATGTCACCGGGCGCGGCAGCGGCGACGTGGGTGAACATCGCCAACGACACGTCAAAGTGGTTGTTGGAGTGCGAACCCCACGTCAGTCCCCAGGCATCGCAGAGCTGCGCGACGCGCACCGACCCCGCCATCGTCCAGAAGTGCGGATCGGCCAGCGGAATGTCCACGGCCCCGGAACGGATGGCGTGACCCATCTCCCGCCAGTCCGTGGCGATCATGTTGGTCGCGGTCGGCAGCCCGGTCGCCCGCTTGAACTCCGCCATCACCTCGCGCCCGGAGAATCCGCCCTCGGGCCCCACCGGATCCTCGGCGTAGGCCAGCACGTCTGTCAGCTCACGGCAGGTTCTGATCGCATCGGTGAGCAGCCATCCACCGTTGGGGTCCAGCGTGATCCGGGCGTCCGGGAAACGCTCGGCGAGTGCGATGACGGCCTTGGCCTCCTCGGGCGCGGGCAGCACACCGCCCTTGAGCTTGAAGTCGGCGAAACCGTATCGGGTGTGGGCGGCCTCGGCAAGCCGCACCACCGCCTCCGGGGTCAGTGCCTCCTCGTGGCGGACGGTGAACCACTCGTCCGCGTCGGGCGCCTCATCGGCGGGGGAGCGGTAGGCCAGGTCGGTCCGGGTGCGGTCACCGACGAAGAACAGGTAGCCCAGCGCCTGCACCCGCTCACGCTGCTGCCCGTCGCCGAGCAGCGCGGCCACCGGGACCTCCAAGTGTTGACCCAGCAGGTCCAGCAGCGCGGATTCCACTGCGGTGACGGCGTGCACGGTGACGCGCAGGTCGAACGTCTGGGCGCCGCGGCCGCCGGCGTCACGATCGGCGAACACCCGGCGGATGTCACCGAGCACGGCATGGTAGTCCCCGATGCGGCGGCCGGTGACGATCGCGCGCGCCTCCTCCAGGGTGGCGCGGATCGCTTCGCCGCCCGGCACCTCGCCGACACCGGTGTTCCCCGACGAGTCTTGGATGATCACCAGGTTTCGCGTGAAGAACGGTCCATGGGCGCCGGACAGGTTCAGCAGCATGCTGTCATGACCCGCGATGGGGATGACGGTGACGTCGGTGACGACGGGTGTGCTCATGCGTTTCCTCCGATTGTCATGACGCGAACCACTTGTCGCCGTTGGCCAACGGGCGCACCACGCGAGACACCTTGTCTCCCATGGTGCGCAGCGCGTCGACGATGTCACGTTCACGTTGCGGGTCGAGCCGTCCCACCGGCACCGACGCGCTGATGGCGTCCTGGGCGGGCTTGCAGTAGCGCAACGGCACCGCGAAACAACGTAGGCCTACGGTGTTCTCCTCGTCATCACACGCGTAGCCCCGGATCCTGACCTCGTCGAGGACATCGTCGAGAAGCGAGCGGTCGGTGATGGTGCGCGGTGTCAGGCTTTTCAGGGTGGACGGGACATGCTCGTCACGCCGGGCGCCGAATCGTTCGGCCAGCAACGCCTTACCGGGCGACGTGGCGTAGGCCGGCAGCCTCCTGCCCACGCGGCTGGATGTGCGGGTGTACTTGGTGGATTCGCGGGTCGCCAGGTACACGATGTCCGTGCCGTCGAGGCGACCGAGGTGGAACGTCTCGTCCAACTCGGCGCGCAGCTCGTCGAGGAACGGGATGATCAACGGCAGGTACGGGTCGCTGTCAAGGTAACTGGTGCCCACCAGCAGAGCGCGAATCCCGATGCCGTACAGCGTTCCCGTGGGATCTGAGCGCACCCAGCCTTCGCGGACCAGGGTGCGTAGCAACGCGTGGGCGCTGCTGCGGGGCATACCCAGTGTGTCGCTGATCTCGCGCAGCCGCGCCGGCTCATCGGGCCGGGCGGCCAGGTACTCGAGCAGTTCCACCGTGCGGACCGCGGACTTGACCTTGCGCACCGACAGGTCGGGTTCGGTCACGCCGCACCCCTCACATCGAGAGCAGCTCCCGCGCGATCAGCACCACGGCGCCCGTCGCCGACACCCCGATCGCCAACCAGCGCAACCGCTGCGGATTCAGATGCCGGTTCATGACGGTGGAAAGTAGGTAACCGGCCACCGCGGCGGGCGCCATCACCGCGAAGCCCCACCAGGTGCGGTGGTCGACCGCGCCGGTGAACCCCAGCATCCCCAGCGACAGCAGCGAACCGACCAGGAAGAAGCCGCTCATCGTGCCGCGCAGCTGCGCGCCGCTGCTGCGTTGCCACACCAGCGCCATCGGCGGACCACCGATCGCGGTCGCGGTACCGAGCAGTCCGGACGCCGCACCGGCGGCCACGACATTGCGCCTCCGCGGCGAGGGGATCCACCCGCTGCTGGTCAGGACCACGCCGCCCAACACCACGCCGGCGAGCAGGATCGACAACGCGCGGTGCGGAAGCGCAGCAAGCAGCAGCGCCCCAGCGACGGTCCCCGGAACCCGGCCGACCAGCGCCCAGCCCGTGCCCCGCAGGTCGATCGACTCCCGTTCGCGCACCACGACGATCAGCGTGACGAGCGTCGCCACCATGATCAGTGTGGCGGGAATCAGCGCCGGGTCCACCAGCGCGACGACCGGAGCGGCGAACATCCCGATGCCGAATCCGATCGACGCCTGCAGCGCAGAGGCAAGCAGGATCGCCGTCGCGAGAACGCAATAGGCCGTGACACTCATGCCGGTACGGTTTCACGGGCACTCCCTTCCAGCGGCAGCGGGTGGTGGCACAGCGCGCTGTGGCCGGGGACACCGGTGTCCACAGCGGCGGCGGGCGTCGCCGTCGCGCACACGTCGGTGGCCTTCCAGCAGCGAGTCCGGAACCGGCAACCCGACGGCGGGTTGATCGGGGAAGGCACCTCGCCCTGGAGCAGGATCCGCTGTCTGCGCCGGGTGCCGTCCAGCGTCGGCGCCGCCGACATCAGTGCGGCGGTGTAGGGATGGTTGGACCGCTCGAAGACCGCCTCGGTGGGCCCGTTCTCGATGATCCGGCCCAGGTACATCACCGCGACCCGGTCGGCGACATGGCGCACCACCGACAGGTCGTGCGAGATGAAGATGTAGGAGATCTGCAGCTGCTCCTGCAGGTCGTTGAGCAGGTTGAGCACCTGCGCCTGCACCGACAGGTCGAGCGCGGAAACCGGCTCGTCGCAGATGATCACGTCTGGGTTCAGGGCCAGGGCGCGGGCGATGCCGATGCGCTGACGCTGGCCTCCGGAGAACTCCTGCGGGTACTTGTCCGCCGCCTTGGCGCCCAGGCCGACCAGATCGAGCAGACCCCGGACCCGCATGTCGCGGTCCTGGCGATTCTTGATGATGCCCTTGTGGCTGAGCCACGGCTCGGCGATGATCTCGGCGGCCGACATCCGGGAGTTCAGCGACGCGTAGGGATCCTGGAACACCATCTGCACGCGGCGGCGGAACGTGAGCAGGTCGGCGCCCTTGAGGCTGAACGGGTCGACCCCGTCGAACCGCACGCTGCCCTCATCAGGACGCTCAAGCATCAGCAAAGTGCGCGCCAGCGTGGACTTTCCGCAACCGGACTCGCCGACCAGCCCGAGTGTCTCGCCGCGCCGCAGGTCCAAGGTGACGCCGTCGAGCGCGCACAGCTTGTTCTTACCGGCGTGCGGCACGCGGAAGCTCTTGCGGACGTCGCGGACCTCGAGCAAGGTGTCGGGAATCTCAGACATTGCAGACCTCTTCCGGGAAGTGACAGGCGGCTTTGCGATCTGCACCCACGCCCGTCAGCGCCGGGCGGGTGGTGCGGCACACGTCGGCGGACAGCGGGCAGCGGGCCTGGTAGACGCAACCCTCAGGGATGGAGTGCAGGTCCGGCGGGGTGCCTCCGATGGATTTGAGCGCGTCACCGCGACGGGCGTCGACGGGCACGGAGTTCAGCAGGCCCTTGGTGTAGGGATGCTTGGGGTCGGCGAAAACCTCGGCCACGGTGCCGGTCTCGATGATGTTGCCGGCGTACATGATCGCCACGCGGTCGGCTTCCTCGGCGACCAGCGCGAGGTCGTGGGTGATCAGCACGACGGCCATGCGGTACTCGGTGCGCAGATCCCGCAGCAGCGCCATGATCTGCGCCTGCACCGTCACGTCGAGTGCGGTGGTGGGTTCGTCGGCGATCAGCACGCTCGGGTTCAGCGCCACCGCCATCGCGATGAGCAGGCGCTGCCGCATGCCGCCGGAGAACTGATGCGGGTAGGAGTTGAGCCGGGTTTCGGGTTGGGGGATCCCGACGCGCGCCATCAGTTCGACGGCCTTGCCTTTGGCTTCCTTGGCGCCGAGGCCGTGGTGAATCCGGAACGGCTCGGCCAGTTGGGTTCCCACGGTATAGAGCGGGTTGAGCGCGGTGAGCGCGTCCTGGAACACGATCGCCAGCTCGGTGCCGGCCATCTCGCGGCGCTTCTTGCGGCCGGCGCTGAGCAGGTCGACGTCCGCGAGCCTGGCTGTGCCACTGACGATGTCGGCGACGGGCTCGAGCAGCCCGACCAGCGCGGTGGCCGTCATGGACTTGCCGCAGCCGGATTCCCCCAGCAGCGCCAGGGTTTCACCGCGGCGGGCCTGAAAGGAGACGCCGTCGACGGCGCGCAGCGTTCCGGTGATGGTGCGCACCTCGACGGTCAGGCCCTCGACGTCGAGCACGGGTGTGGCGTCCACGGAGTCCGCGGGAACGTCGCGATCAACGAGTGCGGTCATGCTCGGACCTTTCATGGCAGGCGCTTTCCGGTTTTGGTGAACGTGCTCAGACGCTTCTGCGGGACGGTCAGCCGCCACCGCTGGGCGGGGTCGGTCGCGATCCGGGCCCACGCGGCAAGGATCGTCGCCGACACCGTGGTGATCACGATGGCCAGGCCGGGGAAGAAGGACAGCCACCACGCGCTGTGCAGATAGGTGCGGCCCTGCGAGACCATCAGACCCCAACTGACGTCGGGCGGCTGGATGCCGATGCCCAAGAAACTCAAGGAGCTTTCCGCCAGCATCACGTAGCAGAAGTCCAACGTCGCGACCGTCAACAGTGTCGGCAGGACGATCGGAAGCACGTGGCGCCAGATGATCGAGTTGGCGCCGGCGCCGAAGGTGCGCGCGGCGTCGACGAACACCCGACTCTGCAACTCGGCCGATTCGGCGCGGGCGGTGCGCAGATAGACCGGGATGCGGGTGATCGCCAGCACCAGCACGATGTTCGCGGCGCTGGGGGAGAACACATAGAGCACGACGACGGCGAGCAGCAGCGACGGGAAGCTCATGATCACGTCGGCCACGCGCATCGCCAGTGTCTCCCGCCAGCCTCGGTAGTAGCCGGCCCACATGCCGATCGCCGAACCCACGACCGCCGAGATGATCACCGCGGGAACGGCCACCGACAGCGTGGTCTGGCAGGCCACGATCAGGCGGGCGAGCATGCTGCGGCCCAGCGGGTCGGTGCCAAGGACATTCGCCCAGCCGTGTGTCAGCGTGAACGGGGGCTGGTTGGAGTTGTCCAGGTCGATCTTCGTCGCCAGGTCGCCGACGAGCATCGGCCCGAAGATCGCGGTGAGGAACACCAATCCGAGGATGCAGGCCGCGGCGGCGGCGACGCGGTCGTGGACCAGCAGCCGCAACCACGGGGATCCGCCCCGCTTGCGGGAGGTTTCCGTGTCGTCCGCGCCGAGGATCGCGGTGGTCGGCTTGACCGGGACAAGGTCGATCTGAGTCATGGTGGGGTCTCCTATGCCGTCTCAGACTCGGGCGGGCTCGCGCACCCGCGCGTCGAGCAGCGCGTAGCAGGCGTCGATGACGATGTTGAGCAGGAAGATGCTGACCGCGGTGAGCAGGACGGCGGCCTGCAGCACCGCGAAGTCGCGTTGCAGGATCGCGTCGATCATCAGCTTGCCGATGCCGGGCCAGCCGAAGATGGCCTCGACGACGACCGCGCCGTTGATCAGGCCGACCGCCAGGTCGCCGGCGACGGTCAGTGCGGGTGCCGCGGCGTTGCGCAGCGCGTGATGGGTGACCACCCGGAAGTCGCCGGCACCCTTGCTGCGCGCCAACCGCACGTATGGCGCCGACAGCGCGGAAACCATTGCGCCGCGCACGACTTGGGTCAGCACGCCCAGCGGACGGATCATCAGCGTCGCGATCGGCAGAATCCACGACAGCATGCCGGCGTCGGTGCCCGAGGTGGGCAGCCAGCCGAGCAGCACCGCGAACAACCACACCCCGGTGATGGCGAACCAGAAGTCGGGGATGCTCGCGGCCGTCATCGACAGCAGCGACGAGAACCGGTCGGCGAGCGAGTTCGGGCGGTAGGCGGCCCAGCAGCCGATCACGATGGCGCCGACGATCGCGAGCAGCATCGTGGTCAGTGCGAGCTGCAGGGTCGCCGGGAACGCGCGCAGCGCCATCTCGGCTGCGGACTCGCCGGTGCGCAGCGAGGAGCCGAAGTCGAGGTGGATGACGCCGGAGAAGTAGTCAGCCAGCTGGGTGATCAGCGGATCGTTGAACCCGTTGGCGGCCGCGAACGCCTCGCGCTGTTCCTGCGTCGCGGATTCGGGCAGGTACAGGTTGGTGGGGTCACCGGTGAGCCGGGCGAGCAGGAACACGCCGAGCAACACGATGATCAACGGCAGTGCGCTGGTGTACATCCGGCGCCGGACGAAGGAGAACATGAGGGCGGCCCTTCTTGAACGTCGGAGTCAGGACTGGTCGGTGCGGTCGGTGCCGACCGGAGTCATTGCGGCCAGCAGCATTTCGTCGCCGGTCGCCGGATTGGGGGTGTAGTCGATGCGCGGGGACTTGCCGAGGATCCCCTTCATGTGGGCGATACAGGCCATCTGTGTGATCTCCTGCGGTTCCTCGGCGAACAGCGTGGCGAACGCGTCCTGGCGGGCCTGACCGGTCAGCGCCTCGGCCGCCCGGATCTTGGCGTCGAATTCCGGTGTGCCGTAAGCGGCCTGCGGGCCGTCGGACAGCATGTACTGGTCGAGGGTGAACGCGGCGTCGCCGGCCTGGTTGCCGTGCATGATCATCAGCAGATACGGGCCGGTGTCCGGAGGGAACGGCCGCAACTGGTACTCCAATTGCGATGCGGTGTCCATCATCTCGATCGAGACGTTGAGCCCGATCTCGGTGAACTCACTCTGCAGCACCTCGATGGTCTCGGTGATCTTCGGGAACTGCGCCGTGCGCCCGATCAGCCGGATCCGGCGGTCGACGGGCACCCCGTCGGCCCGGGCCTCGTCGATCAGCGCCCTGGCCTTGTCCAGGTCGTGGGGCCACAGCTGCAGCTCGTCGTTGTATCCGACGACGCCGGAGGGGATGAGTTGCGCGGCGGGCTGGCCGAGGTCGCGGAACAGCGCCGTGACGATGCCGGTGCGGTTGACCGCGTAGTTGATCGCCTGGCGCACCCGGATGTCGTCGAGTGGCGGTTCGGTGGCCTGCATGCGCAGCGCGGTGGTCTCGTTGTTCTGGAACGGCACTCCGAGATCGCCGGCACCGTCTTCGGGGCCCAGGCCGACCGCGATGTCGGCCTCGTCGTTGGTGATCATCGCCGCCCGCACGCTTCCCTCACTGCGCCACTGGTATTCGGCCTTGGCGAAGGCGGGTGGGCTGCCCCAGTAGCCCGGGTTGCGGGCCAGGGTGAGCTTCTGGCCGTACTCCCAGCGCTCGATCGCGTAGGGCCCGGTGCCGATGGGTTCGCGGACCTTTTCGACGGTGCTGGTGGTGCGCGGCACCATCTCGATGAACGAGATACGCAGCGGCAGAATCGGATCGGGCTCGGTGGTGCCGACCACGACGGTGGTGGGGTCGGGGGTGCGCAGGCTCAGCTCCTCGTCACCGAAGACGTAGCCGTCGACGTTGCACTGCAGATCGGAGTTGACCGCCCGGTCGATCGAGAACGCGGCGTCCTCGGAGGTGAACGAGGCGCCGTCGGAGAAGGTCACCCCGTCGCGCAGGGTGAACGTCCATTCGGTGGGGCTGGTCTGCTGCCATTCGGTGGCCAGCAGCGGACGCAGATCGCCGGTGCTGGCATCGCGCTCGAGCAGGGGCTCGGTGATGTTGGAGCGGACCACGATGCCGGTCGAGGTCAGTGAGCTCTCGCAGGGCTCCAGCGTCGGGGGTTCCTGCTGGAGCACGATGCGCAGGGTCTCGGGGTCGTACCCGCCGCCGCCGGAGTTGGCGACGGTGCAGCCGCCGGCCGCGACGGTGGCCGCCGCGAGGGCCAGCACGGCGACCTGCCGCCGGGGCTCGAACACGGTGCTGGGGTTCATCGATCCTCCCGGGCCGGGGATAGTGACGTCCACGTATGTAGATGCGGGCTGTGATGGCAACCACACCGTAGGAGCGCCGGGAAAACAGCGTCAACCCCGCTCAAACGGCCCTTTTTCGGGTCAGCGGGGTCACCGGGCATCCGCACAGCACCTCGGGAAATACGCTCTGAGCTGCAGATTGTCGCCGCGGGAGCGGCGTGTGATGCACGGAGCCGCGAGCCCTCGGCGCACGCATGCGCTTTGGGCATAAGTCCATGCCAATTTGGACGTGGACCGGTATCCGCAGCTCGCCGTACCGTGAAAACCACTATGAGCACCGCACAGAACCGCTCCGTGTTGCAGGTCGGGCCGTTGATGCCGTCGCTGGCGCGCACACTCGCCGACGACTACGCGGCCCGCCGCCTGCCCATCGAGCCGGCCGAGCGGACGGCGTTCCTCGCCGAACACGGCGCCGAGATCACCGCGGTCGTGACGTCGGGACGCACCGGTGTGGACGCGGTGCTGATGGACGCACTCCCCAATCTGGGCGCGGTGATCAACTTCGGCGTCGGCTACGACACCACCGACGTCGACGCCGCGGCCACCCGCGGCATCGGGGTGAGCAACACCCCCGACGTGCTGACCGACTGCGTCGCCGACACCGCCGTCGGTCTGATGATCGACACGTTGCGCCAGTTCTCGGCGGCCGATCGCTACGTGCGGGCCGGCCGCTGGCCCGTCGACGGCATGTACCCGTTGACCCGTCAGGTCAGCAACACCGACGTCGGCATCATCGGTCTCGGCCGGATCGGCACCGCAATCGCGGTGCGGCTCAGCGCTTTCGGCTGCACCATCAGCTACCACAACCGGCACGAGGTGACGGATTCGCCGTACACCTACGCGGCGTCACCGGCAGAGCTGGCCTCGCGGGTTGACGTGCTGATCGTCGCGGCCGCGGGTGGTGCGGGCACTCGGGGGCTGGTGAGCAGCGAGGTGCTCGACGCGCTCGGTCCGCAGGGCTATCTCATCAACATCGCGCGCGGCAGCGTCGTCGATCAGGAGGCACTGGTCGCGGCGCTGGTGCAGGGCCGGCTCGCCGGCGCCGGTCTGGACGTCTTCGCTGACGAGCCGCAGGTGCCCGAGGAACTGTTCGGGCTGGACAACGTGGTGCTGCTACCGCACGTGGCCAGCGGGACCGTGCAGACCCGCGCCGCGATGGAAGCGCTCACCCTGCGCAACCTGGACAGCTTTCTCAAGACGGGCACGCTCGTCACACCCGTCTGAGAATCCGCCGAGATCAGCCACGCATGGCGCAGCCGGCGGCCACGTTGCGGCAGTGCGCCGAGGATCTGCAGTTGCCGCACTGGCACCGGCAGTGACCGTCGGTCTGAGGCGCCGGACGCTTGTTGTCGCGATTCTTCACTGGTTGATTCGAACTGTTGGAGGCCATGACGAACTCCTTTGTTGGCTCCTCTTGACGCTAGACCTCGCCGAACCTGCGCTCAACACTCTGCTCCGGTAATCGCCGAAATCGCATTCCACGCGCGTCAAACCCCGAAATGGCCGCATGGAATGCGATTTCGGCGGGGGTATCAGGTGGTCCATTCCTGTTGCGGGAGCACGTCTCTGAGCACCCGAAGCAGCGCCGGGTTGGTCGAGTCGCCGCGCCACACCGCGTCCAGCTCCACCGGACGCTCGCGGAACGCGCCGATGGTCCGGAACACCACGCCCTCGGGATGCAGTGTCGCCGCCGACGCCGGCACCAACGCGATACCGATGCCCGAGCGGACCAGCACCAGCATGGTGTGCACCTGTGTCACGTACTGAACGTAGCGCGGCGTGGTGCCCGCAATGGTGAACGTCGAGATCAGCAGCTCGTTGAAATACCGGGCCTGCACGGGCGAATACATGACGAAGTCCTGCCCGTCCAGGTCGATCAGCGTCAGCTCCCGCGTCATGTCGGCCAGCGGGTGTCCTTCGGGCAGCGCGGCCAGCAACTGCTCGTGCAGCAGCGGCCGTGACACCAGACCGGGGCGTTTCAGCGGGGGGCGGGCCATCCCCAGATCGAGCTCGCCGGTCATCAATCCGTCGATCTGCGCGGCGGTGACCATCTCGCGCAGGTCGAGCTGCACATCCGGGAGCCGCTCTCGGGCGCGCTCCAGCAGCCGGGGCAGCACCGCATGCGCCGAGGCCGCCGTGAAGCCGACGACGACGGTGCCGAGATCGCCGGCCGGAATGCGTTTGACGGTCTGGGCGGCCCCCTCGGCGAGCTGCAGGATGCGCCGCGCGTCGGGCAGGAACGCCGCGCCCGCCGGCGTCAAGGTGACGGCACGGGTGGTGCGGTCGATCAGCTGCACCCCCAGTTCGTTCTCCAACTGCTGGACCTGACGGCTCAGCGGCGGCTGGGTCATGTGCAGCCGTTCCGCGGCGCGGCCGAAGTGCAGCTCTTCGGCGACGGCGACGAAGCAGGACAACCTCGCCAGGGAAAACACTGATGCACTCCTCGTATCAGCGGCGCGCGAAGCGCCGCGAGCGAGCATCAGTGTAGGTGCGGCCGATGGCCACAGAATCGGATTCGGTCGTCAGCATGCCGTGTCGTGGCGAGGGCGAGGTCGGCGTGCCTGTGGGTGGACGCAACGCATCCATCGCACGGGCCAGCCGCGGGCAGATGATCACAGGCCCCAGCCAGCGGGCGCAGACCGCTCTCGGCGCGTTCATCCAGCGCGGCCTCGTCACACCCGTTCTTCTTCCAGTCCACGTCGAGGCGGTGCAACACCGCGCGGCTGAACACGCGCGCGGTTTCCGACGTCAGTGACACCGACCACCCACCGTCGCTGCGCTTGCGCAGGAGGTGCTCGATCTGGCGGTCCCCGCTGAGTGCCTCGGCGGCGAATGCCACGCCTTCGACGAGGGCGGCTGCGGGCTCAGTGAGGCCGCTGTGTGGTCAGCCAACTGGTCGAGGAAACCGTGGCGTGTGCGCATCGCACTCGCGACGAGGAGTGACTCGGTGCCGGGGAAGTAGCGGTAGACGGCCTGTCGGGTGACGCCGAGAGCCCGCGCGGTGTCGAGATCCGCATCGCCGAGCCCTTTTCGGCCACGCTCGTCCGTCGCGTCGAGGATGCGTCGGATGTCCTCTTCCTCGGTCGCGGGTGCGTTCCTCGAGCAGCCGTGACTACGCACCGATGAGTTCTATGGGCAGGGTTGTCGGTTCGCTAAGTCCCATCAACGGTTTCCGCTTTCTCGCTGAGGTCGGATGCGATCACGCGGCGCCGGAGACTCACCGGCAGCAGCGCAAGGCCGGCCACGACCGCAAGCCCCACGGCCTGGACCACGATGTACTGCGTGAGCCCGCGTTCGTGGACGATGTTGCCGCTCGCCATCGCGGCCATCGTACCCACGTAGATGAACACGATGGCGAGCGTGAATCTCTCTGCAGGAAGAGGCCTCGCCGTGCGCAGCGCGATGGCGGCGACGATCACATAACCCGCGATCAGGGCGACGACGACAGGCCATTGGGGTAGGCCGAGCGCAGTGGCAACGGTGACCGGTGACATCAGAATAGGTCCGACGATCAACACCGTGAGCGCTGCCAGTGGCGGAAACGCGAACAGTGCCTTCGCATGTGACCAGCGTGGCATGAATCCTTCTGCGGTCGTGTCGATCCGTGGCATCGCCCACAGCATGAGATAGATGAACAGCGCGTCCCAGATGCCTTGCCAGCACAGGTCGACCAGCGGCCAGCCGACCCAGTACTGAAACAGATCGAAATCGGGATCCCAGGTCCACCAGACGACATGGCGCAGGTTGCCTTCGATGATGTAGGGAGCGTCGAACGCGATCATGAAGAGGCCGCCCACAACTGCTGCCTGCCAACGCTTTTGGACTCCGAGTGACTCGACCACCTTGAACCCGGTGAACAGGAACACCGGGTAGAAGATGACGACGTACGCAGGCATCATGGTGGTGTCGTGCCAGAGCGGGAAAGCCTCCCAGTTCAGCATGATCATGAAGTCACCCTGCTGATACATGTCCAGCAGGGCCATGCCCGCCAATTCCAGCACCAGGCCGTAGATCGTCGCGGCAATGAGTACCACGCTGTAGATCCTTCGGCCTCGCCGGAACTGGTCGATGCTGTACACCGCCGCTGCGGCGAAGATCGTCACCAGCATCAGATCCCACACGGTGGTCTGCCACGGAAGTTCGGCCGGGTTGTTGAAGACGATGAGGTCCACGGTTACCTGCCTGCCTGGACGAAAGTTGCACAACGTATGACAAATGCGTCCTTCTGGGAGGGAGGACCAAACAGATAGACCATACATAAATCGAATAACGTCTTGTCAAGAGTCGGCCGTCTGTTTAGCCTCAAACTCATGACGGACCTACGGGTAAGGCGCGTCCGCTTCGATTTCGCGAGCACTGAGGTGCCCTTCAACTGGCAGCCGCACCGCCCGGCATTCGGCATGCAGTGCAACCTGATCTCCTTCTTCGCGCCGGGTTTCGAGAAGTTCATCGTCGATGCGACCCGCGAGGCCATCCCGCTGATGCGCAGTCCCGCCGATGTCGAGGAAGCCGAGGCTTATCTCAGACAGGAAGCGCAGCATTCGGCGGCGCACGCAAGTCATCTGAGAGCACTGATCAAGCGGTGGCCCGGGTTGCAGGCGACGCGCGACGCGGTCGTCGAGTCCTACGATCGGCTGACGGCGACCAAGCCGCTCGCCTGGCGCCTGGCCTACGCCGCAATCGTCGAAGCAACGTTCACGCCGTACTTCAAGGTGTTCCTCGATCACGAGGACAAACTCTTTCGTCCAGGCGACGACCGGGTCGCCTCGCTGTTCCTCTGGCACTTCGTCGAGGAGATCGAACACCGCAGTTCGGCGTTGATCGTGTACAACGCCGTGCATGACAGCTACCTGTACCGGTTACAGGCGGTGCCCGGCGTGGTTCGGCACCTGGCTCAGATCCTTGCGATCGTCTCCCAGGGCTTCCAGGCACACGTGCCGGCCGAGGACGGCGGCGACCTCGGCCGTTTGATGCCAAAGGGGCTGTCCTACCACGCAATCCGTGAAAGCCTCGCGGCGGCAAGAGAAGTCAACAAAACGCCGACCTATGCGGGTGTGCCGCGCCGCGAACTGGCGGCGATGCTGTTGGGCCTTGTGCGCTCCCAGGCGCCCGGGCACGAGCCCGACCGCGAGACTCTGCCCTCCTTC
Organism: Mycobacterium sp. SMC-8; assembly: GCF_025263565.1. Lineage (NCBI taxonomy): Bacteria > Bacillati > Actinomycetota > Actinomycetes > Mycobacteriales > Mycobacteriaceae > Mycobacterium > Mycobacterium sp. SMC-8. The sequence goes on from NZ_CP079865.1 coordinate 2,448,912, forward strand.
GCGGCGCGGTGGCTCCGCAGGTACGACGACGAGCCCGCCGCTGTGGCCCGGTGGTATTCACGGTAAAACCCGGGCGACGCACCCCGGGGCCGATTCACCAACGGGGGCTGAGCAACTCGAACGACGGTTCGACGGTGCGCATGTACCCGGTGTCGTCGCGCTCGCGGATCCCGCAGCGCAGGTACTGCTCGTGCAGCGCGGCGAGAGCGTCGTCGTCGATCTCGACGCCTAGGCCGGGAGAGGTGGGCACCGGTACGGACCCGTCGACGAACCTCAGCGTGCCGGCCCGGACGACGTCTTCGGTCTTCCACGGCCAGTGCGTGTCACAGGCGTAGGTGAGGTTCGGCGTGGCGCCGGCCAGGTGCACCATCGCGGCCAGGCTGATGCCCAGGTGCGAGTTCGAGTGCATCGACAGCCCCAGCCCGAACGTGTCGCAGATACCGGCCAGCAGCCGGGAGCGCTGTAGTCCGCCCCAATAGTGGTGGTCCGAAAGCACCACCCGGACGGAGTCTTTGGCCACGGCGGGCTTCAGCTGGTCGAAGGCGACGACACACATGTTGGTCGCCAGCGGCATCGGAGCCTGCCTGGCCACCTCCGCCATCCCGTCCAGCCCGGGCGTCGGGTCTTCCAGATACTCCACGATGCCGGCCAATCCGGTCGCCACCTTCACCGACGTCTGCGGGGTCCACGCCGCGTTCGGGTCCAGCCGCAGCGGCGTTCCCGGGAAGGCACGCGAGAGCGCCTCGACCGCGGCCATCTCCTCCTCGGGCGGGAACACCCCGCCCTTGAGTTTGATTGCGGTGAAGCCGTATTCGCCGACGATGCGCCGCGCCTGCGCGACGAGCCCGTCCGGGTCGAGTGCCTCACCGAACCCGTCGGGCTCGGCGCCGGGGTGGGCCGCCCACTTGTAGAACAGGTAGGCGCTGAACGGCACCGCGTCACGCACTCTGCCGCCCAGCAAGTCCGACACCGGCCGTCCCAGCGCGTGCCCCTGCACGTCCAGGCACGCCACCTCGAACGGTGAGAGCACCTGGTCTACCGCGCTGGCCGTGGTGATCATCCCGGCGGTGCCGACAGCAGCGGTGTCGCCTTCCAGCCGGTCAGCGATTGCCGCGCGAATACCGTTCAACGCGAACACATCCAGACCGGTGATCGCGTCGGCGGCGGCCTGGAGGCGGGCCAGGTGGCGGGTGTCGGCGTAAGTTTCGCCGAGCCCCACCAGCCCGGCATCGGTGTCGAGTCGGATGATCGCCCGTAACGCGTACGGTTGGTGCACCCCGACGGTGTTCAGCAGCGGTGGGTCGGCGAACGCGACCGGGGTGATGCGCGCGCCGGTGATGCGGATCGCGGTCACCGGTCAGACCGCGTGGGCCAGCGCACCGGACAGCACCGCTCGGCCGGCCTCGACGATCGCGGCGAGCTCGGCGACGTCGTCGGTGCTCGGCATCACCAGCGGCGGGCGCACCGGCCCGGCGGGGACGCCCTCCATCGTGACGCCGGCCTTGACCAGCGACACCGCGTAGCCGGGCACCGTGTCACGCAGGCGGACCAGCGGAATGAAGAACGCGTTGAGCAGCGCGTCGGCGAGCTGCTCGTTGCCCGAGTCCAGCGCGTTGTAGAAGGCCAGCGCGAGATCAGGGGCGAACGCGAACGTCGCCGACGAGTACAGCGGAACGCCGATGGCCCGGTAGGCCAGCTGTGTGGTCTCGGCGGTGGGCAGCCCGTTGAAGAACAGGAAGTCCGGGTCGACATTGGTCTTGACGGCCTGCACGATGCGCGCGACCAGGTCGAAATTCCCTGTGCCGTCCTTGAACCCGACCACGTTGGGGATCTGTGCGACGGCGACCGCGGATTCCTCGGTGAAGCGGGCGTTGTTGCGGTTGTAGACGATGACGGGCAGATCGGCGGCCGCGGCGACCTCCCGCGTGTAGTCGACCAGTCCCGCCTGCGGCACCTCGACCAGGTAGGGCGGCATCAGCAGCAGGCCGTCGGCGCCCGCCTGCTCGGCCGCTGCCGCGAATCGCTTGGCCTGGGCCACCGCGCCGCCGGCGCCGGCGTAGACCGGAACGCGCCCGGCGACCACGTCGACGGCGGTACGCACCACCTCGGTGTACTCCTGCACCTCCAGGGCGTGGAATTCCCCTGTGCCACAAGCGATGAACACCCCGCCCGGACCGGCCTCCACGCCCTTGGAAAGGTGGCGGGCCAGCGCGTCGAGGTCGACGGTTCCGGACTCGGTCATCGGGGTGACGGGGAAGAACAGCACACTGTCAAAGGTCGGACGCATGACGGGCCTTTCGGAGGTGAGGAGGTAAGAGGTCAGGCTTGGGTGAGTCGGCCGTCGATCCGCCGCCACAGGTTGTCGGGGTTGCCGTCGGCGATCGCGCTGGGCAGCAACGACTTCGGGACGTTCTGATAGCAGACGGGCCGCAAAAAGCGCTCGATCGCCCGGGAGCCGACCGACGTGGTGCGCGAGTCCGACGTGGCCGGGAACGGTCCGCCGTGCACCATCGCGTGGCACACCTCCACCCCGGTCGGCCAGCCGTCGAACAGGATCCGGCCGACCTTGAGTTCCAACAGCGGCAACAACCGGGCCGCCTCCTCGAGGTCGGAGTCGTCGGCGTGCACGGTGGCGGTCAGCTGGCCTTCGATGCCCTCGGCGACGGCCCGCATCTGCTCGACGTCGGCGCAGCGCACGATCAGGCTCAACGAGCCGAACACCTCGGCCTGCAGCGCCTCGGAGGCCAGGAAGGTCTGCGCGTCGGTGGTGAACAGCGCGGCATGGCAGGAGGTTTCGCTGATACTGGGCTCACCGCGGCCGACCAGCTCGGCCGTGCCGGCCAGTGCCTGGACCCCGGAGGCGTAGTTGCGGGCGATGTTCGGGCTCAGCATCGGCGTGGCCGGCGAGGTGGCCAGCGCATCGCGGGCGGCAGCGACGAACGAGTCCAGTCCCGGCCCGTCGACCGCGACCACGAGGCCCGGGTTGGTGCAGAACTGGCCCGAGCCCATCGTCAGCGACGCGACGAACGCCCGGCCCAGTTCGTCGCCGCGGCCGGTCAAGGCACCCTCGAGGAGGAACACCGGGTTGATCGCGCTCATCTCCGCGTACACCGGGATCGGTTCGGGCCGGGCCGCCGCGGCGGCGACGAGAGCAAGCCCGCCGGAGCGTGACCCCGTGAATCCGACGGCCTTGATGCGCGGGTCGGTGACCAGCGCGATGCCGAGGTCGGGGCCTGCGCCGAACAGCAGCGAGAACGTGCCCGCGGGCAGGCCGGACGCGGCGACGGCGTCGCTGATGGCGCGGCCGACGAGCTCGGAAGTGCCGGGGTGGGCGTCATGTCCCTTGACGATCACGGGGCAACCCGCGGCCAACGCGGACGCGGTGTCACCCCCGGCCACCGAGAACGCCAGCGGGAAGTTCGACGCGCTGAACACCGCGACCGGCCCCAACGGAACGAATCGCTGCCGCAGATCGGGGCGGGGCAGCGGGGTGCGGTCGGGCAGCGCGGTGTCGATGCGGGCGCCGTTCCAGCTGCCCTCGCGCAGCACCTCGGCGAACAACCGCAGCTGGCCGGTGGTGCGGCCCACCTCGCCGGTGATGCGGGCCTGCGGGAGGCCGGATTCGGCGACTGCGCGCGCGATCAGCGTCTCGCCGACGGCCTCGATGTTGGCGGCGATCGCCTCCAGGAACCGGGCGCGCTGCTCGGCGGTGGTCGCCCGGTACGTGCCGAACGCGGCGGCGGCCGCGGCGCAGGCCGCGTCGACGTGCGTGGCGTCGCCGTAGCGGTACACCGGATCCAGGTCGGTGCCCGCCGCCGGGTCGAACGCGCGGATTTCCGTGCCGGTGCCGCGCACCGGTGTCCCGGCGATCAGCATCTGGCCGGTGAGGCTGGCGGTGCCGGAGATCGTGGCAGTCATGCCTTCGACCGTAGGAGGCATATCCATGCCTGTCCAAGACCGATTCCCCGATCACTGATACCAGCCTTGAATCAATGCTCTACATCCGCGAAATTGCGTTCCGGCAGGCTGGAATGCACGTTCGCCGGAGAAATCAGCGGGCGAGCACGCGCTCGATCACGCCGAGCAGCGCCGTGACCGCGGCCGGGTCCCCGGTCACCTCGAGGCGCCCGTCGGTCAGCGCGTCGGCGACCGTCGTGCGCCGCCCGACGACCGCGGCGATGGTGGCCGCCGAGCAACGCACCGTGACCGCGCTCGGGGTCGCGCTCGGGCCCGGCGTCACGCGAGCCCGCCCGTCGCGCAGTCGCAGACAGGCGGTGCTGTCGTCGACGTGAAACTCGAAGACGGCATCGAGGTCGTGCGGCCCGTCCTTGCGGATGTCGGCGGCCAGGAAGCTCAGCAGCCACTCGGCGCGGAACATCTCGGCGTCGACGTCGGCGTCGGTCATCTGATGGCGCGCGCCCCACATGGCCAGCGGCACCACCGCGGCCGCGAGTTCCCTTCCGGCATCTGACAATTCGTACACGACGGCGGATCCGGGCTGATCGAGCGCGAGCTTGCGGACCACCACACCGTCGGCCTCGAGTTGGCGCACCCGGGAGGCCAGCAGGCTCGTCCCGATGCCGGCGAGCGCGTCGGCGAGTTCGGTGTAGCGCTTCGGCCCGGAGGCGAGCTCACGGACGATCAGCAGCGTCCAGCGCTCGCCGACCACGTCGAGGGCATGGGCGAGACCGCAGAACTGCGCGTAGGTGCGTCGGGACACAGACCCGATCCTAGCCACTTCACTCACGATTCCTACTAAAACTCATATATCTGTTGGGTACTTCTAAATCTTATGTTACGTTCAACATCAGAAAGCGCAAGCCCTGAACCTGCAGGCAGGCATCGCGATGAACGCACTGGTGACGTCACCGACCGCGACCTACCGCGTGGTCGGCCCGGTTGCGCCATCTATTGCCGCCCGAAGCGAATCGAAGTCGGCGCTGCCGCATTACCCGTGGAGAAGCCCCACCGCAGACCCGTGGACAAACCACACGACAGAAGGGTGAACGACATGGCATCGATCGCAGGTTTGCGGCCCTGGCCACGCTGGCGCTGGACGTGGTTCTGGCAACGTTCCACGACCACCGTCGGCCACGCCGAGGACGCGGCCGCGGGGCGACCGGAGTTGCGCAGCAGGCGCCACTACCCGCCGCAGCGGGACCGTTTCATGGAGAGCTCGGCGATGGCCCGGGAGATGTACCGGCTCTGACCCTGCCCGGTTCGGCGGCACCAAAACGCGAGGCAGAGGCGTTTCGGTCGGACGGAAGGCGTAGCGGAATACCCGAACGGGCGCGTAGTCACGCGTGAACCATGTGGCAGAGCGTGTCGTCTGACACCGCATCGTGGTAAGAATGCTGCACCCATGAAGCACGCCGTCGGCGTCGTCTTGGACCGGGCCGTTCAAATCGGGCAACGGGACGGAAGGCGACTGACATGCGTCCGGGCAGCCCCGGCAAACGTCACGTAGCGTCGACCGACAGTCCGTTTGGCCGCAGCCGAGGAGAGCACCGGTGAATGCGACAACATTCGGGCGCTATCGGCTCCAGAAGTTGATCGGCCGGGGCGGCATGGGTGAGGTCTACCAGGCCTACGACACCAAGACCGACCGCGTCGTCGCACTCAAGGTGCTGCCGCACAGCATGGCCCAGGACGAGACGTTCCAGGCCCGGTTCCGCCGCGAGTCGCAGGCCGCCGCGGGCATCAACGACCCGCATGTCGTCCCGATCCATGGGTACGGCGAGATCGACGGCCGTCTCTACCTGGACATGCGGCTCATCGAGGGCCGCAACCTCGGCACCATGCTGCAGGAATCCGACAAGCCGCTGGGCCCGGCGTTCGCGGTGTCGATCGTCGAGCAGGTTGCCAACGGCCTGGACTCCGCACACAAGCTGGGCCTGATCCACCGCGACATCAAGCCCTCCAACATCTTGATCACCGGACGCGACTTCGTGTACCTGATCGACTTCGGGCTGGCCCGCAGCGCGGGTGAACAGGGGTTGACCACCGCGGGCAGCACGCTGGGCACGCTGGCCTACATGGCGCCGGAGCGGTTCGAAGGCGGCGAGGTCGACGCCCGTTCCGACATCTACGCGCTGACCTGCGTGCTCTACGAATGTCTCACCGGGTCAAGGCCTTACCCCGCCGACAGCCTGGAGCAGCAGATCGCCGGGCACATGGTCTCGCCGATCCCGCGGCCGTCCGACGTCGATTCTCGGCTGTCGGCGTTCGACGAGGTGATCGCCAAAGGCATGGCCAAGAAGCCGGCCCAGCGCTACCAGAGCGCCGGGGAACTCGCCCAGGCGGCCAAGCGGGCGCTCAACGCGCCGGTCCGCCGGGGTGCCGGCAGCTCGCGGCACGCGGCCCGGTCGCAACCCAGAAAGCCGCGCAGGGCGCTGCTGGTCGCGGCGGCCACGACGCTGGCGGTCGCGGTGGCCGCGGTCGGGATGTGGGCGTGGTCGCCGTGGAAGGACGACGACGCCTCCGAGCTGCCCGCCGGCGCGGTGCCGGAGATTGCGTCGATGGTGCCCGCGGACGTGCGCGGGTCCGGACGCCTGGTCATCGGTGTGAACGTGCCGTATGCGCCGATGGAGTTCAAGAACGCCGACGGTCAGCTCGTCGGGTTCGACGTCGAGCTGATGAATGCGGTGACGCGGGTGCTCGGCCTGGTGCCCGACTACCGCGACACCACGTTCGACGCGATCCTGCCCGCGGTGGTGGATGGGACGTTCGACGTCGGGATGTCCTCGGTCACCGACACCAAGGAGCGTGAGGAGCTCGTCGACTTCATCACCTACTTCCAGGCCGGCACCCAGTGGGCACGCAGGCCGGGCACCGCGCTGGGGCCGGCATCGGCATGCGGACTGAAAGTCGGTGTAGCAGAAGCCACCCTGCAGGAAACCGAGGAACTGCCGAGCAAGAGCGATCAGTGCACGGCGGCCGGGATGGCTCCGATCGACATGGTGGTCTTCAAGAGCCAGGACGAAGTCACCACCGCGCTGATCAAGGGTGAGGTGGACGCGATGTCCGCCGACTCCCCGGTGACCGGTTTCGCGATCAAACTCAGCCGCGGCGACCTGGTTTCCGCCGGGGACGTGTTCGACTCGGCCCCGTACGGGTGGCCGGTGGCCAAGGGCTCGGAATTGATCGAGCCGCTGCGGCTGGCGCTGGAGCACCTGATGGAGACCGGCGAGTACCGGGCCATCGCCACGATGTGGGGCGTCGAGCGCGGCATGATCGACGAGCCGGTCGTCAACGGCGCCACCAGGTGATACGTCACACCCCGGTGTAAACGGGCGCGGGGCGGGTACGTCGGCGGTTCACGACGATCCGAAGGAGACGCCGATGAGCGACGACAAGGCCGCCCAGACACGACAGAGTTTCGTGGATTCGGTGAAGGGCAAGGCCAAAGAGGTGGCCGGCGCGGTCACCGGCAACGATTCCCTGACCGCCGAGGGGCAGCTGCAGCAGTCCGAGGCCAAAGAACGCCGCGAAGCCAGCCGCACCGAGGCCGAAGCCGACGCGCAGGCCGCCGAGGCTCGCGCGGTGGCCCGTGAAGCCGAGCTCGAGGGCGCCCAGCAGCGCGCCACGGCCGAGGTGAAAGCCGCCTCCGCCGAGAGCGCGGTGCGCAACGAGCAGGCCGCGCAACGGCAGCGGGTCGAGCAGGCCGGTCGCCAGGACATGGCCCGGGCGCAGGACACGATCGAGGCTGCGGCCGAAAGGGAGGCCAGACAGGCCGACGCGGAGCGCCGGGCCCAGATCGCCGAGGCCGCCGAGGAGTACCACGAGGCCGCTGCGGACTACCAGCAGCAGACGGCGGAAGCCGAAAGTGCCGAGGCCCAGGCTGAGCGGCTGCGGGCCCGCGCCGAGGGCACCGACTAAGCAGACGACACCAAGGAGTTGACGATGAGGATCACCGACCTTCCGTTCGCCGTGCTGCGATTCCAGTACCGGTTGGCGCGCACGCCGCTGCGGCTGCTCGAAAACACGGTCATGACACGGTTCGACGACGAAGCACCCGCAAAGCTGCTCTATGAGCGTGCCATCGGCGCCGTCGACGCGAGCGCCGGGAGTTTCCTGCGCGACAGCGAACTGGAGCAGCAGGGCATCGTGCGGATCGAGAAGGCCGCCGCACTCGGGGAGGCGCTGCGCCTCGACGAGGTGGCCGGCCAGAAGAAGCAGCAGGCCGCCGACGAACTGCGCGAAAAGCGCGAGAAGGCCGCCACCGCACCGCAGGAAGCCGGACGGCAAGCCCGTCAGCGGATGCAGAACGCGCAGGAGAAGGCCGACAAGCGCACCCAGGACGTGGCGCAGAGCGTCGCCTCCCGTACCGCGGAGGCCAAGCGGGAGGTTGACCAGGCGGCCGGCCAGAAGGTCGAAGCCGCCGAACTGGCCAAGCGCAGCGCACAGAACCGCAGCCGTGCCGCCGAGAAGGTCGTCACCTCGGCGGCCGACAAGCAGCTCGACGACGCGGCGTCCAAGCGCAGTGCGGCCGCGGGGGCCCGGGCGCACGCCGACCGGTTGGAGGAGTTCAGCGAAACCGAGAAGGAGAAGCGGCAGGCGGCCGGAAAGCGCGACCTGTGACCGCGCTACCTCCCGATCCCGATCCCAAGGACACCCCCGGCACCGAGCGTGCCGGGGGTGTTTCCCCGGGCGACACCCCTCCGGATTCTGCTCAGACGCGGGCGACGGCCAACCCCGATCCCGCGGCCGGACGCAACCTGACGCCGAGAGCGATCATCACGTTCGTCGTGGTGGGGCTGTTCGTGCTGCTGTTCGTGGCGACGGCGATCTATCTGCTGATCGACGTGGTGGGCTAGGAACAGCAGCGGTAGTCCAGGCACAACGTGGTGCCCTCGCGGCGCCCGCTGATCGTGCAGTGGTCGGCGAGCGCCTGCATCAGCGCCACCCCGCGCCCGCGGCGATTGTGCCGAGGCTGTGGGCCGGGCTCGGGTGCACGCCAGCTGCCGTGGTCGGTGATGCACACACTCAGGCACTGGTTGGTGGGTTCGAAGTCGGCCCGCACGGTCATCGGCCCGGCGGCCGACTGGTCGGCGTAGGCGTGGTCGACGCAGTTGGCCAAGGCTTCGTTGACCGCCATCAGGATGTCGTTGCGCTGGACGTCGGCGACGCCGCGCTCACGCAGCCACTCGCTGAACCGCTGCCGCAGCTCAGCGGCGTTGGTCGCTGTCGCCGCACGGCTGACCGTCAGTTGCTCGGAGGTCTGTGACGTCAGCGGCGAGATAACAGTCATGTTTTGGGGCTACCCGACTTCCTGCAAGATCAGACAACGGATTTCGTCACTTCAAGACGTCGTCACCGGACTGCGATGCTTGGCCTCCAGAGCGGTGCCCTCGATGTCGAGGTCGGGCACGTACTTGTCGAACCACTTCGAGTGCGCCCACATCTTGTCGCCGAGCATCGCCATCACCGCCGGAATCAGGGTGAGCCGCACCACGAATGCGTCCAGGAACACTCCGGCGGCCAAGGTCAGGCCGACCGATTTGATGATCGGGTCGCCGCCGGCCAGGAACGCGATGAAGACCCCGAACATGATCAGCGCCGCGGCCGTCACCACCCGCGCCGACAGGCCCACCCCGGTGCGGACCGCGGCCAGCGCGGCGTCCGGCCCGGAATGGGTGGCGAGCTCTTCTTTGATCCGCGACACCACGAACACCTCGTAGTCGCTGGACAGCCCAAAGATGATGGCCAGCACGACGATCGGCAGGAAGCTGATCGTCTCGCCGGGCGTGATGCCGAGAAGGCCGGCACCCCAACCCCATTGGAACACCGCCACCTGCACGCCGAGTGCGGCGAACACCGACAGCAGGAACCCGATGATCGAGGTCAGCGGCACCATCGCCGCGCGGAACGCGACGGTCAGCAGCAGGAACGCCAGCCCGACGACCACGACGACGAACACCGGCAATGCCGCGGCCAGCTTGTCGGAGGTGTCGATGTTGGACGCGGTGGTGCCGCCGACCAGGAACCGCACCCCGTTGTCGGCTTCGATGGCGGCGCGGTCGGCGCGGATGCGTTTGACCAGGTCCGCGGTCTCGGTGTCGTTGGGTCCGGTCTCCGGGATGACCTGGATCACCGCGGTGCGGGCGTCGCCGCCGGCCGGAGCGGCCGCGACGACGCCGTCTTCGCGGGCGATGTTCGACGCGATGGTCTGCACCGCGTCCGGGCTGGACGCGGTGGTCAGGTCCGCGACCACGAGCAGCGGGCCGTTGAAGCCGGGGCCGAGGTGTTCGGCGGTCAGATCGTAGGCCTGCCGGGAGGTGTTGGACTCCGGCTGCGACGATCCGCTGGGCAGGCCGAGATGCATTGACAGCGCCGGTAATCCGATCACGATCAACGCGGCCGAGCCGCCCAGCAGCAAAGGTTTGCGGAACCGCACCACGAATCGGGCCCACGCCGCGCCGAGGGTGCGCTGCGGGGTGTAGGCGGCGACCTGGGCCACCTCCTTGGGGCGGTGCGGCTGCAACGGCGGTTCGATGAACGTGGCGACCTTGCCGCCGGCGAACCCGAACAGCGCAGGCAGCAGCGTCAATGCGATGAGCATCGCGATCACCACGGCTACCGCCGCGGCGACGCCCATGTACGTCAGGAACGGGATACCGACGACGGACAGTCCGCACAGCGCGATCACGACCGTCAGCGCGGCGAACACCACCGACCCGCCCGCGGTGCCGACGGCCAGCCCGGCCGCCTCCTCACGGGGCATCAGCAGCAGCAGATTGTTGCGGTACCGGTTCAGGATGAACAGCGCGTAGTCAATGCCGCAGGACAGGCCGAGCATCAACGCCAGCGACAGCGACGCCGTCGGCACCTCGACGAACGCCGCGACGACCAAGATGCCCAGCGCGCCGATGCCCACGCCGATGCTCGCGGTCAGGATCGGCAGACCGGCGGCGACGATCGCGCCGAAGGTGATGAGCAGGATCAGGAACGCGACGCCGATACCGATGATCTCGGGCAGGTGCGGGACGGCGACCTTGTAGCCCGGGAACACCGCGCCGGAGTATTCGACCTGCAGACCGGCGTCCTGCACCGGTTTCATCGTGTCCTCGAGTGTGGTCAGCGCCCGGTCGCTCACCTCGCCGATCGGGGCCTTCCACTGCACGGTGCCCAGCCCGACGCGTCCGTCGGGGGAGACCTGCCGCGTCTGGGCCGGGCCGGCGGCTGCGGCGATGTCGGGGAGCGTCGACAGGCGCGCGACGGCGTCGTCGATGGCCGGCGTGAAGTCGGTGACCGCGCGTCCCTCGGGCGCGGCGAACGTGATCTGTGTCTGCGCTCCGCCGTAGGCGGGCAGGTTCTGCTGCAACTGCTCGACGGCGCGCTGGGACTCGGTCCCGGGGATGGTGAAGTTGTCGCTGGGCTGCCCGCGGAATCCGGCGAACGCCAGCGCCACCGCTGCGAGCACGGCGAGCCAGGCGCCCAGAACGATCCACCGACGACGGAAACTGAACGCACCGAGCGCATAGAGGTAGCGCGACATGGTGTTCCTCACGGTTCATGCAGACGGATAAATCTGGGCTGTCTGTGCCCGCTGCGCCGACCGGTTACGCGTGCGCCGCGGTGTGATCTGTGCGACCGGGGCTACCCGCCTGAGGCCCGGATAACCGTTCCGCACCCGCGGACGGCTCGTACGCTGGGACGATGACGACGACGTCATTGCCGCCGGGCCCGCGGTTACCCCGGTCGCTGCAGGCCACGCTGATGCTGAGATGCGGCCCGCGCTATCTGGCCGCGTGCCGGCGCCGCTACGGGGCGACCTTCACGCTGCGGGTGGCAGGAATGGGCACGCTGGTCTACCTGACCGATCCCGCCGACATCAAGACGGTGTTCGCCGGGGACCCGCGGGTGTTTCATGCCGGCGAGGCCAACGCGATGCTGGCCGGTCTGCTGGGTAAGTCGTCGGTGCTGGTGATCGACGGCGACGTTCACCGCGAGCGCAGGCGGCTGATGCTCGCGCCGTTCGCGCGCGACGCGGTCGCGGCGCAGGAGTCGACCATTGCGCAGATCGCCGCGGACAACATCGCCGGCTGGCCGCTGCGCCGGACGTTCCCGGCCGCGCCGAAGATGTCGGAGATCACGCTGGAAGTGATCCTGCGGACGGTGATCGGAGCCAGTGACCCCGCCCGGCTGGCGGCGCTGCGGGCGGTGATGCCCCGGGTGCTGCGGGTCGGACCCTGGCAGACACTGGGCATCGCGAACCCGGACCTGCTCCGCCGGCGGCCGTGGCGCTCGGTGCGCGACGCCATCGCCGAGGCCGACCGGCTGCTCTACGCCGAGATCGCCGACCGTCGCGCCGACCCGAACCTGGCCGGCCGCACCGACGCCCTCGCGATGCTGGTCCGCGCCGACGGCATGACCGATCAGGAACTGCGCGATCAGCTGATGACGCTGCTGGCGGCCGGGCACGACACCACCGCGACCAGCCTGTCGTGGGCGCTGGAGCGGCTCACCCGTCACCCTGCACTGCTGGCCAAGGCGGTGCGCGCGGCGCGCGACGGCGACGACGAGTACCTGGACGCGGTCGGCAAGGAGACGTTGCGGAACCGGTCGGTGGTGTTCGACGTCGGCCGCGTGCTCACCGAGCCCGTCCCGCTCGCCGGCCACCTGCTCCCGGACGGGGTGATGGTGATCCCCGGCCTGGTGCTAGTGCACATGGATCCACGGCTGTATCCCGACCCGCATCGCTTCGATCCCGACCGGATGGTCGGGGCGACGCTCAGCCCGTCGTCGTACCTGCCGTTCGGCGGCGGCAACCGGCGCTGTCTGGGCGCGACGTTCGCCAACGTCGAGTTCCGGGTGGTGCTGCGCGAGATCCTGCGCCGCGTCGAGCTGGAGACCACCAACGCGCGTGGGGAGCGGCGCCGGCTGCGGGCCGTCATCTTCGAACCGCACCGCGGCGCACGGATCAGGGTCCGGGCCAGGTACACGGCGCCCGCGGCGGCGCAATCCGCTGCACCGTCCTGTCCGGTCAGCCATCCCGGCTGAGGGTCGAGGTGTACTCTCGAACACAGGTCGAGTTCGCGGACAGTGGGTCCGCCGCCACAACGTGGCAGGTATGTACTCGACCCGCGACGCGATTCTCTTCGCTCGGACACTGTGCGGGGCACGCCCGGCACCACTCAAGGATTTTCACTATGGACACGTCTGACTTGTTCTCGCATCGACAGACTGCGCAGGCCGAGCCACTCGGCAACACCTCCGACGAGCGGGTGCAGAACCCGATCTTCTCCGATCTTCAGCAGAACGGTTCACCCACCGAATCGCGTTCGCGGTGAACGGAATACCGCTCGCACGGCGGGCGGCAAGACCGGTCAGGGTGACCCTGGCCAAAGAACTCGGCACCGGCATCGACGGCGCGTGGTGGCCGCACTCGGCGGCGATGGCGCGCGAATTGCCCGATCTGATCGGCGCATTACACCCGCAGTTGGGCGAGGTACTCGGAATCCGGGTCAACTGGTCGGCCACCGAAGGGCAGCTCGACCTGGAGACCATCGCGACGGCCTCCACCCACAAACTTCCCGGTGAACACCACCGGCGCCCACGCCTGATGAACATCGACGGCCGCACCGCGTGCGTCAAACTGCTGGTGGTACCGAGCATGACGTCGCAGGCGCTGGGCGCGATGGTGTTACGCACCGCCGCACGGCTGCCCACCTCCGAGGGGATGGGCGACGGACGGCTGTTCAACACCGCGTGTGTGGTGATGCGTCTGGCCGAGGCCGAGAGCAGAAAGTGGAGCGAGACAGCCGCGATCTAGCGCGCGACAGCCGAAATTGAAAGCGTTGCGCTGCAGCGAATGTGGAAGCGAATTTGCACATGCCTAGGTTGTGCACCCGGGCCGTGCTAGCCTGATCTTGGATGTCTGTCTGACATTCGATCAAAGTGAGAGAAGAAATGTATGGCACAGGGAACTGTGAAATGGTTCAACGGCGATAAGGGCTTCGGCTTCATCGCTCCCGATGGCGGCGCACCGGATGTGTTTGTCCACTACTCGGAGATCACCGGCAGCGGATACCGCTCGCTCGACGAGAATCAGCGCGTCGAGTTCGAGGTGGAACAGGGGAACAAGGGGCCGCAGGCCGTCCGAGTGACCGCGGTCTAACAGACTTCAGATTCCGCAGTGTGGGCTGGCAGGAGAAATCCTGTCAGCCCACTCTCCTTTCAGGGCGAAAAACCGACGTTATCGCCAGAACCCACAACGGATTCGGTAGTTTCTTTGGCCATCACTGATGTCGCTGCCTACGCGCATCTGACCGACGCGGACATCGACCAACTCGCTTGTGAACTCGACGCGATCCGCCGCGACGTCGAAGAATCTCTCGGCGAGCGGGACGCCGCGTACATCCGTCGCACCATCCGATTTCAGCGGACGTTGGAAGTCCTCGCGCGCCTGGTCATCGGTGCGAGCCGGCGCCGGACCGGTTGGCTGCTGGGGACCTCGATGCTGGCGTTCGCCAAGAGCGTCGAGAACATGGAGATCGGCCACAACGTCAGCCACGGCCAATGGGACTGGATGAACGATCCGGAGATCCACTCCAACACCTGGGAGTGGGACATGGTGGCGGTGTCCTCGCAATGGCGTTACTCGCACAACTATCGTCATCACGTCTTCAACAACATCGTCGGTGTCGACGACGATCTGGGCTTCGGCATCATGCGGGTGACCCGCGACGTACCGTGGAAGCGCGAGCATCTGGCGCAGCCGTTCCGGAATGTGTTGCTGGCCATGATTTTCGAATGGGGCATCGGCCTGCACGGCGTGCACTCAGAGCGGGACCGGTTGACACCCGATGCGGCCGCGGTGAGCCGGGCGCGCAGGAGCTTCGTCGGCAAGATCGCCCGCCAGATGATGAAGGATTACGTCGTGTTCCCGGCGCTGAGCGGGTTTCGGTGGCGCCGCGCGCTGGGCGCGAACGTGGTGGCAAATCTGGCGCGCAACCTGTGGGCCTATGTGGTGATCTTCTGTGGGCACTTCCCGGACGGCGCCGAGAAATTCACCGAGGACGTGCTCGCCACGGAGACACGCGGCGAGTGGTACCTGCGGCAGATCCTGGGCTCGGCGAACTTCACCGCCGGCCCGGCTCTGGCCTTCGCCAGTGGCAATCTGTGCTACCAGATCGAGCACCACTTGTTTCCCGACCTGCCGAGCAACCGCTACGCGCAGATCGCCGAGCGCGTGCGCGCCCTTTGCGAGAAGTACCGTCTGCCATACACCACGGGACCGCTGGCCCGGCAGTACTTTCAGGTCTGGTGCGCGATCAACAGGCTGGCGCTACCCGACGGGCCGCGGTGAGTCGGCCCGGCGAAGAGTGCGGGGCGCCCGCGAACTGACTCATCGGTAAGAAATATCGGCAAAGGGCTTCCGCAAGGCGGCCGGCGCAGGGTAAACACATAAGTCATGGGTGCCGGGGCGTATGTGGGTCGAGTTGGTGGGTTGGCGGTCGCGCTGGGGATCGGTGCGGCGGTGTTCACCGGCGCGGGGGTCGCGCAGGCTGACGACAGTGGCGGCGGCGCGGAGTCAGAGACGTCGCAGTCCGCCGAGAATTCGACCTCGTCGGCGTCAACTGCTGCCAACGAAAACGTTTCGGGGACAAGGGAATCCAAAGATCTCTCCGCGGCAGGGGAAGCAGCGGAGATTGCGAGCGAACCAGGGGCGGAGGAGCCCGGCGGCACGGAGGACGTCGCCGAGGAAGCCGGCGAAGGCGAGCCGGGCGCCGAAGAAGGTGTCGACGAGGAAGCCGGCGAAGGCGAGCCCGAGCACGAGGAAGCTGTCGCGGGGCAGCCGGGCGGTGAAGAGGCCGGCGGTGACGAGGCCGGCGACGGGCAAGCCGCCGACGGGGACCGGAAGTCGCCATCCGACGAGGCGGTCGTCGTCGAGGACGACGAGCCGGTCGGCGACGTCGGCGAGCCGGCCGAGGTCGTCCTTGCGGACGACGGTGCGGCAACCGAGGAAGGACCGGCGGGAGAACCGACCGGCGGTCAGACCGCCGGCGAGCCCGTCCCCGGTCCCACCGTCAACCCCGTCGCCGATCAGCCGGCCGTTGCGCCTGTCGTTGCCGACGACGTGTCGGGACCGGTCGAGCCCGACACCGAGACCCGGGAACTGGCGGACGCGACGGTCCCCGAACTGCCCGCCGAACCCGAGACGCCCGGCGGGGCGCTGGCGTCGTTGGTGATGTCGGTGCTGGCCGCCGGACGCGAGGCCACCAACGAGACGCCGCAGTCGGTCGGTGACCAGGTCAGCACCAGCCTCGCCGCCGACGAGTACCCGATTCCGACCGACGTCGTGGTCGAGGACTTCAAGCCGCCGTTCGAGTGGCTGCAGCACGTCCCGGTGCTGGGCCGGTTCGTCGTCACGCCGCTGGTGCATCTGGTGCACGCGCTGCCGTTCGTCGGGGAGTTCCTGCATCCGTTGATCGGCTGGCCGGTGGACCACGACGCGGCGCCCGGTGACCCGAAGCCGCGCACCGTGCGGGTCACGTCGTTCGACGGCGCGAAGATCTACGTGCATTTCATGCCGGCCAAGGGACTCAAGGCCGGCGAGAGCGCACCGACGGTGCTCTCCGGCCCGGGGCTGGGGCTGCCCGGAGCGACGACGCTGGGCATCGACATCGACGGGTTCCTGCCCAACGACGTCGTCGGTGTCGGCATGCTGCGCAAGGCGGGCTACAACGTGGTGACCTGGGATCCGCGCGGGGAGTGGCATTCCGAGGGCACGATGTTCCTCGACTCGCCCGATTACGAGGGCCGCGACGTCTCGCACATCATCAGCTGGCTGTCCACACTCGACGCGGTCGAGAAGGTCGACGGTGATCCGAAGATCGGTATGGTCGGCGCGTCCTACGGCGGCGGCATCCAATTGGCCGCTGCCGCAATCGATCACCGGATCGATGCGATCGTGCCGACCATCGCGTGGAACAACCTCACCGATGTGCTGTTCCCGCGCCAGGCGGTGAACAGCGGCTGGGGCACGCTGCTGCCGACGGTGCTGGCCCTGACGTTGGCGCGCGAGCATCCGCGGATCTTCCCTGTGGCGATCTCCGGTGTGCTGCTCGGTTATGCCGATCCGGCCGACATCGAGCTGGTGGAGAGCTTCGGATATCAAGATCAATTGCAGGACATCACTATTCCCACGTTGCTGATCCAGGGCACAGTCGACACGTTGTTCACGCTGGACCAGGCGCACCGCAACGCGGTGGAGTTGATCGAGGCCGGAACCACGACGAAGGTGCTCTGGTACTGCGGAGGCCACGGCGCATGCCTGAGCAGCTTCAACGACGGCCGCAAGGTGTGGGGCGAGACGCTGGAGTGGCTGGACCGCTACGTCAAGGGTGAGGACGTCGAAACGGGACCGCAGTTCGAGTGGGTGGACCAGAACGGCGAATGGTATTCGTCGGAGACCTATCCGGTGGGTTCGACCGGTGCGCCGATCGAGGCGTCCAGTGATGACCGCAAGACGCTGCCCTTCGTGCCGTTCATCGGCGGCTCGGGCCCGAACCCGGCGATCCTGTTGCGGGGACTGGTGCGCACACTGGTCGGACTGCCGTCAGCGGCGCCGGCGCTGAACGCGGTGAACCTGCGCGTGCCCGACGTCGACGTCGAGACTCAGATCGTGGGGGCACCGGAGCTGACGCTGACGTACTCGGGCCGGGGGACGGCCAAGCACGTGTACGCCCAGATCGTCGACGACGAGACGGGCTTGGTGCTGGGTAACCAGGCGACACCGATTCCGGTTGAGCTGGACGGGGAATCGCACACGGTGACGTTCTCGATGGAGCAGGTGGCACACACGCTCCAGCCGGGTCAGTCGGTGACCGTGCAGATCGTGACGTCGACGTTCTCGTTCCTGAACTTCTATTCATGGGGGCATGTGACCGTCGAGGGGATGTCGATCAAGCTGCCGACGGTGAGCGCAGTCGCGTCATCGTCCGCGTCGCCGCCGCCGTCCCTCTCGGCAGGTGCCGACGCCGCGTGAGTTCCCGCCGAAATCGCATTCCACGCGGCCGCTTTCTCGAAATCACCGCGACAGAAGCGATCTCGGCGGAACACGTGCAGGCGTACAGTGGACATACCGGCGGAATGTCGCACGCGCATATTTGAGATCGCGTCGTCGCCGGTCAAACCGGGTCCGCACGTCAACCCAGTCGGGACGCCAGATGGCACAGCAACACAGGGGCACTGGCTACGGCCAACCCCACAACGGACCTGAGAGCACACCGCGGCTACGCCTGAAGCGGAAATCTCCCACCACCGGGTACGTCGACGGGGCATGGTGGCCACGAAGCGATGATCTCGCTGCAGAACTGCCCGATCTGCTGGCAGTTCTCTCGGTACGACTGGGCGACGTCTCGCGTGTGACGTACAACCGCGGCGAGTGGCAGGCCGCGCCGAGGAAGCTGAAAGTCGACGACCAGGTGATCAGGCTGGACGGGTACGACCGTCAGCCGGCCAGCACACTGGGGGTGATCGACGCCCGTGGTGCGGGCACCGTCCTGCTCGTCGTCCCTGCGCAGTCGGACGATGAGCACGCTCATGCGGTGATGATGGCGGCCGCCGCGCCGGACGACGCGACCCGGATCGATCAACTGTTGGCAGCGAGTCAGCGCTGACGAGCATCGACGATCCGACCATGGCGGGTGCAGATGAGCCCAGGTTGGCCGTCGCCGACGCGCTGAAGCTCAACCTTCAGACCGCGACGGCGTCCGCCCACTCGATGTCGCTGATAATCCTTGAGGCGTCGGCCGATCTCGACCACGAGACACTTCGCGAGGTCGTCGCCACCTCGCTGCCGCGGCTTCGACGTTTTCGTAGTCGACTGGTTCACAAGCCCTTGGGCGTCGGCCGCCCGGTATGGGCCGATGTCCACGGCTACGACGCCAGCACACAAATCCACAGGGCGACGGCGCCTGGGCCCGGAGGTGAGCGCGAACTTGCCGACGTCCTCACCCGGTTGAGCGTCGATGCGCAACACCGCTCCCGGGCGTTGTGGCACGCCTGGACGATCGATGGTCTGGCAGGTGGCCGCTGGGGGTTGGCGGTGATGACGTCGCCTGTGCTCGCCGATACGCCACTGTGGGAACTCTTGGTGTCCACCGAACCCGACCGCCTCAGCCACCCCCCGGCCGAGACGGGCTTCGGGCCTGCACCGTCGATCGGCGGCCTGGTCGCGGACACGGTGAGTGAGATCGTCCAGGGCCAACTGGCCGGGACACGGGTCATCGTCGGCACCGTGTCGGGCGCGGTGCGCGCAGTGTGCCGCGCCGTGCGTGGTGTGCCGGATTCGCCCACCGACACCGAGGCCGTGTCGTCGATGCGCGGACCGGTGCCCATCACGGTGTTGAACGCCCCGCCGACAGCGCGGAGGGCGGTCGCCCTCGCGAGGCTGAGATTGGACGACGTGAAGGCGGTCAGCGACGCGTTCGGTTCCAATACGGCCACCGTCGTCCTGACCGCCTTGACCCTGTCGTTGCGGGATTGGCTGCACCGGTACGGAGACGTGCCGGACGCTCCGCTGTTGATCGAGGTGCCGCTCTCGGAGCCTGCGGGAGATCCCGCCGACAGACCGAACCCGTCGAGGATGGGGCTGGTGCGCGCTCCGGTACAGCTCGACGATCCGGTGCAGATCCTGACCAACCTGCACACGGCAACCGAGAGGCTGAACATCGATCGCTGTACCGACGACGAAAAGAGCTCGACCGCAGATGATCTCGCGTCGATGGCATCCCTTCTGCCACCGGAGGCGTTACGGTGGGCGTCGGCTCTGCGCTCGGGCATGAACGTGCCGGCATGGCGGCCGCCGGCCCGCCACTGCCGCGTGTCGTTCCTGTCGGCGCAACCGGGCTACTGCGGAGGGGCCAGGGTCGCAGGAACATATACGAGCGCCCCACTGGCGGAGGGTCGGGGTCTGAGTCTCACGGTGACCACTCGCGCTGATGTCATGGATCTCTGCGTGTCGGCCTGCCCTGACAATGTGCCTGAAATCGGTGACATTGCAGGCGGAATCGTCGATGGGGTCGACGTGCTTCTGGCTGCAGCGGCGAAATCACCACGCGGCGAAGGCCGGTCGGTGGTCACCGAAATGACGTCCTACAACTTACGGCGATCCTGACGTCCTGCGCCCTACAGCCACCCGAGGGCTGACTCGCCCGGATCCATGCGCAATCAGCTGCGCCTTAACCTCGACGTTTCGTGGAATAGGCTGTTGACACGACCTGTAATGCACGGAAGTGCCTGTCCTGCTTGAGAAAATGTGACTTGTCTAGGGTCCATGTTCACAAAGCGGGAAGGCACTCCGTAGGTGAAGCGTAGCGCGGTTCGTTCTCTGCTGGTGGATTCAGGTCGCGAGTCGTTGGTCTCGTCGGCCGGCGGGCTGCTGTTGGCTCGGACGCTGCACGTCTCGGGACTGGAAAAGGCCATGTCAGAGGTCTTGAAGCGGTGGCGGGCACCACGAACCCTGCACGACCCGGCCAAGGTGCTCACCGATGTCGCGATCGCGGTGGCACTCGGCGGTGACTGTGCCGCCGATATCGCGGTGGTGCGTGCTCAGCCCGAGCTGTTCGGGGCGGTGGCCTCCGATGCCACCGTGTCACGTCTGATCGCCACGCTGGCCGGCGACGTCGATGCCGCCGTTGCGGCGATCCGCGCGGCCCGGGCAGCAGCCCGCGCGCACATATGGCGGCGCCAGCAACCGCTGGCCGGTACCTCAGGCAGCCAGGTCATCGTCGATCTGGACGCCACCCTGGTGACCGCCCACAGCGACAAACAGGGCGCCACCCCAACCTTCAAGTACGGATACGGGTTTCATCCCATGCTCGCCTTCGTCGACCACGGCAGCCACGGATCCGGTGAAGCCCTGGTCGGGTTGCTGCGACCCGGCTCAGCCGGCTCCAACAGCGCTGCTGACCACATCAGTGTCCTGGATGCCGCGTTGGCCCAACTGCCCGAACCCGAACGGGCCCGGGTGCTGGTGCGCACCGACACCGGTGGCGGGGTCAAGGACTTCCTGCACCACATCACCGACCTGGGACTGCAGTACTCAGTCGGGTTCTACGGCATGCCCCCGATCGTCGAAGCGCTGCGCCGGGTCCCGCGGCGGGCGTGGCGGGCTGCCCTCGACGGCGACGGCACACCACGCGAGGGCGCCCAGGTCGCTGAGTTGACCCGCTACCTGCCCGACACGCTGAAAGGCTGGCCGGCAGGGATGCGGGTCATCGCCCGCCGAGAACGTCCCCATCCCGGCGCGCAGTTGCGCCTGACCGATGACAACGGGTGGCGGATCACGTGCTTTGCGACCAACACCCGCGGTTGGTCGATCTGCGATCTCGAAGTCCGGCACCGTCAACGCGCCCGCGCGGAAGACCGCATCCGCAACCTCAAAGACACCGGACTGACCAACCTGCCGTTTCACGGGTTCGCCCAGAATCAGATCTGGCTGGAGATCACCCTGCTGGCCGCTGACCTGCTGGTCTGGACCCAAGTCCTGGCCTTCACCGGCCACCCGGCCAGAGGCTGGGAACCCAAACGACTACGCCTGCGCCTGCTTGCCGTCGCCGGACGCATCATCACCTCAGGGCGTCGCCGCTACCTACGGCTGCCAAGAGGCTGGCCGTGGAGCGACCTCATCGAATTCGGCTGGACCGCACTGCAACCCACCTAAAACACAGAAACCATTCCGACGAGCAAAGGACCCAGGAGCACCGGCGAGACGCAACGCCGGAACCCCAGGCCGCCCACGTCAGAACCGCCCACCCACGCCACGAAAAGACCTCAACTACCCGCCACGTGAAAGATCGAGGTTAATGCCTCTTGATGTTGATGTCGTGTACCGTTGCGGCGGCTGCCGTCTTGGCTGCCGACTTCGCGTTCTTGTCGGCACGTTTCTCTTTCAGGCTCTTTCCGGACTTCTTCGACATCGTTTGGCGCGGAGACTTGTCAGACATTGGTGGCCCTTCGTCAAGGGGCCTGGGTGGTCCCGATGTTTCGACCCTACTCCTGATGTCGAGACGGCGGGGTCGGCTTCGGGTGTAGCCTCGAAGCTACTGGGAACCCTGCCGGTCCGGGATGTTCAGCTGACTTCTGCTGATTTCGACGAGCAACCGCTCACGCCGCCGCGCCGGTACCACCGTCCGTCGGGATTGTCGTGAACGCTGTGCCCACCTTTGAGTCTTCCTTCGCTGCCGCTTCGAGGCGTCCGCCCGCGGGAATCGTTCGATTCGGGATGCTCGGCGCCTATCCACCGGCGCCGTGGGGGCCGGCCGGTTTCATCTGTGCGCTGACGGACGCGTTGAGCGCTCGTGGATCCGACGTCGGTGTCGTGCGGGTCGCCGACGGCTCGCGATCTGCCGACCGCCGGGTCGTCGGGGAGCTGGTCAACGGTTCCGCATCGTCGGCAGACGAGTGCGTGGCATCGCTCAATCAGAGCGACGTCGCGGTGATACACCACGAGCACGGCCTCTACGGTGGCGCACACGGAGACGCTCTGCTCGACGTCATCGACGGATTGTGCGTCCCGTCGATTGCCGTCGTGCACAACGTTCTCAAAAACCCTGCTCCGCACCAACGTTGGGTCCTCGAGCGGGTGGCGGCCACGGTCGATCGGCTGGTGGTGTTGTCCGAGGCGGCGCGGGAGAGACTGTGTCGTGAGTATGGCGTGGACCGCTACAAGATCGCCATGATTCCGCATGGCGCCGTACTTCCCAGCGGTCCACGGTTGAAACGCGGTAGCAGACCGGTCATCCTGACTTGCGGCCTGTTGGGCCCCGGAAAAGGTGTCGAGCGCGTCATCGACGTGATGTCCTCGCTGCAGAGCGTCCCTGGCCGTCCCCGGTATCTGGTGGCCGGACCGACGCATCCGAAAGTGCTTGCCGGCGAGGGTGAGACCTACCGCGACGCTCGGGTGGAGCAGGCCGGTCGAAGCGGCGTCGCGGACTCGGTGCTCTTGGACGGCCGCTGCATCGACCGGGCATCGCTGGCAGCACTCCACCAGGCGGCCGCGGTCATCGTGTTGCCCTACGACAGTGCCGATCAGGTGGCCTCGGGGGCCCTTGTTGCTGCTGTCGCAAGCGGTCGGCCTGTCGTGGCCACGGCGTTCCCGCATGCGGTGGAACTGCTGCGCGACGGTGCCGGCAGCATCGTGGCTCACGACGACCCTGAAGCGCTCGCCGCCGCCTTGCGTCGGATTCTGACGCAGCCACGGCTGGCCGGGGCGATGGCGGCCAAGGCCCGCCAAATGGCGCCGGCGATGGCGTGGCCGGTTGTCGCCGACGCCTACCTCCAGGTCGCAGCACAGCTGATGGCGCAGCGGCGGACACGGGTGTAACGCCCCGCGCACACTCAGTGAGATTCGGCCTCTTGGCTACTCTTTTCAGGCTTGCCACCCACGTCCGGCCTCATTAAGCTGAACAACGCCGACTCGCTGGTCGTCGTCTCTCGCGTTTCCGCCCGCGGTCCGCACTCACTCGGGTTCACAGCACAGCCCAGCCACTTCGGCCACCAAATAGAACGGGCGCGGCATCTGCTGACGACCACCGACTTTCAACACACCCGCCGCTGAGACAGCGCACCAAGACCTCCGGGCCATTGTCCGGCGGGGGCTCGCCCAGTGAAACCGAGGGGTCACTGGGCGAATTCCCTGTGAGCGCATTCGTCAACGGGGATCTCCCAATCGAAGTGATGAGTGACGACAGGTGGAACACGTGTTTCGATCGCCCACCCCCGCGGGCTGATAATCGGCGTACGTTGTTGGTATCGGGTAGCTCGATCACGAGCGAAAACGCCTGACGTCAAAAGGAAATCGATGGCTGCGCCGAAAAGATTCCGAACCCCCTACCAGAACCGGGTAACGCTCGTCCAGGACACCGTCAGGCAACACTCCGCACTCGACGAAGACGCCGCACGCGAACTGGCGGTGCGCGTGTTGCATGCGCTGGACTCCATACCCGAGAAAGTGCGCTGACCTCGTGATCAAGTACCAGGGAGATGCGTGACGATGACGGTCCTGGTGAAATTGTCCAATGGCCGTGTCGATGAGTACATGCGATTCGGCGACGTTTACGTCAGACACGGCGACGGCACACTCGATGTCGTCCGCACCGGAGGAGCGCACCGCTACAGCTACGCGGCCGGTGAATGGGTCGGTGTCGACGGAGACGAAAAGCGTTGGAAGAAATCGCTTTTCTGGCGCTGACACCCGACCAGCCGCCCGTTCCCGGGAGGGAGCGGAACGCTTGTCTGATGAAAGGCGGTCGGCATGAACGCCGTTGCTCGATGCGTGTACCTGCCCTGTGCCCGGCTTCTGTCCGGCTGAATGTGTCGATCACCGAGCAGTTGCTCGCGGCTGTCGGCGGCCGCCGTGGCGTCGAGGCCGCTGACCGTTTGTGTCGAGCGTGCGTGGCGCTCCTGGACGTCGACGCGGTGGCGATCTCGCTGGTGTTCGACGGTGCCAACGCCGGCACCCTCGGCTCAAGCGGCCCGCCGGCCAGGCACTACGACGAGCAGCAGTTCATCCTCGGCGAGGGACCGTGCCTTGACTCGGTGGTGCGGCGGGTGCCGGTGCTGGTGGCCGACCTCGCCGCACCGGCCGGTCGACGGTGGCCCCTCTACGGGCCGACATTGCTGGACATGCAGATCAGCGGCGTCTGTGCCATCCCTGTGGCGGTGGCCGGCGAATACGTCGGTGCGCTCGATCTGTTCCGGGTCCGGCCCGGTGCGCTCACCGCCGATCAGCTGGACGGGGCGCTGGTCGCCGCCGAACTGGCCGAAGCGCCTCTGCTGGACCTCCTCGACGCCGATCTGCAGGCCGCCGTCAACGACCCCGGAAGTGACACCTGGGCGGAGCTGAACAAGCTGTCGCGCGCCGAGATCAGCCAGGCCACCGGCATGCTCGTCGCCCAGCTCGAAGTGGAGCCGGACGAAGCCCTGATCCGATTGCGTGCCTTCGCGTATACCAGCGGTCGTCCGGCCACCGAGGTTGCCCACGAGATCCTCAAGCGCCGGCTTCGGTTACCTGACGACCGACATCACGACGACACCGGATAGGGAGCAGCCTGATGGACGACGCGCGAGAAACACAGGTTCTGGACGCGCTGGTGTCCTTCGTCGACCGCCTGCTCGTCGATGTCGACGTGGTGGACCTGCTCATCGAACTCACCGAGCGCTGTGCCGAGCTTTTCGACGTGGCCGCCGGTTTTCTCCTCGCCGACCAGTTCGGCAAGCTGAATCTGCTGGCAGCCAGCTCCGAGCAGGCCCGGGAGTTGGAGTTGTTCCAGCTGCGCGCAAACGAGGGCCCGTGCCTGGGCTGCTACGCGTCGGGTGAGCCGGTATCTGTGGCCGATCTGCACGGCGCTGTCCTGCGGTGGCCGAGGTTTGTGCCCGCGGCGCTGGACGCTGGCTTCGGGTCGGTAGACGCAGTCCCCATGTGCGCGGCCGGTGACGTCGTCGGGGCGCTGGGCCTGTTCGCCGTCAGACCCGACGCGCTCACGGATGCGGACCGCCACCTCGCCCAGACTCTGGCCCACATCGTGTGCGTGACTATCGTGCAGGATCTGTCACCGGCGCGCCCGTCCCTGCTTCCCCAGTTGCGCGCCGCCTTCGCCGCCCGGGTCGTGGTGGACCAGGCGACCAGCTTCCTGCGCGAAGTCCTTGGCGTGTCCGTCGAGGACGCGTTCGAGATCCTGCGCGCCTATGCCCGGGCCCGCGGCGAACACCTGAGTCACGTCGCCCGACGTCTGATGACGGATAAGTACTCCCGCCCGGTCCTGGTCGCGGCGATTCTGGAGTTCGCCGGCGAGGTGCGAGATTAGGGGTTCTTTCTGGCGCGTGCCCGGCGCACCGCCTCATCCACGAGGCGCTCGGCGACCGCCACGAGTTTGACGTTGTCGGCCTGACTCAGGCGCTTGAGCCGGTCGAACGCCTCCTCCACGCTGACACCGGAGCGGCTCCGGATGATTCCGATGGCCTGATCGATGACGGCGCGGTTACCCAGGGCCCGCTGCAGCCGCTCGGTGCGCTCCCGTGCACTGGCCAGCAGTTGAGCGTTGTACACCGACGCCGCCGCCGGCACGGCAAAGCGGGTGCCCACCTCCACGGCGTGGTTTCCGAAGGCGTCGCGGGCACGGGCGTAGGCATTGATGGCCCCGATCACGCGATCGTCGATGATCAGGGGAAGCGACAGCGCCGAATGCACCGCCATCCGGGCCACTCGGCCGCCGAAGCGCGGCCAGCGGTCATCGCTGCCCAGCGAGCCGCTGACGGCGGCACGGCCGGTGCGCATGGAGGTGATGCACGGTCCCTCGCGTAACTCCTCGTACTGCACCCGGTCTATCTCGGCAATGAAACCTGATGTGGCCGAGGTCATTCGGACGTCCATCATGGATTGGCCCAACTCGGCCAACGTGATGCTGACGCCGTCGACGCCCGGTAGGGCGTGGGTGGCGAACTCTGCGACGGCGCCGAGCAGTTCCCTTGCGGGCCGGGCGTCGGCGACCAGGCTTGCCACGCCAGTCAGTGCCACGTACAAGTCGATCTCGTCGGCTTCGCGCTGCGCAGCCGACAGATCTGACTGCCTGGCCCGGCCGGGCTGTGCATCGAAATCAGCCATGCCCAATGGAGGATACTCCTCAGTTCACCAGCGAGAGCGCATGCGCACGCCGCAGCTTCCCTGACGGTGTCTTCGGGATGGTGCCGGGCTCCAGCACCACAACGTTGCGCGGTCGCACGTCGACCTCGGCGAACACCTCGTGGGCCACCTGCCGTTCGACGCGGCGCACCTCGGCTTCATCCTCGAAGTGTTTACACTCCACCGCGACTGCGAACGTCTCCCGCGACCGGCCGGCGTCCAGCCGTACCGCGACGGCGCATCCGGGCCGTACCCCGTCGACGCGACCCGCGGCACGCTCGATGTCGGTGGGATAGATGTTGCGGCCGGCCATGATGATGACATCTTTGAGACGCCCACAGATCACGACGTGGCCGGTCTCGGTCAGATAGCCGAGATCGCCGGTGTCGTACCACCCGCGCTCATCCTGAGCGCCGATGAAGCCGGCGACGGTGACGTAGCCCTTGGTCACCGGCTCGCCGCGGACCTCGATGACGCCGATACCTCTGGCGGGAAGCTCGGCGCCGTCTTCGTCGACGACCCGAATCTCGAGGCCCTGCAACGGTCGGCCCAGGGTGACGAGGCGGCGGGTGTGGCCCCGGCTCGCCGGGACCGCGCGGTGCAGCACGGCGAGCAGGTCGGCGTCCACTTCGTCGACGACCATGCCTCCGCCGCATTCGGAGAAGGACACGGCGACCGTCGTCTCGGCCATCCCGTAGGCGGGGATGACCGCCTCGGGTTTGAGGCCGAAGGGGGCACCGGCGGCGCAGAGATCCTCGACGTCGATCGGATCCACCTGTTCGGCGCCCGAGAGCGCCCATCGCAGTGAGGACAGATCGAATTCGCCCGGCGTCGCCTGCCGGCGCAACCGTCGTGCGAGCAGGTTGTAGGCGAAGTTCGGCGCGGCGGTCATCGTGCCCCGGTACTTGTCGATCAGCTTCGGCCACAACAAGATATCGCCGAGAAAATCCATCGGGGTGATCTTGACCAGCTCGGCGCCGAAGTACATCGGCACTGTCAGATACCCCGTCATCCCCATGTCGTGGAAGCACGGCAGCCAGCTGACGATCACGTCGGTGTCGAGGTCGAAGGCGCAGCCGGCGGTCATGGCCTCGGCGTTGGCGACGATGTTGGCATGGCTGATCTGCACGGCCTTCGGCGACCCGGTGGAGCCGCTCGTCAACTGCATCAGCGCGACGTCGTCGTCGTCGGTGTCGACGGGATCGATCGGCTCCCCGGCGAGCAGATCAGTGATGCTCAGCACGGTGATGCCCAGGCCGGCCAGTACTGGGGCGGCCGCCATGAAGGGATCGGAGATCACCACGGCCCTGGCCGAGATCATGCTGATCACGGCGGTGGTCTCGTCAGCCCAGCGGACCAGGTCGGTGCGCGGTGTGGGCTGGTGCAGCATCGTGACGCTGGCGCCGCGCATCCAGACGCCTTGAGCGGCAGGCGCGATCTCGACCGGCGCACCGGCCAGCATCGCGACCGCATCGCCGGCGTTGACGCCGGCCGCGGCCAGCCCGCCGGCGATCCTGCGCGCGCGCTGGTGCACTGCTGCCCAGGACTGCCGAAGCGGCGAGTGGGGCTCGCCGGTGTGGAAGCCCTTGGTACTTCGCTCGGCGTTGGCGAACATGGTTTCGGTGAATCGGCTCATAGACAGCCCTTTGCGGCTATAGCGCGCACGCGCTGGTGAATTGAGGGCATGGCCCACTTCGGGGAGCGGTGCCGCCGAGGCACGGACTCTTGGTATGTCGCACGCCGAGAAACGGACGGAGGGCGTCGTGCGTGGATCGGCGGGGATCAGGGTCGCCGCCGTGACGCTTCCGTGAGGCTGGATGGTCAACCTCGGTAAACCGTAGCGCGCCCGGCCCCGGTGTCGGGGCATTGGGCGCAACTGATCATCGGCGCGCCGGTCGAGCCGGTGCCCACCCTGCGCCGTCGGGTAGTGTGAAGTCAACCCGCCGACGCGTGGTGCCGCTTCCTCGCACACCGTCGACCGGTTCCCGCACTCTTCGGTTTCAGGGTCAGTCTCCGCGCCCTCAGCTGGAACGACTCTAGGACCCACCATGGCTGTCGCCGACATCGCCCATTACACCCATCTGAGTCCCGAGGACATCGAAAGTCTGGGACGCGAGCTCGACGAGATCCGCAGCGATATCGAGGAGTCCCTCGGTGGGCGCGACGCCGCCTATATCCGGCGGACCATCAAATTCCAGCGCGCACTCGACGTCGCGGCGCGGTTGCTGATCGCCACCACCCGCTCGACCGCCGGCTGGGTGGTGGGGACCGCCGCACTCGGCTTTGCCAAGAGCGTCGAGAACATGGAGATCGGCCACAACGTGTCCCACGGGCAGTGGGATTGGATGAACGACCCCGAGATCCACTCAAGCACGTGGGAGTGGGACATGGTTGCGGTGTCGTCGCAGTGGAAGCGGTCGCACAACTACCGCCACCACGTCTACAGCAACGTGATCGGTATCGACGACGATCTCGGGTTCGGCGTGATGCGGGTGACCTCCGATCAGCCCTGGCGGCGCAGGTATCTGCTGCAGCCGCTACAGAACCTTTTCCTGGCACTGACTTTCGAATGGGGGATCGCCCTGCACGGCGTCGATCTGGAACGCCCGCGGGATGAAAAGAACTCGCAATTCAAGTTATTGGCAGGAAAGATCACCCGCCAGGGGATCAAGGACTACGTGCTCTGGCCGGCGCTGAGCGTCAAGCGCTGGCGCAGGACCCTACAGGCCAACGTGGTCGCCAACCTGCTGCGCAACCTGTGGGCGTACGTGGTGATCTTCTGCGGGCATTTCCCGGACGGCACCCAGAAGTTCGCCGCCGACGTGCTGGATAGCGAGACCAGGGCCGAATGGTACTTGCGGCAGATGCTGGGCGCGGCCAACTTCAAGGCCGGTCGGCTGCTGGGGTTTACCAGCGGCAATCTGTGCTATCAGATCGAACACCACCTGTTCCCGGACCTGCCCAGTAACCGCCTCGCCGAGATCTCGCGTCGGGTGCGCCCGCTCTGTGAGAAGTACGGCCTGCCCTACCTCACGGGGTCGCTGGCCCGCCAGTACGGGTCGACGTTGCGGATCATCCACCGACTGGCGCTGCCGGACCCGCCTGCCCTCGCCGAGAGTGCGCTCAGCGCGGGCTTTTCCGCGGATTTCACACGCTAGGCGCACTCTCGGCGGGCTGTGCCTTCGGCCACGGCTGCGGCTTCGGGCGAGGACGCACATGCATCGGCCACCAGAACCAGCGGCCCATCAGGGCGGCGATGGACGGCGTCATCAGTGAGCGCACGACCAACGTGTCGAAAAGCAACCCGAGCCCGATGGTGGTGCCGACCTGCCCGATCACGATCATGTCGCTGACGATCATGCCGATCATGGTGAAGGCAAACACGAAACCGGCTGCGGTGACGACGGATCCGGTGCCGGCCATCGACCGGATGATTCCGGTGCCGAGCCCGGCGTGGATCTCCTCCTTCATCCGCGACACCAGCAGCAGGTTGTAGTCGGCGCCGACGGCCAACAGCACGATCACCGACATCGGCAACACCATCCAACCCAGCGGGATGCCGATGATGTGTTGCCAGATCAGCACCGAAAGCCCGAAGGACGTCCCCAGACTCAGCACCACGGTGCCGACGATGACCGCTGCGGCGGCCACAGCACGGGTGAGGATCACCATGATCAGGAAGATCAGGATCAACGACGCGACGGCAGCGATCAGCAGATCGTAGTCAGCGCCCTGCTGCATGTCCTTGTACATCGCTGCGCTGCCGCCGACATAGACCGTCGATCCCTCCAGCGGGGTGCCCTTGATGGCGTCGGCGGCGGCGATCCGCAACGGCTCGATCCGTTCGGTGCCGTCCTCGCTCAGCGGCTCACCCTGATGGAACACGGTGAACCGCACCGCCTTACCGTCCGGTGACATGAACAGCTTGATCCCCCGCTGGAAGTCCGCGGTCTCAAACGCCTCCGGCGGCAGATAGAAGGTGTCGTCATTGCGCGCGGTGTCGAACGCCTCGCCCATCGCCGTGCTGTCCTCCTGCATGGCGATGTTCTGATCCTGCTGCAACTTCTGCGCCTGGTACTGGTTCAGCATGATCTGCTTCTGGTTCTTCATCGTCTGGATCATCGCCGGCATCAGCGCCGCCATCTGCGGCGTCAACTGCGCCATCCGCTCGATGTCGGGGACCAGCTCGGTGAAATCGTCGGACATCGTGCCGATGCCGTCGAGGCTGTCGAAAATCGAGCGCAGCGCCCAGCACATCGGGATGTTGAAACAGTGTGGCTCCCAATAGAAGTAGTTCCGGAGCGGACGGAACTGGTCGTCGAAATCTGCCAGGTGGTCCCGCACGTCGGTGAGGTTCGCCGACGTGTCTCTCATCTTGTCGGCCATTCGGCGGCTGACATCGGCGAGTTCCAGGGTGATGCGCTGCATCTGTTCCATCGAGTCGATGGTCACCTGCATCTCGTTGGCCTGCTGGAGCGTGTTCTCCAGCACGGTCTGCTGGAAGTCGTTGTTCAGCAACTGGCCGGTGCCGCTCTGGCCCAGGGTGTAGGCCAGCGACGCATGCTTGATGGGTTTGCCGTCCGGGCGGGTGATCGTGGTGACCGAGGCTATTCCGTGCACGCGGACCAGCGCCTTGGCGATCTTGTCGATCACCAGGAATTCGGCGGGGTTGCGCATGTCGTGATCGGATTCGACCATCACCAGGTCGGGGTTCATCTTGGCATCGGAGAAGTGCCGGTCAGCCGCGGCGTAGCCGACATTGGCGGGCACGTCATCAGGGAGATAGATGCGGTCGTTGTAGGTGGTGTGGTAGCCGGGTAGTGCGAGCAGCCCCACCAGGCACAGCACCATTCCCATCACGAGGATCGCTCCGGGCCAGCGCACTGTGGCCGCGCCGAGTCGCCGCCACCCTCGGGCACGGCCGTTGCCCTTGGGCTCCAACACTTTTCCGAAGCGGGTGACGATCGAGATGAGCGCCGGCCCCAGGGTAAGCGCGGCGGCCACCACGATCGTCATGCCGATCGCGAGCGGGAAACCCATGCTCTGGAAGTACGGAAGCCGGGTGAAGTGCAGGCACGCCGTGGCCCCGGCGATCGTCATGCCCGAGGCGAGTACCACGTGGGCGGTGCCGTGGAACATGTCGTAGTACGCCGATTCCCGGTCCATACCCGACCGCCGGGCTTCCTGATAGCGCCCGATCAGGAAGATCGCGTAGTCGGTGGCCGCGGCGATCGCCAGCGTCACCACCATGCTGGTGGCGAACGTGGTGAGTCCGAACGCCTCGTGGTACCCGAGGAAGGAGACGATGCCGCGGGCTGAGAACAATCCGACGAAGACCATCGTCATGGTGACGAGCATCGTGACGACCGACCGGTAGATGATCAGCAGCATCACGATGATGATCGCGATCGTCACGCCCTCAATGGTTTTCATGCTGGCGTCACCGACGATGTTCTGATCGGTGGTGAGCGCCGCGGGACCCGTGACGTAGGCCTTGACCCCGTCTGGAGCCTGGTTCGATTCGACGATGTCACGCACCGCCCGAACCGATTCGTTGGCGAGCGCCTCGCCTTGGTCCCCGGCGATGTACACCTGGACGTAGGCGGCCTTGCCGTCGATGCTCTGCGCGCCGGCCGCGGTGAGCGTGTCACCCCAGAAATCCTGGACGTGCTGGACGTGGGTGGTGTCGGCGTCGAGTTCGCGGACGACCTCGTCGTAGAACGCATGCGCGTCCGGCCCGAGCGGCTGCTCGCCCTCCACCACGATCATCACCGAGCTGGAGGTGTCGTACTCCTGGAACTTCTCGCCGACGTGCTTGGTCGCGATCAGCGCAGGCGCGTCGTTGGGGCTCATCGACACCGCGCGCAGCTTGCCGACGTCTTCGAGCTGCGGCACGGCCGTGTTGAGGAACGCGACGATACCGATCCAGGCCAGGACGATCGGGATGGCGAAGGTGCGGATGAATCGCGGCAGCCGGGGCCGCGAGGTCGCCGCATGCCGCGTCGCCGGGATCGAGTCGGTGGGCGCGTCGTCCGGGCTGTCGCCGGTCCGCCTGCTGAGGAGAGTCATGCTGCCTTCACCAGGCAGTACGTCGCGGCGTTCAACCCGTCGGCCGTCCTTTCGTCTTTGATCTCGTCATCGACGATGACCCGGCAGCCGATGGTGTGGCCGTCGCCCTGGGCCATGATGTTCGGCATCACCGACGGCAGCGTGGTCTCCAGCGTCAGCGACCAGGGCAGAGGCACCTCACCGGTGCGCTGCGGCTTGCCGTCGAGGTCGACGTAGTTGATGGTCGCCGAGGAGCCGGACCCGAAGACCTCGTACGTGACGACCTTCGGGTTGAACGACTCTGCGGTGTCGGCGTCCACCGTGGTCACGATCGCGCCGTCAGATCCGAACACGGAGCGCAGTTGCGACACGGTCAGCACGCCGACCGCCACCGCGGCCACCACCAGCATGGGCAGCCACACCCGTTTGACGACGGCGATCACCGTTCAGTCCGGAGGTGAGTGAGGTTGCCGTGCAGCGTCTTCCGGGAAGTTTCTGCGCACGCGGAAGCGGCAGGCAAGGTCGTGCCTTTCGATGAGGGGCGCCGCGGGACATCAGACGGCACATGCGATCGTTAGGGAATCTAAGCCTGCAAGTGGATAGAGTCAATCCGGTTATTGTGTTTTGGTAAGGCACATCACTAAATTGGGCCGGTGATTTGACAATTGCTGCTG
This sequence comes from Mycobacterium sp. SMC-8, assembly GCF_025263565.1. Taxonomy (NCBI): domain Bacteria; kingdom Bacillati; phylum Actinomycetota; class Actinomycetes; order Mycobacteriales; family Mycobacteriaceae; genus Mycobacterium; species Mycobacterium sp. SMC-8. The sequence continues at coordinate 2,482,266 of NZ_CP079865.1, forward strand.
GGGCGTGGGCAAGGGTGCCGAAGGCCGGCGGCTGCGGTCCGTAGACTCGCCGTCATGAGTGCTGGGGATCCGCAGGCGTCGGGCCTGCGCAAGGATGCCGAGCGCAACCGGCGACGGATCATCGAAGCAGCCCGCGAGCTGTGTGCCACGCGCGGGCTGGAGGCCACGCTCAACGAGGTTGCCCACCACGCCGGTCTCGGTGTCGGCACGGTGTACCGGCGCTTCCCCACCAAGGAGGCGTTGTTCGAGGCCATCTTCGAGGACGGGATCGACCAACTCGTGGTGCTGGCCGAGTCCGCGCTGGAGGCCGAGGACTCGTGGGAGGGGTTGTCCAGCTTCGTCTGGCAGCTGAGCGAGATGACCGCGACCGACCGCGGCCTGCGCGAGATCGCGTTCAGTCGGGCGTCCTGCGGGGGGCGGGTGGACGCCGGCCGAACCCGGCTGCACCCGCGGATTTCGAAACTCGTCGAGCGGGCCAAACGGGACGGATATCTGCGTCCCGAGGTGTCGGCGACGGATATGCCGCTGCTGGGCTTGATGGCAGGCGCAGTGAGCGAGTATTCGGCCGAGGTGTCGGCCGACCTGTGGCGACGTTACGTCGCGATCCTGTTGCAGGGCTTGCGATGTCACGCGGGGCAGGACCGGTTGCCGGTCGGCGCTTTGACTCAGGCCGAGTTGGAGGCCGCGATGAACCGCTGGCCGCCCACCGCTGCGGTGGAGCCGTAGTCGCCGGGCCCTCGGTGCCGCCCGTGCTGGTCCGGCAACCGGTATGGCGGTATCTGGGAAACAAAGACCCCCGCGCCAAATGTTGCGCCGAACCCCTCCGAAGCTGAGGGAGAATCAACCCTTGTGCTGCCTTCCCGCTCAACGCTGCAAAGCTGGGACCCGGACGCGTTGAGCGCGAGCGGGGGCGCGGTCGATTCCAGCGGCACATCGGTTGGCGCGGCGGTATCCGGCATCGACGACGCGGTCAATCGGCTTCCCGAGGTCAAAGGATGGTCGGGAGAGGCACATGACGCGGCGACCGGGATGTTCGGCCGCGCCGACATCAAGGCACAGCAATTCACCGACTACGCGAAAGCAGTGGCGGCAGCACTGAAAAACGGCGCCAACACGATCGGCGGTGCCCGGGCGGCGCTGCTGGCCAAGGCTGACCAGGTAGATGCCGGCCCGCTCAACGTCACCGACCAGTGGGTCGTGCTCATCGACCCGATGATGACGTCGGAAGAGGAGATGGCGAAACTGCAGGCCCTGGCGATGCAGGAACAAGGAGAGATCAACACGATGCTCGGCGCGGTGGGAGACGCCGACAACGCGACCGCCGACGCGATCATCGCGGCGGGCAAGGAGGCCGGTTTCGTGGAGCCCGGTCCGCCGGCCGATCTCGGGGGCCTGCTGCTGCCGACAGCGCAGCGCCCGCCCGACCAGGTGCCCGATCCGCGCAATCCCCTCGGATTGGCAGGTCAGGAGGCGATCCGCGCGGCCGATCAGCAGCAGCACATCCGCGAGGTCGTTTACTCGACGAACCGGTACGGCGAGGAGGTGACGACGGTGATCAAACAGGACGGAAGCAAGGCGATCACCACGCGGATGGATCCGTTCGAGTGGCCGAGTAAACAGAACTTCTTCCAGATGGAGGAGTTCGACAAGAACGGTGACTTCATCGCCAGGACGAGTTCCTGGCACGACCTGGGCAACGACTGCGACTACACCACCATCGCCTACGCGGACGGTTCGCATCTGACGATGTCGATGGATCCGACGGGCTACCGGACGGCCGGTTTCACGACGCCGGACGGACGGCACAGCGCCGTGCCGGTCGAGCTGATCGACAACCTTTCCATGGCGACCACAACAGGCATGGGCGGCCTGGAGAAGCACATCGCCCGCGGCGGTTCGCTGCCGATACTCACCGCCGAGTCGGTCGACAACATCGGCAAGGCGATGAAGTTCGGCGGGCCGGCGCTGAGCGCGGCGACCACCGTGTTCGACATGGTGATGGCGGAGTCGGGGAAAGACCGCTGCATCGCGCTTGTCGCCGGTGTCGCCGGCGGAAGCGGGGGCTGGGCTATGGCCGAAGCCGGGGCTGCTATCGGCGTGCTCGGCGGTCCCCTCGCGCCGTTGACCGTCCCGCTCGGGGCAGTCGTGCTCGGTGGCTTCGGTGCCGCCGGAGGCATGGAAATGGGCAAGTTCATCGGTGAGGTCGTATGTCCGTACTAGAACTGCCGGAGCCCGTGGAATGGCGGCGTGGCAGCAGGTTTGCCGTCGTCGCGATCTCGGCGTGCATCGGCTTCGCTTTTGCTTACCTTGGTCTCGGAGTGACAGCTTCAACACGAGGTAGCTATCTCACGTTGGCGGTCACACTAGGTTTCTTCGCCTTTCTGATCCTGTTCGCTTCCGCGATCCTGCTGGTGATTTTGCGACGAACTACACTGCGTACAGCCAGTAAGGCAACAGGATTCACCGTATTGCTGGACCGACGTACCAGCAATCTGATAGTCACTGGTGTAGTGGCGGCCGTACCAAGTCTGCTGATCTTCGTGGTGGCTGCGCCGGTGGGTGCAATCGAGTTCGCGGAAACACGAGCTTTGCGCACGGTGTGGGTGGGGGCCGCAGCGGCGGTGTTGTGCACGATGGTCTGGGGATTGATCACAGCTTGGCGTCGACGCGGATTCGGCCATCTCACGTTGACTCCGGCAGTGATCGAGAACTCCGACATCCGTTCAGTGCGAATCTTCGAATGGGACAACGTCGTTGACGTTACCGCTCACGCGGAGTCGCGGCGAGCACCTCGTGCGGTCGTACTTCGATTACGCGACGGCGGCGAAGAGATCATTGGCATGGCTGACCTCTACGTGCCCGGCGGTGCCGGACTCTATTGGCTGGTGCGCCATTACTGGAAACATCCCGAGGACCGCAGTGAGTTGGTCGACGGTCGCGCTCCGAAACGGTTGGCCGAGGGCAGGTTCGACCTGTCCGCCTGATCGCCGAGATCGCCTTGGCGGAGGTTTACCACCAACCGCGGCCCTCACCGCGATCTCAATGAGGGGGGTGGTTATGCCTGGCGGGTGCCCCGCGGTTCGGGTACGACGAGCACCGGCCGGCCGTGGCGGTGGGTCAGCTGGCGCGACACCGATTCCCCGGCGAGAGATTCGAGGAAGGAGTGCATGCCGCCGCGCTGCGCGCCGACGACGATCATCAGCGCGTCGGTGGATTCGGCAAGCTCGGCGAGGGCATCGCTGGGCCGTCCCCGGGTGTCGTGGTACGTCCACGTCGTATCCATCCCGTCGAGCAGGCTGCGAGCGGTGGTCTCGACATCGGCGAGCCGCTGATCGAGCTGCTCCTCCCAATCGCAGGCGTCCGGATCGACGGGGAGATCTTCGGCGTCGGCCACATGCACCACGTGCAGATGGGCACCAAGGCGGGTCGCAAGGTCGACCGCGCACCGCAACGCCGAAGAACTCGTCGGCTGCAGGTCCCAACCCAGCACCAGCTGCGGCGAGTTCGTCGGGCGCTGCCCGGAGGTGACGTCGCCGGTCACTCCGCCTCCTTCATCGGTCATAGTGCCCACACCAGGCCCAGGCCGGCCAGGCACGCCAGCACCGAGGCGAGCAGCGAGCCGAATGCGTTCATCAGGGCGCGCCAGCGCGCCTGCTGCTGGACCAGTCGAACCGTCTCGAAGCTCGCTGTGCTGAACGTCGTGTAGCCCCCGCAGAAGCCGGTGCCGATCACGGTCTGCCACGCCGCGGGCTGCCCGTGGAACAGCACGGCCGCGGCCAGCACGCCGAGCAGAAACGACCCCGAGACGTTGATCCCGAAGGTGGCCCACGGGAACGGGGTGGGCCACCGGCGTTTGACGGCGGCATCGAGGACGAACCGGGTCACCGCGCCGAGCGCACCGAAGAGCAGGGTGAGCGCCGCAATCATGCCGCTGCCCTCCGTCGATGGACCTCCGCGGCTGTCACGATGCCGAGCCAGGCCATCAGGGTTCCGATGATGACGCTGGCCACCCCGTAGGAGACCGCCGTGACGAGTTGATGGTGCGTTGCCGACATCGATACCTCCAACGACAACGTGCTGTAGGTGGTGAAGGCCCCGCACCCGCCCGTGCCGGCGAACAGTCGGGCGCGGCGGCGCCAGCCGGCGTCCTCGCCGGCGCGGGCCAGACCCTCCAGCAGGGCGCCCAACAGGAACGCGCCGACGAGATTGACCAGGAACGTTCCCCACGGCCAGTGCGCCGGGTCGTGAGGCAACAACTTCTCCACCCAGTACCGGAGGCCGGTGCCGATGATCCCGCCGCCGAACACCCACAGCAGAGCAATCGGTTGCAGATGCAACGGCCTGGGCGCGGGTGCACCCGCAATGGGCGGCGCGGCAACATCCGTGTCGGGTGCATCAGGGTCGGTCGGCAGTTCCGCGTGCGAATCCGGTCGCCGATTCTCGGGACCGGCCGGCGGCGGGTTCATCGACGCGTTCCCACGGCGTGACGCTGCTGAGGAATGTCGGCGGCGGTAGCCGAGCGGATGGATGGCGGAACGACGGACACGGGCAGCTCCCAACGATCAAATCGATTGGTAGGAACTATCAGCCCGCGGGCGGTTCGAGCGTCGTTCGCTCCGGCGAGATCCATCACCGTACGACTGCACCATACCGAGCGCGATGAGGCCGGGTCATTGCGGATTGGGGCCATCCGGTCGCCGAGATCGCGTCCGCTGTGGTGTTCTCACGCGGTTTTCCGCGCTGCATGCAATTTCGGCAAAGCAGGAGAGGGCGTCCGGTTTGATCCAGATCACAGTCTGGGTACGTGACGGGAATGGAACGGCTGAGTGGCCTTGATGCGGGTCTTCTGTACAGCGAATCAGCCACCGTGCCGCTGCACGTGTGCGCGGTGGTCGAATTGGACACCTCGACGGTGCCGGGCGGCTACAGCTTCGCGCGTTTCCGCGACGAGCTGGCCAAGCGCATCCCCGCCGTTCCGGAGTTCCGGGCCAAGCTCGCCGACAGCGACCTGAACCTCGACCATCCGGTGTGGGTGGAGGACAAGGACTTTGACCTGTCCCGCCACCTGAGCCGCATCGCGTTGCCCTCGCCTGGAGGGCGGGAGGAGCTCGCCGAGGTCTGCGGCCACATCGCGTCGGTTCAGCTGGACCGCAGCAAACCGCTGTGGGAGATGTGGGTCATCGAGGGCGGCGCCCAGCCCGACACCCTGGCGCTGATGATCAAGGTGCATCACGCCGCGGTCGACGGCGTGTCGGCGGCCAATCTGCTCAACCAGCTGCTCGACGTCGAGCCCGATGCGCCGCCGCCTGACCCGGTCGACGGGCCCGGGAACCCCTCGCCGCTGGCGATCACCGTCGACGGGCTGGTCCGCTTCGTCACCCGCCCGCTGCAGTTCGCCCGGGTGCTCCCGGAAACTGCCGCGATGCTCGCCAAGACCGTCAACCGTGCGGTCACCGGAAATGCGATGGCCGCGCCGTTCACCGCGCCGACCACGCGGTTCAACGACCGGATCACCTCCGAGCGCACCATCGCGCTCGTCCAGCTCGACCTCAACGACGTCAAGAAGGTGAAGAACCACTTCGGCATCAAGGTCAACGACGTCGTGATGGCGTTGTGTGCCGGCGCGTTGCGCGGCTTCCTGGCCGACCGCGGCGAACTCCCCGCCAAGCCGCTGATCGCCGTCGTCCCGGCATCGGTGCACGGCCAGTCCGACCGGCCGGGCCGCAACCAGCTCTCGGGCATGTTCTGCAACCTGCACACCGATATCGACGACCCGGTCGACCGCGTGCAGGCGATCGCCGAATCGAACCTGAAGGCCAAGGAGCACAGCGGCTCGCTGGGCCCCACCCTGTTCGTCGACCTGGCGCAGAGCATCTCCCGCGCCGGCTACGCGTGGCTGCTGGGGCTGCTGTCGCGCACCCCGTTGACCAAGACCGCGATCCACAACGCCGTGATCTCCAACGTCGCCGGACCGCCGGACACCCTGTACAGCTGCGGTGCGCGCGTCACCGCGCTGTATCCGCTCGGCCCGATCCTTCACGGCTCCGGGCTCAACATCACGGTGATGTCGCTGGCCGACAAGCTCGACGTCGGCATCATCTCGTGCCCGAAACTGGTCGACGACCTGTGGGACCTCGCCGACCGGTTCGACGCCGAGCTGAAGGAGCTGCTCAGCTGCTGTTGACCCCCCCGCCCGATTAGGCGGCGCCGCGATGGGGAAGCCTATTCGGCGCTGTCGGTCGATGACGGAAGGATTGCATGTGAGCACCCCGAAAGGAGGCTCCCGGTTGGGGACCCGGTTCGGGCCCTACGAGCTGCAGTCGATCATCGGGGTCGGGGGAATGGGCGAGGTGTACCGCGCCTACGACACCGCGCGTGAGCGCATGGTGGCGATCAAGCTGCTGCGCCCGGAGATGGCGGCCGACCGCAGCTTCCAGGAACGCTTCCGCCGGGAGTCTCGCGTCGCGGCCCGGCTGCAGGAACCGCACGTCATCCCGGTGCACGACTTCGGTGAGATCGACGGCGTCCTCTACATCGACATGCGCCTGGTCGAGGGCGCCAGCCTCAAAGAGGTGCTGCGCGCCGAGGGGGCGCTGCCGCCGGCGCGGGCGGTGGCGATCCTGCGCCAGGTCGCCGCGGCGCTGGACGCCGCGCACGCCGACGGGCTGATCCACCGCGACATCAAGCCGGAGAACGTGTTGCTGACCCCGGACGACTTCGCCTATCTGGTCGACTTCGGCATCGCCCACGGCGGCGGGGAGGCGTCGGTGACGTCGACGGGCCTGGTGGTCGGGTCGAGCGCGTACATGGCGCCGGAGCGGTTCAGCGGGGAGCGCGGCGGTCCGGCGTCGGATGTGTACTCGCTGGCGTGCTTGCTGTACGAGTCGCTGACGGGCCGGGCGCCGTTCGAGGCCGCCGACGTCCGGCAGGTGTGGAGCGCGCACATGTTCGCGCCGCCGCCGCGGCCGAGCATTATGCGCCGCGGGGTCGGCCGCGCGTTCGACGACGTGATCGCCCGCGGCATGGCCAAGCAGCCGCGCGACCGCTACGCGACCGCCGGCGAGTTGGCGCGGGCCGCCGTCGCGGCCGCCGACGGCGCCCCGAGTGCGGAGTCGGCGGAGCCGAGTGGGGCGGCGAGTGCACCCCCGGTGGTGCGGGCGACGCCGCCGCCGTCGACGCGGCAGTTCTCGTCGGCCTACCCCACCTCGCCGCCACTGCCGCCGCCCGCACCACCGGGCAAGCGGTTCAGCCGTGGGCAGATCGCGCTGGTGATCGCGACCATCGTGTTGTTCACCGCCGCGCTGGTGCTGGCTGCGGTGCTGGTGTTCACCGGCGGCAACTCGGGGACCTCGACGCCGCGGATCGCCGCGCCGCCGTCCTCGCCGTCCTCGACGGACCCCACCACCACGACGACGCGCTCCGCCGTGGAGGGGGTGTCTGGCACGGATTCGCAAGGCTTCGTGGGCCATACGGCGCGCTGCGATTCGGAAAGCACGCCGGCGGCGCTGATCCGGACCTCGCTGTCGCTGGCGGTCATCTGCGAGACCAGCGACGGTGACTTCTACTACCGCGGCGAGCGGTTGCGCGACGGCGCGAACCGCGAAATCCGTGGCGCACAACGCTCCGGTGACGGATTCACGGTCACCGGGTCGGACGGGGCGCGCTATGACGTGCAGCCGGACCGGTTGACGATTTCAAGCGGCGGCAGCGTGGACTCAGCGGAGCCGGCCCTGGAGTACGGCGCAGCAGAGTGACCTCACGCCAGGCCAACCTAGTGCCGAGATCGCATCTACCGCGCACTCTTCTCGAATCTTGCCGCGCCAGGCGCAATCTCGGCACCAGACCCGAGGGCCTCACGCCGGGGGTGGTGGCGGCGGTGGCGGCGGCAGAGGCGCGGGTGGCGGGGGCGCCGGCCAGGGCATCATGATCGGTGGCAGCCCTGGGATCTGGATCACGTTGGGCGGCGGGGGAGGAAGCAGTTCGCCAGGCGCCGGAGGCGGCGGCGCGCTCGGCGGCGGAGGCGGCCGATAGACCACCGGCGGGATGCCGTTGCTGACCATGATCGTCACGATCGAGCCGGGGATCGTCTTGCCGCGCGGCGAGGTCCCCACCACCGCGCCCTTCGCGGAGTCGCTATTGACCGCGGTCGGATCCGGCGCGACCTGAAAACCCGCTTCCTCCAACTTCTTCCGCGCGGCATCGAGCTTCATCCCGGTGACGCTGGGCACTTCGCTGCCCGGCCCGCCGTCGACGTAGCGGGGATCGGTGGGCGGCAGCGCGACCGGCCCGAAGTCGTTGGCGATGGGCTCCATCGCCTGGTACCACGTCAGGGCCGGTTCCGTACCGCCGTAGAGATCGCCGTCGCCGCACTTGCGCAGCGGGTACGAGCACAGGCCCGACGGCGAGGGGGAGTCGTCGAAGATGTAGTTCGCGGCGGCGTACCGGTTGGTGAAGCCGACGAACGCCGATGACCGATGCGATTCGGTGGTGCCGGTCTTGCCGGCCATCGGTAGATCCCATCCCACCGAACTCGCTGCCCCGGTGGCGGTCCCGCCGGTGTGGTCCTTGCCGAGCGCGTTGGCCATCGTGTTGGCGAGCCCCTCGGGGACCACCTGCTCGCAGGCCGGGGTCGCTAAGGCCACCTCTTTGCCGTAGCGGTCGAAGACCTTGTCGATCGGGCTGGGCGGGCACCACACGCCGCCCGACGCCAACGTCGCCGCGACGTTCGTCAACTCCAGCGCGTTGAGCTCGAACGGACCCAGGGTGAACGATCCGAGGTTCTGCCGCTTGATGAAGTCGGCGATGCTCTCGTTGCTGTCGGGATCGTAGACGCGGGCGGTGCCCGGTTCGGCGTAGGACCGCAGCCCGAGCCGGACGGCCATGTCCACCGCGCGGGGCACCCCGATCTGCGAAATCAGCTTGGCGAACGCGGTATTGGGCGATTTCGCCAGTGCATCGGTGACGCTGAGCTGGCCCGAGTACCCGGAGACGTTCTTCACGCACCACGTCTTTCGCGGGCAGCCCGGATCGGTGGTGTCGCCAAGGCCGGTGGCGCGGAACGTCTGGGGCACGTCCAGCTGGGCGCTGATGCCCAGGCCCATTTCCAGCGCGGCCGCGGTGGTGAAGATCTTGAACACCGAGCCGGCGCCGTCACCGCCGAGCGAGAACGGCTGCGGCTGCACCGTCTCCCCGGCGCTGAGATCCAGTCCGTAGCTGCGGTTGTCGGCCATCGCCACCACCCGGTGGGACTCTTTGCCCGGCAGGATCACGCTCATCACGCTGGCCACCCCAGGGGTGGTGGGTTCGGCGTACTTGTCGATGGCCGTCTTGACGCTGGCCTGGACCTTCGGGTCCAGCGTGGTGCGGATCAGGTAGCCGTTGCGGGCCACGTCCTCCATAGTCAGGCCGGCGCGCGCCAGGTAGCGCATCGCGTACTCGCAGAAGAACCCGCGGTCGCCGGCGGCGATGCAGCCCTGTGGCAGCGGGGCGGGCCGGGGCAGCACCCCGAGCGGCCGGTTCTTCGCAGCGCGTAGTGCGTCGGCGTGCTCCGGCAGGTTCTCGATCATCGTGTCGAGCACGACGTTGCGCCGCGACAGCGCGCCGTCCGGGTTGGTGTAGGGATCGAGCAGGCTGGTGGACTGCACCATCCCGGCCAGCAGGGCGGCCTGCTCCCAGTTCAGGTCGGCGGCGTCGATGCCGAAGTAGGTACGCGCGGCGTCCTGCACGCCGAAGGCGCCGTTGCCGAACGACACCAGGTTCAGGTAGCGGGACAGCAGTTCGGTCTTGGGCAACAGTTTGTCCAAGGCAAGGGCGGCGCGTATCTCGCGCAGTTTGCGTGCCGGCGTAATCGCGACCGCGGCGCGCCGATCCGCGTCGGTTCGGGCCTTCACCAGCAGGTTGAAGTTCTTGACGTACTGCTGCTCCAGCGTCGACCCGCCCCGGGTGCTCTTGTCGCCGCGCAGGTAACCGGTGAGGCCGGTGAGCGTGCCCTGCCAGTCGACGCCGTTGTGCTCGGCGAACCGTTTGTCCTCGATCGAGATGATGGCCAGCTTCATCGTGCCGGCGATCCGATCGCTGGGCACCACCCAGCGGCGCTGCTCGTAGAGCCACGCGATGGGGTTTCCCGCAGCGTCCACCATGGTGGACACGATCGGCGCCTCACCTTTGAACAGGTCCGCGGATTCCTCGGTGGCCGAGTCGGAGACGCGCATGATCGCGGTGCCGGCGCCCCCGACGAACGGGAACATCATCGCGGCCAGCAGCAGGCCCGCGACCAGACAGCAGCCGGCCAACTTGGCGGCGGCGATTCTCTGTGCCCGACGGCGGTCGTGCATGGCGCCAGCCTATGGCCGAGGCAGGTGTACGGTGACCGCTTTCGGTGGTCTCCGCGACAAGCCGTCGTCGGAAAGGCTGCCCGGGCCGGTGACGCCGCCGGTGAGCAGCACGGCTGTGGAGCGGCTGTGAAATCTGTTCCGGTCAAAGCGTTCTTGATCGGCGAGAGTGTTTCCGCGGAGCGGTGGGCGTGCCAGAATCGAGGAATGGACTCGGGCCCGCTGGGCCGGAGATCGGTCGGATTGCCCCCGGACCTCGACGCGTGGACGGCGAGGTCCGCCGTTCCGTGCGCCGTCGCCGCGTCGGGCGGGATGGAGACGCCATGATCACCATGGCCGCGGTGGCCGGTGCGGTCACCCTGATACTGCTCTGGCTCGTCGGGGCCAACGTGCGCGTGATCCAGCAGTTCGAGCGGGGCGTGGTGTACCGGTTCGGGCAGGTGCAGCCCCGGGTGCGCGCTCCCGGGCTGACCGTGCTGGTGCCGGTCGCCGACCGGCTGCAGAAGGTGAACGTCCAGATCATCACGATGCCGGTGCCCGCCCAGGACGGCATCACCCGCGACAACGTGACCGTGCGGGTGGACGCCGTCATCTACTTCCAGGTGGCCGACCCGGTGCGCGCGGCGGTCGATGTGCAGGACTACAGGTCGGCTGTCGGGCAGGTCGCGCAGACGTCGCTGCGGTCGATCATCGGCAAGAGCAACCTCGATGACCTGCTGTCCAACCGGGAGCACCTCAACCAGGGCCTGGAGCTGATGATCGACAGCCCCGCACTGGGCTGGGGCATTCACATCGACCGTGTCGAGATCAAGGACGTGGTGCTGCCCGACTCCATGAAGCGCTCGATCGCCCGCCAGGCCGAGGCCGAGCGGGAGCGACGGGCCCGGATCATCACCGCCGACGGCGAGCTGCAGGCCTCGCAGAAGCTGGCGGCGGCGGCCGAGGTGATGTCGGCGCAGCCCGCGGCTCTGCAACTGCGGCTGCTGCAGACCGTCGTCGAGGTGGCGGCGGAGAAGAACTCCACGCTGGTGTTGCCGTTCCCGGTCGAACTGCTGCGTTTCCTCGAGCGTTCGACACCACAGGGCGCCGGGGCCGACGAGGAGGCATCGCCGGCGATCACCGCGAAAATCGCCGAAGGCATCGGCCTGTTGAGGCTCGGCGAACCCGCGAACGGGTAGCGTGCTCTGAGGTCGCGAGCGTGGCGTCGACGGACCCGGGGTTGCGCGCGTGCCGCTGACGAGGGGGACGAGCATGACCACACGGACTGATACGCCGCTGCCGAAGTCGAGTGCCGCCGAGACCCGGCGGGCGATCTGGAACACCATTCGCGGGTCGTCGGGCAACCTCGTCGAGTGGTACGACGTCTACGTCTACACCGTGTTCGCAACGTATTTCGAGGGACAGTTCTTCGCCGAGTCCGAGAAGAACTCGACGGTGTACGTGTACGCGATCTTTGCGATCACGTTCGTGATGCGCCCGATCGGGTCGTGGTTCTTCGGCCGGTTCGCCGACCGCCGCGGCCGGCGCGCGGCGCTGACGGTCAGTGTGTCGCTGATGGCGTTGTGCTCGGCGGTGATCGCGCTGGTGCCGTCGCAGGCCTCGATCGGGATCGCGGCGCCGATCATCCTGGTGCTGGCGCGGCTGGTGCAGGGTTTCGCGACGGGCGGGGAGTACGGCACGTCGGCGACGTACATGTCCGAGGCGGCGACGCGGGAGCGGCGCGGGTTCTTCTCGTCGTTCCAGTACGTGACGCTGGTCGGCGGGCACGTGCTGGCGCAGTTCACGCTGCTGATCCTGCAGTCGTTCCTCGATCAGGAGCAGATGCGCGAATTCGGTTGGCGCATCGCATTTGGCATCGGTGGCGTGGCCGCGGTCGTGGTGTTCTGGCTGCGGCGCACGATGGACGAGTCGCTGTCCGAGGACGTGATCGAGGCGGCCCGCTCCGGCAAGGATCAGGGCGCCGGTTCGATGCGGGAACTGCTGACCAGCTACTGGCGTCCGTTCCTGCTGTGCTTCCTGATCACGATGGGCGGCACGGTCGCGTTCTACACCTACAGCGTGAACGCGCCCGCGATCGTCAAGACCACCTACGACGGCGCGATGACCGCGACGTGGATCAACCTGATCGGGCTGATCTTCCTGATGCTGCTGCAGCCGGTCGGTGGGATGATCAGCGACAAGGTCGGACGCAAGCCGATGCTGGTGTTCTTCGGCGTGGGTGGGCTGGTGTGGACCTATGTGCTGATCACCTATCTGCCCGAAACCCACTCGCCGCTGCTGTCTTTCGCGCTGATGGCGGTGGGCTATGTGATTCTGACCGGGTACACGTCGATCAACGCGCTGGTGAAATCCGAGCTGTTCCCGGCGCACGTGCGGGCGCTCGGGGTGGGCGTCGGGTATGCGCTGGCGAACTCGATCTTCGGCGGCACCGCGCCGCTGATCTACCAGGCGCTCAAGGAACGGGATCAGGTGCCGCTGTTCATCGGCTACGTGACGGTGTGCATCGCGGTGTCGCTGGTCGTCTACGTCTTCTTCCTGAAGAACAAGGCCGAGACGCATCTGGACCGTGAGCGGGGCTCGGCGTTCGGGGTGTAACCCCGGGCTGTGCCGCTTCGTCCGCACCGTTTCGGCCTGCGGAACGCCGGGTAGCCGAGTCCGGTGTTCGGCAGGACCTGGTGACCAGGGCATGAGTTTCAAGGGCGCGGTCAACCGGGCCACCGAGAGTCACACCGTGGAATGGATCGCGCGGGCGGGTTATCCCGTCAGCGGGCTGCTGCATCTGCTCATCGCCTACATCATCGTGCGGATGGCGTTCGGCTTCACCGGTGACGCCGACCAGACCGGGGCGCTGGCGACGCTGGCCGAGCAACGGGGCGGGGTGATGTCGCTGTGGGTGGTCGCGGTGGGGCTGGTGGCGCTGGCGATGTGGCGGCTGGCCGAGACGGTGTTGGGTCTGCATCCGGGTGAGCACCGCCACGCCCATCTGCGGGAGTCGCCACTGATCAACCGGCTCAAGGCTTTTGGCCTGGCGGTGGTGTATCTGGCACTGGCGTTCGCGGCTGTCCAGTTCGCGCTGGGGGTCGGCCGGCAGGGCAGTGAACGGGCCGAGGGGCTGAGCGCGCGGTTGATGCAGTCCGCCAGCGGCAAGACTGCCCTGGTGGCAGTCGGCTTGGCGGTCGCCGCAGCAGGCGGCTACTTCGTGTACAAGGGCGCGTCGCGGAAATTCCTCGGCGATCTGACGGTGCCGGGTGGACGGCTGATCACGGTGCTGGGGGTGTGCGGGCATGTCGGTGAGGGTGTGGTGTTGTTCGCTGCCGGGTTGTCGGTGATCGGTGCGGCTTTCCTGCAGGACCCGACGCGGGCGACAGGGTTGGATGCGGCAGTGGAGGCGCTCGGCCGCGCGCACTTCGGCCATGAGATCCTGCTGGTTGCCGCAACAGGATTCGCGGCCTACGGCCTGTACAGCATCGCGTTGACGCGGTACTCGCGGATGTGAGCCGTCAGTTTTCAGTGCTGCACGCGAGATTGCTGTCAGGGCTGTGGGCACCAGCCCCGCCAACCTGGTGACTTCCGTCCCTATCCGGAACTCCAACCCGGTGCTGCGATCGAACTGACGGCCTTGTTCGGATCGGCCGACAGCGCCGCCAGTCGGATGGAGGTCCGCAATGAACACCTCACAGCAGGTCCACGACCGGACGCGGATGTTCGCTCGCGTGCTCGGACCCTTCTTGGTGATCGTCGACCTCGCGGCGGTGCTGCGGGCGTCGGACATGCAGACGCTGCTGTCGGACTTCTCGGCGAACTCGGCGTGGCTGTGGATGGCGGGGGCGTTCATCCTCGTCGCCGGGCTTGTCGTCGTCGCACTGCACCAGCACTGGCATGGTCCCGCGGCGATCGTCGTCTCGGCGCTGGGCTGGCTGATCGTCGTGCGCGCGCTGTTCCTGCTCTTTTTCCCGGATACGTTTATGTCGTTGGCCGACACCATGATCGGCAAGACAGCGTGGTGGATCGCGGCGTGCGGCGTGGCCGCGCTGGTCGGTCTCTACCTGACGTATGTCGGCTGGGCGCCGGAGCACCATCCACCGGCCACGCACACGACGGACGCGAGCCGGGACGTGACCCCGGCCGCCTAGGGACTGTTCGCGCCACCTCGTGCCTCGACGCATGTGTCGCTGAACCACGTCGCGGCACGCCTGTCGGTCCATGCGACGATGGCCCCGGTATCCCGTGAATGCAAAGGAGCTTCAGATGGGGTTTGAACGAATCGACGATCTCCTGAACGCCGTGACCGCCGATGGGTCGCTGCACGGCGTAGCCGCCACAGTGGTCGGCCGCGACGGCGTCCTCTACGAGGGTGCGGCCGGAGATACGAAGCCCGACACCATGTTCCGGAACGCGTCGATGACCAAGGCCGTCGCAACCACCGCGGCGCTGCAGCTCGTCGAGCAGGGGCGCGTAGATCTGGACGTGGCCGTCGCGTCGATCGTGCCCGAGTTCGGGGAGTTGCAGGTGCTCGACGGCTTCGAGGGTGGTGAGCCGGTCCTGCGCGAGCCCAGCGCGCAGGCAACCGTGCGGCAGCTGATGAACCACACCGCCGGCTGCGGCTACCACTTCCTCAACGAGAAGCTGTTCGCCTACTGCGCCGGGCAGAACTTCCCCAACCCCCTGGAGGGCGTCAAGAAGAGTATCAGCGCGCCGCTGGTGCACGATCCCGGCACAGTATGGGAGTACGGCGTCAGCACCGACTGGCTCGGCATGGTCGTCGAGGCGGTGAGCGGCCAGACGCTGGCCGACTACCTCGCCGAGCACGTCTACGGCCCGCTAAGGATGACGGACTCCACGTTCGCGCCGAGCGACGAGCAGCGAGAACGATTGCTGCCCATCCGCTTTCGCGCGCCCGACGGCAGCTTGGTGCCCACCGACCTGGACCTGCCCGCCACACCGGAGTGGGACGCCGCCGGTCACGGGTCCTACGGGACGGTGGCCGATTACGGGCGTTTCGTGCGCGCCTGGCTCAACGGCGGCGAGCTCGACGGCAAGCGCATCCTCAACGAGGAGACGGTGGAGCTCGCGTTGCGGGACCACCTCGACGGGGCGCCGCTGCCGAAGAAGCTGGAGCCGGCCATCCCCGAGCTGACCAACCCGGTCGAGCTACTCGACGTGCCGCAGGGGTGGGGCCTGGGGTTCCACCTGTATCTGGTCGACCTGCCCGGCATGCGCAGCGCGGGCTCGGCCGACTGGTCGGGGCTGTTCAACAGCTTCTTCTGGATCGACCGCCGGGCGGGCATCGGCGCCGTGATCGCGACCCAGGTCCTGCCGTTCTTCGACGGCAAGATGGTCGAGACGATCCTGGGCTTCGAGGCTGCGGTCTACGCGGAACTCGGCGCCGCCTGAGTCCGTACCGCTCCGAGCCCGGGCCGGCGTTGTCAGTAGTGGTACCGGGCCTTCAATATCGTGACTTGGTGATCGTCTGCTCGGTAGACGAGCCGGTGTTCGTCGTCTATACGCCGAGACCAGTATCCGGACAGTTCGCCCTTGAGCGGTTCGGGTTTGCCGATCCCCCCGAACGGATCGCGTTGGATCTCTCCGATCAGTCTCGTGATCCGTCGAGCCGTCTTGCGGTCGGACGCCAGCCAGAACAGGAAATCCTCCCAGGCGTCGGGGTCGACGTTGATGTGTCTCACTCCTCGCCGCCGGCCATCTCCTGAAGTTCGTCGATCGACTTGGTGAGGTGTGGGGTTGCGTGCCGGCCGGCCTTGTCGCGGGCGACGGCCTCCATGAGTCGGCGGGCATTCTCGGGTGAGCGCAGTAGGTAGACCGTTTCCTGCCACGAGTCGTAGTCGTCAGCGGACATCAGCACCGCATCTCCTGCCCTGGAGGTGATGCGTACCGGCTCATGGTCGGTGTTGACTTGTTCGAGGAGTGGAAAGAGGCGCTGGCGCGCCTCGCTGGCACTGATGCTCATGGGGATACTGCCCTCTCGTACGGGTTTACCGTACGGTAAATGTACAAGATAGCTGTACGATTACGGCCCGGACAGGTACGAACCCGTGATCTCCGCACCTTCGATGTTGGGCGGTACCGGGCGATACCGGTCGGTCACGACACGGGCCATTCGTGCACCGGGGCGCCGGTGTGCGCGTGCTCGACATACCGCCGCGTCATCTCATGCAGTGCCGCGACGCGATCGAGCCCGCGCTCCTGCAGCCGGCGCACCGTGTCGACCTGCCAGGCGGCGCCGGTGCGGCCGTCTCGCACCCGCGCTTCGATGACACCGAGGTAGCGGTCGCGGTCCTCGGCGTCCACGCCCCAGTTGTCGAGCCCCGCTGCGGCGGCGGGGAGCAGGACCTCACGGGTGAGCCTTTCTGCCGGGTGGTCGGCGCCTCGCCAGTTCAACTGCGCCGCCAGCCCGTCGCGCGCCGCACGGTGCAGGTCCCGCTCGGCCACCGCGAACGGCACGCTCTGCCACGGGGCGGGGTCGGTGTCGGCGACCGCGCGGACCAGGCCGTAGTAGTACGCGGCATTGGCGATCATGTCGACGGCGGTCGGTCCGCTGGGCAGCACCCGGTTTTCGATGCGCAGCTGAGGGCGTCCGGCCTGGACGTCGTAGACGGGACGGTTCCAGCGCCACACCGTACCGTTGTGCAGCCGGAGCTCGCGCAGGCCCGGAACGCACCCCGCGTCGACGGCGGCGTCGGGGTCCTCGGCCTCCAGCGTGGGAAACAGCGGAGGGAAGTCCCGGACGGTTTCGTCGAACAGCTCCACCGGGTCGTCGATCCACCGGTCGCCGAGTCGAACCCGCGCCGGGGCGCCTCGCCGGAGGTCCCTGGGGCGGCGGGTGTCAAGAAGCTGCTCCAACAACGGAATTCGGGTCTCCTGCCAGACCTGGTTGCCGAGCAGGTAGGGCGCGTTCGCGGCCACCGCCAGCTGGGCGCCGGCGATCGTCTGGGCGGCGTTGTAGTAGGCGGCGAACCGGTCCGGCGGTACCCGCAGGTGCAGCTGCAGACTGGTGGCGGCGGCGTCGGGGGCCACCGAGTCGGTGCTGAACTCCACGGGCTCGCACCCGTCGTCGATGCGCACCGAGAACGGGCGGTGGCGAGCGGCGCGGACGCGCCGCGCCAGCAGCTCGTAGCGCGGGCTGTGCGAGATGTGCTCGGGGGTCAGCTGCTCGGCGCTCAGGGTGGGCAGCATGCCCACCGCGACCAGCCGGACCCCGAGCACCTCGATCGCCGCCCGGCACCTGTCGAACACGCCGGTGACGTCGGATTCGCACTTGCGCAGGACGCGCCCCAGGAGCGGGCGGGGCGCCAGGTTCAGCTCGACGTTGAACTGGCCGAGCTCATGTTGCATGTCGGCCCGACCCAGCCGGGCCAGGACCGCGTCGTTGATCATCCGCGGCCGGCCCAAGGGGTCGACGAGATCGAACTCCACTTCCATGCCGATGGTGTCGTCGTGGTCGTCGAACCAGCCGCCGTCGACCATGCGCCGCAACGCGACGACACACCGCTCCAGCCTGAGTTGCACTGCGTCGCCGTCGCCGTCCACAAGGGCGGACGGTTCGACACGCTCACCCATGACGCACCTCCTCGGGGTGCTCGTGGATCCCAACGGTACGACACAACAACGGTTCTCGGCACTGGTGCCAGGGGACGGAAAGCCGGTCGGCGTGCTCGTGTGGCGCGCATCCGGGGCATGGAGTCGTAGTCAGCGCCCGCCAATTCCCTTGGAGCTGTTGAAGATTTCTTGCGTGGCGGCTCGCCCCGAAACCAGAGTCCGACACCCTTACCTGGAGGACAGGAAAGTCTTCCCCTTCCGGTATCGGACTCTGGCTTGCCGGCGATTACGCCCGAGGGCTGCGCCCAGCAGGATTTCTCTCAACAGCCAAACACCGCAGCACCCCCCGAGAGGACACCATCATGACCGCATCGAGCACCCGCAAGCCGGCCGGCCTCAAGTACGCCGCCACCGTCGTCGGCGCCTTCGTCGTCCTGCTCGCCGCCCCGGCCACCGCCTTCGCCACCGACAACGAGCCCACCCCCGGTGGTGGCGGCTGCACCTACACCGACGCCGACGGCTACCAGATCCCGATCGACGACGGCCAGGACGTCTTCGTCGACGGCAAGATCGTTAGCTGCCGGGGCGGCACCATCACCGTCACGACGGCGCCCCAGAGCGGCGGCGCCGGCCAACAGAGCGGACCGAAGGGCGGCATCTTCCAACCGCCGGTGGTCACCAGCGGCGGTGTCCTGGAACCGACGACGCCCAAGAACGACGGCATCCGGCCGCCGGTGTTCAACCGCGTCCCGCTGTTCGCCCAGCCCTGACCGCCCCCGCTCGGCCCGTCACCCGCCCCCGGTGACGGGCCGAGTCGCGTGCCGGCGTCGGCCGGTGAACGCCACGTTCCGGGCCACGGACTCGGTCGCTACGCCAGAATTGCCGGAGAGGAGGTGCGCATGTCTTCCCATGTGGAGGTTTTCAGGCCGGCTGGACGGGAGCTCGTCCCACTGGCCGGCCAGCGCGTGACCCTCGGCAAAGCCCCGAGCAACGCGATCGCGCTCGAGCACGACGACACCGTGTCGCGGCTGCACGCCGTGTTCGAAAACCTTGGCGCCGCATGGTCGATCCGCGACATGGGCAGCCGCAACGGCACCTTCCTCAACGGCGAGAAGCTCACCGCCGAACGTGTGCTGCGCTCCGGCGACGAGGTGCGCGTGGGCAAGTCGCGGCTGATCTTCTGGATGGTCCACGAATCCGCTGACGGCCGCCGCGACGAGGAGACCGTCGCCGCGCAACCCGTGGAGGCGGCGCCGCGGCTGACCCGGCGTGAACTCGACGTGCTGGTGGTGTTGTGCCGGCCGCTGGTGTCCGACGACCCGTTCCCCGAACCCGCGTCGGTGCGGGCGATGGCCCGCGAGCTCTACGTCACCGAGGCCGCCGTCAAACAGCACCTGCAGAATCTCTACGACAAGTTCGCCGTCCCGACCGAGGGTGACCGGCGTGTCCGGCTGGCCAACGAGGCGCTGCGCCGCGGCGCGGTCACCCTCGTCCAGCTGCGCGACGACGCTACGTGAAGTCCAGCGCCTCGACCGTGGCCACCGGCCCCTCGTGAGTGGGCCGGTCGGCGCCCCCGATGCAGTACACCGTGGAGCCGACCGCGGCGACCGCCTGGCCGTGCACCGGGGTGTTGACCGGCGCCTGGGTGCTCCATCGGCGGTTGGCGATGTCGTACATCTCGACGGTGGGCAGCACCCGCGTCGGTTCCTCGCCGCCGACCACGACGATGCGCCCGTCGAGGTAGGCCGCGCCGTAGCTGCCGCGCGGGGTCGGCATGTCGGGCAGCTTCTCCCAGTTTCCGGACTGCGGGTCGAACCGCTCGAAGGCGGCCGTGTTCTCGTCGGCGGACAGGAACCGGCCGCCGACGGTGTAGACGTACACGCCGTCGGACACTGCCGCGAGATGCTCACGCGCCGTGGGCATGTCGGCGGCCTGCGTCCAGGACGTGCCGTCGAACACCTCGGTTTGAGGCACGAGCTGTTTGTCGTTCTGCCCGCCGACGACGATGAGTTTGTCGCCGACCACCGCTGCCGCCGGCGCGGCCCGCGCGTGCTGCAGGCTCGCCAGCTCGACCCACTTGCCGTCGCGGAACGCGAACACCTTGTCCGAGGCCTGCGTGATGGTGTCGGTGGCGCCGCCGATCACCACGACCTCGCCGCGGTAGGTCGCCGCCGCCGCGTGGTTGAGCGGGATCGGCAGCGACGGCTGCGCCTGCCACTGTTGGGTGCGGGTGTCGTAGGTCTCGACGGTCTGCAGCGTCTCGCCCTCCCGGATCCCGCCGGCGATCCAGATCTGGTCGCCGAGCACGGTGTAGGCCATCATCAGCCGGGGGGTCGGTGCGTCCGGCAGCGAGCGCCATTGTGCGGCGGGTTGCGGGGTGCGTGGCGCCAGTTTCAGCGCTTCGGCCGTCGACGTGGCCACGCCGTCGCCGGCGCCGGTCGACCCGCCGATCACGTATACCGTCTTACCGACCGCGGCGACGGCCGCGCCCCGGCGTGCGGTGCCCAGGTCCGGCAGGTCGGACCACGTCGACGTCGTCAGATCGAGCGCGCTCGTGGTCTTGACCGGCCGCCCCGCGGCGGTGCCGCCGACCGCCACCAGTCGGGCGTCGGTGACAGCCGCCCCGAAATCGCTGCGCGGCTCGGGCAGCGCGGGCAGGGACGTCCAGGTGTCGGCGGCCGGGTCGTACGCCTCGACGCTCGTCAGGTCCGTCGTCCCGTTCGTGCCGCCGATCGCGTAGACGCGCGTGCCGTCCGAGGCCGCGGCCAGCAGCTGGCGCGGCGTCGGCATCGGCGCGGCCGGGGTCCACCCGCGTCCGTCGAACACCTCGGTGGTGTCGAGCACGCGGCCGTCGGCGTCGACGCCGCCGGTGACGACGATGCGGTCGCCCACCACGGCGGCTGCCGCCGCGGCGCGCGGCTGCAGCAGCGGCGGCAACTGCACCCAGCGGCTGTTGACCACCCGCCACACCGCGTCGGTGGCGACCTTGGTGTCCGCGCCGTCGGTGCGCCAGCCGCCGAGCACGACGGGGGTGTCCTGCCAGGTCACCGACATCGCCCGCTGCACCGGAACCGGGAGTGCTTCACCGCCCTTCCAGCTGTCGATCGCCGGGTCGTAGCCCTCGTGAGCGCCGCTGACCCGGTTGTCGGCGCCCATCCCGCCGAAGATCCAGATGGTGCCGTCGGCCTGGGTGGCGGCCGCCCCGTCGAGGGCGGTGCGGGCGTCGGAGATCGGCCGCCAGCCGGGCTGCGCTTCAGCGGTCGGCTGCGCCACGGGTGCCGTGACGGCGCCACCGCCGGTGTCCCGCGTCGAGGCCACGACGACGGCCCCGCCGATCACCAGCAGCACCACGGCCGCCGCGGCGGCGAGCGCGAGCACGGTCTTCCTGCGGTCCTTCCGCGGGACGGCGGGGACCGGCGGAGGGGGTTGTGCGGCAGGCCACGGCGCGTTCGACGGGCTGCGGGCGAACATGTCGGGCGGGGGAGGAGCCGGCGGTGGCGGCGGGGCGGTGGCCGGAAGCGATGGCGGCACAGCGGGATTGGAAGGCTCCGACAGCGGAAGTGCCTGTGTACCTTCAGGCTGCTCGGGAGGCGGGGTGGGTTCGCCGATCGCCATGTGATCGGCGGTCAACCCGTTGTGGCGCTGGGCTTCCTGCAGGGTGCGGCCGAACTCGGCCGCGGAGTCGAACCGGGCGGCCGGCTCCAGCGACATCGCCTTCTCGATCGCCGAGCACACGTCGGACGGGATGCCGAGGTGGCGCAGGTCCGGCACCGGCTGGGAGGTGATCCGCAGGTAGTGCGCGATCAGCTCCTCGTCGGTTTTGCGTTCGTGCGCGGCCTTCCCGGCGATCATCGCGTAGAGCGTGGCGCCGAGCGAGTAGACGTCGGCCTCGACGGTCGGCGGTTTACCGGTGAGCACCTCGGGCGCGGTGTAGGACAGCGTGCCGGTGAAGAACCCGGTCACCGTCTTGTACCCGCCGACGATGCGGGCGGTGCCGAAGTCGCTGAGCTGCGGCTCGCCGTAGTCGTTGACGAGGACGTTGGCGGGTTTGATGTCGCGGTGCAGAGTACCGGTCCGGTGCGCGGTTTCGAGCGCTCCGCAGAGTTTGACGCCGATGCGCAGCGCGTCGGGCCACGGGATCCGGCCCTCGCGGCGCACCTGGTCGGCCAGCGATCCCCTTGCGTGGTAAGGCATCACGATGAAGGGCCGGTCCTGCTCGGTCATGCCGACCTGCAGGATGTTCACGATGTTCGGGTGGCCCGACAGGGCGCCCATCGCGTAGCCCTCGCGCAGGAAACGTTCACGGTCGTCCTCGTCGAGAGAAGACGCGAGCACCTTGATCGCGACGGTGCGGCCGAGGGACTGCTGGTGGCAGCGGTAGACCACGCCGCCGCCGCCCCTGCCGACTTCGACGGCGTCGACGAATCCGGCAGCTGCCAGCTCGTACGCGATCTCGCCCGCCATCGCCTCACATCCTCCGGTGAAGTGCGAGTACTGCGCTTACGGTACTCGGACGCGGCCGCGCGAGCGCTCGAAATGCAGCGCACCGGGATTTGCTGATCGCGGCGGTCCGCGACGGTCGAGGCGCTGTCGAGTCATGGTGCGACGAGCGCTCTCACCCTGTCCACGACAGCGCGGTTGAACGCGGCCGATTCGTCGACGAACGGTTCGTGACCGGAGTCGTCGAACCAGAGCAGCTGTTTCGACGGTGCTTCCAGCGTGTCGAAATAGGCGAGCGTGGTGTCGGGTGGCACCCAGTGGTCGCGTCGCCCGACGAAGAACACGGCGGGCATGCGCAACGCGTGCACGGCAGTAATGAGGTTCAGCGCGGAGGCTTCCTCCCACATCGCGTTCATCGTGAACCGGAAGCCGCGGATCTGACTGACCAGGTCCAGCGGCGAGGCCTCCCGGCCGCCGCCGAACACCGCTCCGCGCAGCTTCCACAACGCCCGGGGCGACAGTTGCCCGTCGAGGCGCTGCAGCCAGGTGCGCTCGGAGAAGACGCTGGATGCCGGATACGGCGGCGGACCGATGGCCCGCAGCGCCTTCAGCGCCCGGCGGTGGCCGCGCCGTTCGGCCGTGGCGAGCGCGCAGGCGTACGAGGCGGACTCGGCGGCCGCCGCGTCGCCGATCTGGGCGGTGCCCAGGTAGGCCGCGACGCGTTCCGGGTGGCGGTCGGCGTAGAGCACGCCGAGCAGGGATCCCCACGAGTGGCCGTGCAGCACCACCTGCTCTTGGCCGACGCGGGCGCAGACCATGTCGACCAGGTCGTCGAGGTCGGTGAGGAACTGTTCGACGGTCATCAACGATGGCGGAATGCCGCGGTGGAAGGACTTGCCGGCGCCGCGCTGGTCCCAGTAGACGACGATGAACCGGTCCTCCAGCTCGGCGTTGAAGTGGCGGAAGAAGCGGGTCTCGCTGAATCCCGGCCCGCCGTGCAGGTGGATCAGCGGCGGGTTGGCCAGGTCGCGGCCACGGATCAGCACCCACTGGTCGACACCGCCGAGCCGGGTTGCGTCCAGCAGAGTGGTGTACGAGTCGGACCTGATCAGCGGTACCGGCGTGTCGTAGCCGACTGATTGAAGGTCATCGCGTGATTCTTCGAGAGACCCGTCAAAGTCACTCGAGCAAAGGAATCGACGCGATGACCACTGCCCACAATATCGACCTGCCCACCGTGCTTGCCGAACGACTCACCACAGCGCACCCTGACGTGCTGCGCGAGCTGCTGGCCACGTTTATCCACACCCTGATGGGTGCAGAGGCCGACGCCCTGTGCGGCGCCAGCTACGGCGAGCGCAGCACCGAGCGCACCAATTCCCGCAACGGCTACCGGCACCGCCAATTCGACACCCGCGCGGGAACATTGAATCTCGCAATCCCGAAGCTGCGGCACGGCTCGTACTTCCCGGACTGGCTGCTGGAACGCCGCAAACGCGCCGAGCGGGCTCTGACCACGGTGGTGGCGACCTGCTACCTGCTCGGGGTTTCGACGCGGCGGATGGACAAGCTCGTCGAAACTCTCGGCATCACGTCGTTGTCGAAGTCGCAGGTGTCGGTGATGGCCAAGGAACTCGACGCCGCCGTGGAGGCGTTTCGCACCCGACCGCTGGACGCCGGCCCGTACACGTTCGTCGCCGCCGACGCCCTGGTCCTCAAGGTCCGCGAGCAGGGCCGGGTGGTCAACGTGCACGCCCTGATCGCCGTCGGGGTCAACAAGGAGGGCTACCGTGAAATCCTCGGCATCGACGTCACCACCGCCGAGGACGGCGCGGGCTGGCTGACGTTCTGGCGGTCGCTGACCGCCCGCGGGCTGTCTGGGGTGAAGCTGGTTACCAGTGACGCCCACGCCGGGCTGGTGGCCGCGATCGGAGCCACTCTGCCCGGTGCGGCCTGGCAGCGCTGCCGCACGCACTACACGACGAATCTGATGAGCGTCACACCGAAGGCGTCCTGGCCCTGGGTACGCACGCTGCTGCATTCGGTGTTCGATCAACCTGACGCGGAATCCGTTGCTGCACAATATGACCGGACCATCGACGCGCTCGCCGACAAACTGCCCAAGGTCGCTGATCACTTGGAGGCAGCCCGGCCAGACCTACTCGCGTTCACCGCGTTCCCCAAGCAGATCTGGCGCCAGATCTGGAGCAACAATCCCCAGGAACGGCTCAACAAAGAGATCCGCCGCCGCACCGACGTCGTGGGCATCTTCCCCGACCGCAACGCCCTGATCCGCCTCGTCGGCGCCGTGCTGGCCGAACAACACGACGAATGGGCTGAATCCCGGCGCTACCTCGGACTCGACGTCCTCAGCAAATCACGCGCCGTCAACGACACCCCGACCGAACAGGAGGCCACCCCCGCGGCACTGACCGCCTGAACCATTAACTCGAAGAATCACACGACAGGCGTCGTACACCACGCCCCTGGACTTGACCCCGAGCCGGCAGAAGCCCACCTCGGCGACGCTCTCGGGCACGACGTCACCCGCTGCCGTGCGAAATGGTCTGGTCCGGCCTGGTCCTCTCATAGATGCCACGGTTGCCGACGGTCGGGCGCGACATTAGAGCCGAAGGGCCTCGATATCGGAGTCGAAGGTGCGCGGGGGTTTCCGTCGTCTTGTCCGGCTCTTGGGGTACTACTCAGTGCAGATGTTGGCCGTCAGGAAGGAGGCCCGGGCGATGGTCGTGACACGTGAGGAAGCGGCGCAGTACCTCAAGGACGCCGGAGGGTTGAAGCTGGTGGTGCTCGGAGCGGACGGGCAGCAGATCGCGGCGATGTTCGTGCAAGGTTCGGTGCGGTACGACAAGGAGGAATCCACCTTCATCGCAGTGGCCGAGGACGGCCGCCTGATGGGGGAGCTGGTCGTCAACGACACGGTCGGTTATGACGAGAACATCGACGCATTTGTCATCCGGGGCATGCGGTAGCAGTCCGCCTTCTCGGACGCGGGCGGTGAATTCGGGGCGTGTGTCTTACTGAAACTTGGGGCAATACGTCATGTTGGCCGTGACGACGTAGTCGGCGGCGCCGTCCCAGCTGAGGGGACGGATAGTCGACCCGCACCATGTCAACCACGCGTGAATGCGGGGTGCCGAAACTCAACTCCCGGCAGACGGCCTGTGCGTGGGCGATCGTCGCGTACGGGTTCGCGTAGGTGATGCCGAAGTTGGTCAACGGCTCGCCGCCGTGGTCCTTCACCCACACCGGGGTGAATCGGTCCCACCACCGACGCTCACCCCGAAATCGTTGTGGTGTCAGCTACTCGCAGCTGTCGCACACCCCAGTCAGCGACAGCTGCATGCCACATACACAGAAACCGGGCGGGTCTGCTGCACCATCAGGTGAAAGAGAGGAATTGTCAATACCTGTGGATCGGGGTGTTTCAGGCGACCTCCGTTCCGGTGTGTTGATCGCCGTCTGACGGTGGTGCCGGCGGGGTGATGTCGGTGGGCCGTTCGAGCAGTTTGCCTTTGTGGAAGACCGCTCCCGCGCGTACCAGGGCGACCAGATGCGGGGCGTTGACGGCACGCCAACGGGCTTGGGCTGTGTCGATCAGCTTATAGGCCATCGCCAATCCAGCGGCCCGTGATCCCGGCCCCTTGGTGACCTTCGTCCTCAAACGCACTGTGGCGAAGGTGGATTCGATCGGATTCGTGGTACGCAGGTGAATCCAGTGCTCGGCCGGGTACTTGTAGAACTCCAGCAGCACATCGAGGTCGTCGACGATCTTGGCAACCACTTTCGGGTACTTCGCGCCGAAGGCAACCTCGAACGCCTTGACCGCAACCTGAGCCTTGTCGATGTCCTCGGCGTTGTAGATGTCCTTCATTGCCGCCAGCGCGGCCGGATGCGCCGACTTCGGCAGTGCGGAAAGGACATTGGCCTGCTTATGGAACCAGCAGCGCTGCTCTCGGGTCTTCGGGAACACCTCCCGCACCGCCTTCCAGAACCCGAGTGCACCGTCACCGACGGCCAACACCGGGGCGGTCATCCCACGGCGTTTGCAGTCACGCAGCAAATCCGCCCAAGACTCCGTGGACTCCCGATAGCCGTCGGTGATCGCGACGAGCTCCTTGCGGCCGTCGGCGCGCACGCCGAGCATCACCAGCAGGCACAGCTTCTCCTGGTCCAGACGCACCTTGAGGTGAATGCCATCGACCCACAGGTAGACGTAATCGGTGCCCGACAGATCCCGGCGCCCGAACGCCGCCGCCTCGTCCTGCCACTGGCTGGTCAGCCGGGTAATCGTCGAGGCCGACAACCCCGCCCCCGAGCCCAGGAACTGCTCGAGTGCGGGCCCGAAGTCACCGCTGGACAGGCCGTGCAGATACAGCAGCGGCAACACCTCACTCATCTGCGGAGACTTGCGCGCCCACGCCGGCAGGATCGCCGAGGAGAACCGGTGCCGCTCGCCGGAATCGGGGTCGACACGGCGATCGTTGACCCGCGGCGCTTTCACCTCGACGGCCCCGGCTGCGGTCAGCACCTCCCGCGGCTGGTGATAGCCATTGCGGACCACCAACCGATGACCGCTCTCGTCACGCTGATCAGCGAACGCGGCGACGTACGCGGCGACCTCGGCCTGCAGGGCAGCGGCCAGCATCTGCCGGGCGCCGTCGCGGACGATCTCGTCCAACAACGACCGGCCGGCCTCGCTGGCGTTGGCCTCCTCGGCATCGTGAACTACGGTGAGCATGGGCGTACCTTCCCAACCAGCGCGCCAACGCCGGTCTTGATCGAATACCTGATTCCGTGATGATCATCCTCGGGAAGGTGCGCCCACTTTCAGGCCACCTCGCCGAGCCTCATCCACAGGTATTGATCATTGCTCGGTGAAAGATGTCACCTATTCATGCAGCAGACCCGTTTAGTTATTGGCGGTCAGACGTTCATCCAGGAAAGCGTTGACGGATGGATTCGCGATCACCTGGCTATCACCGTCGGCTTTCTTGCGTGTCCAATGCTTCTTGGACCGTTCGACGACCACCGTGTGCTGCGCGTCGGCGCCGATTAGCATCCGTCGCGTTGACAGAAGCCGGCCGTGCTCGCGAGCCTCACTGCGCGTCGGAGGGCGCATCGCAGTGCACGCCGGGCATAGCCACAGGTTGGCGTGCGGCTCGCTTACGCAGCCCTTGCAGATGTTGATCCCGCAACTGTCGCATGCAACCGCTTTGTCGAGACACACGGCGCAGGTCGTACCGCCGCAGTAGCTACAGGACTCGAAGTTTGTGCCGAAGTGGCCCTCTCGGTCGATCGCGCCGGAATCGAACAGGTACCCCGTGCTGGCATTCACTCGCCTGGCCTCCGTCTGCCCGGCCGCTAGCCTCGATCTTTCACGTGGCGGGTAGTTGAGGTCTTTTCGTGGCGTGGGTGGGCGGTTCTGACGTGGGCGGCCTGGGGTTCCGGCGTTGCGTCTCGCCGGTGCTCCTGGGTCCTTTGCTCGTCGGAATGGTTTCTGTGTTTTAGGTGGGTTGCAGTGCGGTCCAGCCGAATTCGATGAGGTCGCTCCACGGCCAGCCTCTTGGCAGCCGTAGGTAGCGGCGACGCCCTGAGGTGATGATGCGTCCGGCGACGGCAAGCAGGCGCAGGCGTAGTCGTTTGGGTTCCCAGCCTCTGGCCGGGTGGCCGGTGAAGGCCAGGACTTGGGTCCAGACCAGCAGGTCAGCGGCCAGCAGGGTGATCTCCAGCCAGATCTGATTCTGGGCGAACCCGTGAAACGGCAGGTTGGTCAGTCCGGTGTCTTTGAGGTTGCGGATGCGGTCTTCCGCGCGGGCGCGTTGACGGTGCCGGACTTCGAGATCGCAGATCGACCAACCGCGGGTGTTGGTCGCAAAGCACGTGATCCGCCACCCGTTGTCATCGGTCAGGCGCAACTGCGCGCCGGGATGGGGACGTTCTCGGCGGGCGATGACCCGCATCCCTGCCGGCCAGCCTTTCAGCGTGTCGGGCAGGTAGCGGGTCAACTCAGCGACCTGGGCGCCCTCGCGTGGTGTGCCGTCGCCGTCGAGGGCAGCCCGCCACGCCCGCCGCGGGACCCGGCGCAGCGCTTCGACGATCGGGGGCATGCCGTAGAACCCGACTGAGTACTGCAGTCCCAGGTCGGTGATGTGGTGCAGGAAGTCCTTGACCCCGCCACCGGTGTCGGTGCGCACCAGCACCCGGGCCCGTTCGGGTTCGGGCAGTTGGGCCAACGCGGCATCCAGGACACTGATGTGGTCAGCAGCGCTGTTGGAGCCGGCTGAGCCGGGTCGCAGCAACCCGACCAGGGCTTCACCGGATCCGTGGCTGCCGTGGTCGACGAAGGCGAGCATGGGATGAAACCCGTATCCGTACTTGAAGGTTGGGGTGGCGCCCTGTTTGTCGCTGTGGGCGGTCACCAGGGTGGCGTCCAGATCGACGATGACCTGGCTGCCTGAGGTACCGGCCAGCGGTTGCTGGCGCCGCCATATGTGCGCGCGGGCTGCTGCCCGGGCCGCGCGGATCGCCGCAACGGCGGCATCGACGTCGCCGGCCAGCGTGGCGATCAGACGTGACACGGTGGCATCGGAGGCCACCGCCCCGAACAGCTCGGGCTGAGCACGCACCACCGCGATATCGGCGGCACAGTCACCGCCGAGTGCCACCGCGATCGCGACATCGGTGAGCACCTTGGCCGGGTCGTGCAGGGTTCGTGGTGCCCGCCACCGCTTCAAGACCTCTGACATGGCCTTTTCCAGTCCCGAGACGTGCAGCGTCCGAGCCAACAGCAGCCCGCCGGCCGACGAGACCAACGACTCGCGACCTGAATCCACCAGCAGAGAACGAACCGCGCTACGCTTCACCTACGGAGTGCCTTCCCGCTTTGTGAACATGGACCCTAGACAAGTCACATTTTCTCAAACAGGACAGGCACTTCCGTGCATTACAGGTCGTGTCAACAGCCTATTTCACGAAACGTCGAGGCTAGGGTGCGTTCGTACAGCCAGTCGTGACCGTCCTCGACGGTGACGAGCTGCTCGACGCGTGCGCCGATCTCCAGCTGGCTCCAAGCTTTCGTCGGCTGGAAAGCCTGAGCCAGGTTGATCCGGACCCGATCGGGAAGCTTTTCCAGCTGCGGTGTCCTAACCTCAACCGGCGGGTTCCACGCCACACGCGCAGCCCCCGACACATCGGTACCACCTCTGGGCGCACTATTCAGTGCGCCGATCGGATCCACCGTCACGGAGGACTGCACTGCATTGGTCACGGTGGACAGTCGTACCTGATGCGGGTCAGTGAACACGCTGACCGCATCAGCATCCCCCAAGCCCAGCCACCGAGACAAAGCCGTTGCCGCGGGCGCACTCTCGGACCTGTTGATCGCGTACCAAGTGGTCTGCTCTCCGATACGGAGACCAAGCACAGTCAGCGATGCCAACTCGACGATCGCGGCCTCGGCCATCGGTGTGCCATAGCTGACTGCGAGTGCCCGGACCGCGGGGAGCGGCTCCCAGTCCTCGCGGATCCATTGCGGCATGGCCGTTGTTGATGCCCATATTGCTGTCGATTCCTGGGCTACCGAGTGTTCGACGATGGTTCGGCATAGGCCTTGGGTGGAGACGCCGATGGTGTAACCGAAGCGTTCCCACGAGATCTCAAGGTCGGAAGGCGGCGTCGTTGGCATGGCCGCGAATTCGCGAGCCAACCGTGGCGGCGTGGCCGGCGTCGGAGTCGGCTCTTGCCTCGGCGGCGGAAACTCTGAAGAGATGATGCGGATCAGATCCCCAACGGGGCTATCGAATTCCTGGGTTCCAGTACCCGATGCCTGCAACGCGTCGACCGACCAAACCGGACGATACGTGCGCTCGGAACTGACAACAAAGCGCGTAACGTCGGGGGGCGCTTCGGGTTCGAGGTTTTGCACTTTGGGCGCGACCGTGGCGTCCAGGATGCCGCTCGCTGCCAAGGCCAATCGGTCAGCGTCGTCAAGAGTGCTCTTGCCGAATACTTTCCAGGAATCGACAGAGTTATTGCGGACAATGGCCTGTTCGCAGCTGTCACCGCGCTTGACGAGGACGACATCGGCATCGGTGTCGGAGCCGATACGGAGGTCGACGCCCGACAGGGCAAGCAAGGAGGGAAGCGATGCACGCTGGGCATCGGCAGGGGCGTCGAGGCGCGCGCAGGCAGGACATCTGTCCTCAACCCGGCAGTTGCCACACACCGTTCGGTCACACATCGGACATGCGGTGACTTCGGGATCACGTCCGCAGTCTGCGCATGAATGATCCCCGCACAACACGCAGGCAGTGGCCGACACGGTATGCCCGGTAGCGAGGCAACGGCGACAGACCGCAGCGGAGCACCCGGGGCAGTCCGACAGCGCCTGCTGCCCTAGCTCATCGCAGGACGGGCACGCCCAGGAATGACACGAGCCGCACAGCGCCGCGGTGCCGCCCGGGTAGAAGTGGCCATCGCGGCAGACACCGAAGTCGGTTTCCGGCAGGCCCAGCGGGCTGCGCGGCTTGCCGTCGAAGGTCCGGTACGTGTGAACGGCGGTGCCGTGCCCACGCCACATTTCCTTGACTTCCAGCCCGTTGCGCAGTGACGCGGTGAAGGGGCGCCTCGCTTTGGTCAGAAGTGCGGCACACAACTCTGTCGGTAATGGGTGAGTCGCCTTTGCGAGTGCGCGGTTCGGATGGAGTCCGAGTCTGCCCAATGATTCATCGTCAGGTGATTCAAGTTCGAATCCGGGCGCCAAGCCGACAGGTTCCGCGACGGTGTGAAGCTCACGTTCGACAAGGGTGCACTCGCTCGGCGAAGGGAACGGCGCAGTGATGGACGTTACTTCGTTAATGCGCTTGCCGAGTCTCCCGCCGGGCATTTTGATCGAGTTGAGGTAGTCGAAGCAGGAGATCTCGTAAGCAAGGTTCCTGCCGTCCGGGCATGCGGTCCATGTATCGGGTTGCGTCTTCCCGTCCGTCGACACAGAGACAAGTACTGCCTCATTTCGAGCCTGCAGCGAAATTCGTGTCCCAGCGAGGACTGCGTGGCCGATTGTTGGACTGTCGAGGGTTGGTTTCGTCCACTGGATCGCTTCGAACTGGCGATCGGCAACGGAGATGCTGCCGTCATCCTCGACCATGGACACCTCTTTGGCGAGACCGTCTGCTTCGAGGTAGATGTCCGTGAAGCTGGAGCGACGTGTGACCATCACCGTGGGCGGCGCCGGGGGTGGTGCGTCCGATCGGAGTTTGTGCAGCAGCTTCCCTAAACTCATTGCGCGTTCGGGCGTTACAACTGCATCGTCGAGCTTCGGAATGTCGGTGATTGCTGCAGCATCTATGGCCGAGCCCAGCGCCGCCGCGATACTGAACTCTGTCTCAACTGCTGATGTCGAACTGAGCCGCGCACGGGTGCGGTCTTGTGCATCGCGACGCCCGATGAGCTTGCGTAGCGTGACGCCGCAGTCGAGTGGCAGTCCGTTTGTCAAGGCGTATGACCGCATCCGCTTCCGGTTCGGGTCATCGATATCCTCGTTGCGAACGACAGTGTGCGACGATCCGTCCGGCCGGTGCAGTTCAGCAACGCGGTTGCCGACCAGCAGGGTAGTTCCGCCGTTTAAACGCCAACCGACCACGAAATCACTGTCCAACTCAGGCACCCGCTGCGGGGATGCGCACCCGCTGCACAGTCCGCCGCCGGCAGCACGGCAGGCACCACAGCTAGCCAGTCCGCAGACCGGGCAGTCGGCGAACACGGCATCTTCACCGCAGGCCCTGCAGAGCACGTGATCACACGACTCGCAGTACTGCGTCTCCGATTCGTCGACGCAATGCGAGTCCGAGCACAACGCCAGCACCTCGATCGGGTCACCGGACGCATCGCTTTCGACCAGCGGCGGCTCCGGATCCTCCCACTCGTAGGTCAAAGTGGTTTCCGAGTCGTTGGGGCCGGTCCAGGTTTCCTCCACCAGCCAGTCATCTTCATCGAGGGTGAGTGCGAGCATCTTGGCCCGAGCACGCACGTCCGGAACCCGGCTGAGGCGCTTCTCTTCCGAATCCAACGCGCGCTGCAGTCGGATACTGTCCTCGTAGGAGGCTTCGTAAATCTGCGCGGTGTATCCGGTACGGATACGTGTCAGCTCAGCGGCCTGATCGGCTTCCACCTTCTCCGACAGGTCGCGCCGCAGCTTCTCCAATTGACTGGTCGCCGCTTTCTCGAACGCAGCGATCACCTCGGTCGGGGTACCGAATGCCGCGGGAAGGGTTTCGCCGTCCTGCAATGGTCTGCGGGGGAGCCGCACTTCGTGGTGACCGTTGATGTCCGCCGTCAGCAGATGCTCTGTCGTCTCGCTCTCACCCACCGCCGCACGGAACGTTGCCTGCCCGCTCCACGAACCCGAGGGGACAAGACGCCTACGCAACAACGTCACGTTGGCAGCGCGATTGAGCGGGCTGTCACCGATGTCGTCCGGAACCACCGGCACGGTTGCGTGCATATCGCCACGCATGCGAAGCAACCCGAGGATCTCGTCGAACACCGGTGAGCCGACGGCGCACAGCTCGGCATCCGGATGGTGCTCCATGCCGATGCGGTCGAACGCGAGGTGCATCAGCGTGCGGCCGTCGAGTTCCTGTTCGTACTCTTCGTCGAACTGCGCGGTGATGAAAGCCCCATCGCCCTCACCTGTGTCATGCAGCAACTCCGCGCCAAGGGCTTTGAGGACATTGCGGGTCCAGTTCTGAACTCGACGCTGCCGCATACGTGCGCGTTCACTCACCTCCGGCGCCAGGTCGCTGGATCCCGCCTTGGACAGACCCTTTCGATGCTCGAATGCCGAGGCCATCCAGTTGCTCAGGCCGCTGTCAGCAGCGATGAGTGTGGAGGCGCTTTCGCGAGCCTGTGCCAGCTCGGTGCCGAGTTGGCCCAAAAGGTTCTGCATCTTCTTGTCGTTGTCCGCGAAAAGTGCTTCGAGAATTCGAGTTTCGAAGCTGGCGGACTTCGAATCGTCGAGTTCGCCGAGGATCGTGGTGACCTGGCCGAACAACAGCTCGAACATTCGTAGCTTCTCGGCGAGCAGGCGATACACGCTCTCGTCGATGGTGCCCTGCGCGTACAGATTCGCGATGAACACCTCGTCCTTGGGCTGGGTGAGGCGGTCGACGCGGCCGATCCGCTGTTCGATCCGCATCGGATTCCAGGGCAGGTCGAAGTTGAGCACGCAGTTGCAGAACTGGAGGTTCTGGCCCTCGGCACCCGCGTCGGTCGAGATCATCACTGGCGCCTCGCCTGACCGGAATGCGGCGATCGTGGCCGCGCGTTCACCGGCAGACATCGACCCATGGAACGAGCGCGCGGTGATCCCCTCGACCTCCATGCGGCGAAGGAGACCGGTCACGGTGTCGGTGTGCTGGGTAAAGATCAGGACTCGGCCGTGCTCCTTAAGCCACTTGTGGGTGATTTCGACGGCGGTGTTCTCACGTGCGGAATCGTTGATGTCCATCGCGAGGTGGCCGACTTCGGTGAGCACTGCTCGCACCTTGGGGTCGGGATGCCTCTCGGCCATCCTCAGCGCGGTGGTCCCCATCGAGAACGGGCTGGCCGTGAGCCGGAGTGCGAGGCTGCGTCGGCGCATGGTGTCACTGGGGTCGGTCATCACGCTGCGCAGCAGGTTCGTGCAGAGCGCGTAGAGCTCACGCTCGCGGGGCGCGAGCGTCACCGGCACGTCGACTGCGCGGCGGGTGACACGATCGACCCCGGCCTGCGCACGGGTCGTGCGGATCATCGCGCTGCTGATCAAACGTCGCAGTGCCGCAGGATCATTCGGGGTGCGTGGGTCGTATCCCCGCATGAACTGCCGCTTGAAATCCTGCACAGACGTGAAGGTGCCGGGGCGCAGCAGCTCGACCAGCCGATAGAGCTCCAGCAGATCGTTCTGGACCGGAGTGGCGGTGAGGAACAGGGCATACCGACACGCCGTCGTGAGAGAGGTGATGAACTCGCGGGTTTTCCGGGCGCCGGCACCGGCGGCGCGGTGCGCCTCGTCGACGATGACGATGTCCCAGGGTTCCGCGGTCAGTTTCGAAGCTGACCGAAGTCCGAGTTGCAGGCTCATGATCAGCTTGTCCTGCTTATGAACATCGGGACCGCGGAGGGCTACCTCGAAGTTCAGGTCGAACTTCTGGTGCATCTCCTCGCGCCATTGCTCGCGCAGCGGAGCGGGGCACAGGATGAGCACCCGTCTCGCCAAACCCCGCAGGGTGAGT
The DNA here is from genome assembly GCF_025263565.1 of Mycobacterium sp. SMC-8. Taxonomy (NCBI): domain Bacteria; kingdom Bacillati; phylum Actinomycetota; class Actinomycetes; order Mycobacteriales; family Mycobacteriaceae; genus Mycobacterium; species Mycobacterium sp. SMC-8. Next base: position 2,516,881 of record NZ_CP079865.1, read on the forward strand.
TCCTTGACCGCCAGGCCGGCTTCGATGGTCTTACCGAGACCGACCTCATCGGCGAGGACAGCGCGACCGCGCAGACGCGACAACGCATGTCGGGCGACGGCCTCCTGGTGAGGCATACGGTCGACGTTGGCGACGTCGACAGCCAGCAGTTCCTCGAAATCATCGAGCGTGGCAAGTTCTTCACCTTGCAGCCGAAGCTCGACCAACTCGAGGTCGTCGAAGCCTGCGGCCTTGAGTTGTTCGCTGAGCAGGACCCGTGCGTCCCTGAGGAAGCCGATCGCTCTGCCGCCGCCCGCTGACCAGTCGTACTCGTTGTCTGCGTGGAACTGACGATCAACTGTCCGGCGTCGCGCAACCTTCGCCGCCACCGTCTTGTTCTGGATCGGAGTGATTGGTGGCGGCGTGTGGATGGTGAGCATCGGTGAGCCTGGTGGCAACAGTTGCAGGCGATAGACGTCGCCGACCAGACGTAGACGCAGCAGGCCGCCGTCTTGGCCGTAGTCCTGCATCCGTTCGGTCAGCATGTCCCCGGTCAGCTGTCGGCTCTTGCCGCTCCATTGGGCGTGGAAGGTCTCGCTGTCCAGTTCGAGGGCGAGTGTGGTGCTGTGCGCGGGCAGCATGAGTGCCTCACGTTCCCGTTCGGTGAGTGAGAGCTTGATCCGCCCCGGCGTGTCCGGAGAGTTCTTCTGTTGGGAAGGATGGGCACGTGGGAACGAAGTCATCGAAGCGGTATCCAGACGAGCTGAAGGCGCGAGCGGTGCAGATGGTGGCCGATCTGCGCAGCGACACGGTCTCGGAGTGGGAGGCGATGGGCCGGGTTGCTGATCTGCTGGGCGTCGGTACCGCCGAGACGGTGCGCAAATGGGTCCGCCAGGCCGAGATCGACGCCGGAGATCGGGCTGGGCAGACCAGCGAGGAATCCGAGGTCCTGCGCAAGCTGCGCCGGGAGAACGCCGAACTCAAGCGGGCCAACGCGATTTTGAAGGCGGCGTCGGTTTTCTTCGCTGCCGAGCTCGACCGGCCGTCTCAGTAGTCGTGGAGTTCATCAGCGCCCACCAGCACATGCGTGTGGGCGCTGATGGTCTCAAGTGGGGTGTCGAGTCGATGTGCGCCGTGCTCTCGGAGTTCGGCGTCGTGATCGCCCCGTCGACGTATTACGCCCACCGCGCCCGCCGTGGCCCCTCGAAGGCGGACTGGACTGATGCGCAGGTGATCGACGCCATCTGGCGGCTGCGCCGATCCAACAAGCTGTTCGCGGTTCTGGGTGCCCGTAAGACGTGGATTGTGTTGCGTACCAACGGACTCGATGTCTCACGGTGTGTTGTGGAGCGGGTCATGCGGGAGATGGGTTGGCGGGGTGCGTGCAAGCGCCGCCGGGTGCGCACCACCATTGCTGATCCGGCAGCAACGCGAGCTCCGGATCGGGTCGCGCGGCATTTCGTCGCCGGCGCGCCGGACCGTTTGTGGGTGGCCGATTTCACGTACTGCCGGACCCGTGCCGGCTGGGCCTACACAGCGTTCGTGACCGACGTCTACGCCCGCAAGATCGTAGGCTGGAAGGTGGCCACCGAGATGACCCAGAAGCTGGTGACCGATGCGATCAACCACGCCATAGATACCAGGAAGCGTTCTGGTGCAACATTTTTGGATGATCTGATCCATCACAGCGATGCGGGCTCTCAATATACGGCGGTAGCGTTCACTGAACACTTGGCCGCTGAAGGGATCCTGCCCTCAGTCGGATCGGTGGGCGATAGCTTCGACAACGCCTTGGCCGAATCGGTGAACAGCAGCTACAAGACCGAACTCATCGACCACCAGCCGCCGTATCCCGGTGCCGCCGACCTCTCGCTGGCAACCGCCGAATGGGTGGCTTTCTACAACCGGCAGCGACCGAATGGCTACTGCCAGGACCTGACTCCGGACCGGGCCGAAGCCCTCTATTACCATCGCCAACGGCACCCTCATACCGAGGAGGCACTCAGATAAGAGAACCTCCCGACATGCCGGGGTGGATCAGCTCGCCCGATTCGAGGAGCTGGTGGGTGATCCGCTTCTCAAGCATCCTGTGTCACCGTGATTCCGAGTGTTTGGGCGCCGCGTGGCGTGAGGGCGAGGCTTTGGTAGGGCGTGCGGGTGGACTCCCGTTCCACGGTGCGCCGGTCGATCAATCCATCGGTGAGGAGCTTCTCCACTGCTGTATTCCAACGTTTCTCGCCGTTGCGCACGTGGCGCAGAGCTCCGAACTGGGGGCAACTCAGGACACCCGCGCCGAGCGGTCTGCCCTCGCCGAGCGATTCCAGACCCAGTACTGCGGCACGCAGGCTGGCTTCGCCGTAAGCACCCTTCTTGAAGGCCGATGCCCACCCCACAGCCTGCAAGACGGTCAGCTCGGCATTCACGAGCAGTTCCGGGTCGGGGACCATGTGGTCGGGCAGCGCTGCCCACTGTGGTGGCTCGTCGTTGCACCGGTCGCACGCGACGATGTCCCGGCTGGCGCAGTCGGCGACGGTGTCACCGAAATGCTGCCCGATGGCGATCCGACGGCACGACGCGGCTTGTTCGGCGTACTCGATCATCGCCTGCAGGCGGCGTTGCTGCCAATGCTTCCATCGGGTGGACTCGCGTTCCAGCGTATGTCGCGGGGCGGCGCGGGACAGCAGACGGACCCGGCGCAGCCGGCGAGAGCTGGAGAAGGTGACGAACCGGTCCAGGGACCAGTCGATCAGCTTCTGTTCCAGCTGATCTGGGTCGTAGCCACGTTCATCGCGGAGCTGGTGGAAGTCCAGCTGCATGCGGACATTGGGCTTTGCGCGGTTTGCTTGGTAGAAGAGTTCGCGGAATAGACGTCGTTCCTCTTCGTGAGTTGGTTCTCGGGAACCGACTTCGACGGTGCCACGGGCGGAGCAGTCCAGGCCGAGTTTGAGTGCTCCGACCCGTTCGAGTTGGGCCAGGTGCACATTGACCTCGTCGTCGTCGATGCCGAGTTTGTCGGCCAGTTCGTCGACGTCGAAGACTCGACTGTCACCGCGCTCGGGGCACGTCCACAGCACCGTCAGGAGTTGTTGGGTGAGCTGTGCGTCGGTCTTCGACTCGTGTGCGTTGATCAGGCGGCGACGTCGGGCGATATCGCCCCGAGTGTAGAAAAGAACGCAATCGCCGGTGACGTGGGCGGCACGTGCGGCGCGGCCGGCTTCCTGAGCGTATCCGTCCAGGGAATCCGGAAGGTCGTAGTGGACCACCCACGCGATATTGGGTTTGTTGATGCCCATGCCGAAAGCCTTGGTGGCCACGATGATCCGGGTGGTGTCGGAGTCGAAGTCTTCTTGGACTGCATCGCGCTGTTCGGGGACCATGCCGGCGTGGTAGGCCCGGGCGGCATGACCTGCACGACGTAGCATGGCCGCGATCTCCTCGGCGAGTGCACGTTTGGTCACGTACACGATGCCGGCCTTGTCTTCGGACCAGGTCACGAAGCGGAGGAGCTCGCGGACCCGATCGCGTTCGTCGGCGCATCGGTGGACGCGGAAACGCAAGTTAGGGCGGTCACTGGGCTCCCGCACGACGGTCGGATCGAGCATGTCCATCGCCCCGATGATGTCGGTCTCCACTTCGGGCGTGGCCGTCGCGGTGAAGCCTGCGCGGGGTGGGCGAGTGTCGAAGGTCGCCACAGATGCGGGTACCTGGCGGAATTCGGGACGGAAGTCGTGCCCCCACACCGACACGCAGTGTGCCTCGTCGACCACGACGCGGTTGAGCTGTTGACGCCCCAATGCGCCGCGCAGGACCGGGTCTCGGGCCAGTCGCTCTGGAGAGACGTACAGCAGCCGGACCTGGCCATTGGCGGTGTCGCGCAGGATTTCTGTCTGTACCACTCGGGATGTGTTGCCGGTGATGCCCTGGACCGGACGGATACCACGGCGGCCGCGCAGGTCGTTGACCTGATCTTTGATGAGCGCGATAAGCGGTGAGACGACAACGGTGGCCCGGGCCTGGGGAGCGAGCAGCGCGGGCAGCTGGAAGCACAGTGACTTTCCAAAACCGGTGGGGAGCACGGCCATCACGTCACGGCCCTCGATGATCGCGCGCATCACGTCGAGCTGTTTGGGGTGCAGGTTGGTGATGCCGAACAGTTTCTCGGCGGCTTCGATGAGTTTCGCAGTCGGATCCTCGCCCTCGATGAGGCGCAGATTCTCCAGCAGCTGGCTGACGTCGTCTCGGCCGAAGGAAATGGCCGCGGTGAGATCGGGTGCTGTGCCGGTGACGAATTCGATAGCCGTCGTCCATGCGTCGTCACGGTCGACGGCCTCGTGGATTGCCGGACCGGGCAGGGACCCCAGCAGTACCCGCTGCGCCTGAGTCGGTGAATGCAGCCGGCGGTCGCAGATCAGCGCGGCGCCGATATCGCTCTCGGAGCGGATGAGCCGGCCGAAGCCCTGGGTGAACTGCATGGCGGTCATCGGCAGGACGTATTCGAGGAACGGATCACCGCCGCGTTCGGCTATGGCGCGTTGACGTGCAGAGACCAACGGATCGTCGGGGTGCGGATACGGTGGCTTCTCGATGAACAGATAGGACAGGGTTTCGCCGGGGGCGTCGAAACCCTCCCAGTACGACTTGAGCCCGTAGAGCACGGTGCCTGGTTCCGCGTTGAAACGATGCGATATCTGTGACCGGCCGTGTTCACCCTGGACGAGCAGTTCGACGCCGCGTTCGGCGAGTTCGGCCGCTTTGGCGCGGACCCCGTCGGCAACGATCTCCATACGGGTCCGCGCGGCGAAGAGCGTCAGCGTCTTCCCTCCGGACAGGGACAGGAACCCGGCCTGATCGGCAGCCATCTCTTCGCAGAACTCGCGTTCATTGACCGGGATCGGGATCGGTAAGTGGTTGGTGAGCACCACCTTCGACTGTTTTGCGTAGTCGAACGGGGATCGCAGCTGAAGTCCACGGAAGGTGCCATCCGCAGGTGCGCCGTCGATTGTGATTCCGAGTCGTGAGCTCAGGTAGTCGAAGCGCTTTTCCACGGTGAGCGTTGCCGAGCACAACACCGTGGAGTGCATCTTGTCGACCACATACTGCTGGAACTCGGGGAACACGTGGATTGGCAGGCGCTCAAACGCCCAGGCGTCCGGATCGTCCTCCTCGGCGGCGAGCCGGTACACCCAGAGGTGGCTGTCCGGGAGCGGTCCTAGTGTTTCGAGGATCGTGATGGCATTTTCGATCCGCTCGACGTGCCCGTTGAGGCGGCGTCGCGCGGATCCGACTCCCTTGACGTCGCTGAGCGACCTATCGAGCGTGGAGACCACTTTCGACAGTTGGATAAGGGCGTAGCGCAGTGCGGACGCCGATTGACGCAGTACCCGAAATTCTGGTCGGGCGTTGACGATTCCGTACTGCAGTACGGCCGCGTGTGCTCGGCCGCCGTACTCATGGAGATATGTGGATACGGCTTGAGTGAACTCGGTTCCGGCCGCGCGTATCACGTTGCAGCTGTTGGCGATATCGTCACTGGCCTGCTTCACCTCGGGATTCCCGCCCGCCCGGTCCCGGATATCGCGCATCATCCGGGCCCGCGGGTGTAGGGAGTTGACGACGATCTCGAGGTCGATGGCGTCGACGCGACCGGTCCATGCGGAGGTCAGCGAATCTTCGAGGGCATGCGCTTCGTCGAACACGACGTCGGCTCGGCGATCGGCGAGGATATCGCCGGGTGCCTGTGCGGCGGTGACCCAGGCCGCCATGAGGGCGTGGTTCACCGACACCACGCCGGGTGTGGTGGCGAGGTCCTCACTCTGCTGCACCACTGGGCAGATTTTGGCCCAGGTGCAACCGGCACGGTCGCAGCCCGCCGCGTTGGTGCGCAGGCGTGCGCGGGTGCGGGCGTACCGTGCGTCGGCGCGTTTGAGGACGTCGTCGGTGACGTCATCCCAGGTGCCCGTGGGGGATTGGGCTATGGCGCGGAAGGCGACAGCCAGGGCGAGGCCGGCGGTATCACGGTCGGACACGGCGTCTTCGAGTTCCCGTGCGCAGACGTAGTTGGCGACGCCTTGCAGCTGCCGGAACGGGGCGCCGAGGAGTCCCTCCTGCTGCAGGCGGGCGGCCTCGGCGCGTAACTGACCTTGCAGCGCTTTTGTTGCAGTCGCAATGATTACGGGTTGGCGGGGGCGTGAGGCGCGGGCGAGGGCCGGCAGCATGTAGGCCAGTGACTTACCGGTGCCTGTGGGGGCCTCGACCGCCAGGTTGCCCCCGCCGTCGAACACCTCGGCCACCGCGTGCGCCATTTCCTGCTGCGCGTGCCGTTCGCGGAGATTGCGGCGCTCGCGGAGCACGGGGAAGGTGTCGCGGGTACCCGACCACGCATCGGAGGCGGTGGGGCCTTTCGGCTGGAGGAGAGGGTCGGGTTCCCTGCGCAGAGTGGACAAGTCGGGCGGGCCCGACAGCGATGGCAGCAGTAAGGCGAGCGGGTTGCGGTGGGATTCGAGGATGGCGATCGTGAGCGGCCAGCTGGGTTCTGACATGTCGATGTCGGACAGCAGCGCGCGGATGACAGCCGCGGTTGCCGTCGCGTCCGCGTGGGCCCGATGCGCTTCTTCGTTGGTGACGCCGTAGCGCAGCGTGAGGTCGGCGAGCTGGCGGTTGGGCATCGCCACATCGACCAGAAGCGAGAGGTGAAGGCTGTCTGCACTCGGCGGGAACTGAGGGACAGCGAGCCCCTGACGTTTCGCGGCTTGTACGAGGAACGGTAGATCGAAGGCGAGCAGGTTGTGCCCGATCAGCAGGTCGACGTTTTGCAACCGGGTGGACAGGGTGTCGAGGGCCTGCGACAGCGTCACGGTCTCGCGGCTGGCCTGGCTGTCTGGCACCGCCACCTCGACATCCATCAGGGTGGTGCCGTCCAGCCGGACTAGGGCGTGTCTGCTTAATGTGAACGATGTTGTGCCTGATTGTTGACCGTCCCTCTGTGTGACGACCACGGCGGGGGTGATCGTCATTGAAGTTGTCGAAATCCCGGGTCGGGGACGGCGGTCGTCTGCATCATCAGCGTGCCCACGAACGGACCCCGCGCTGGTCTGCTCGCGCAGAGTCCATTTCGGCTCCGGCGCGATGCCGAATCCCGAGATCGTCACAATCGGTGACGGCGGACGCGTCGATTCTGCGGTCGCCCAACACGAACTGACCCCTATCCCGGTTCCCGGGTGATAGGTAAGGCTGGTGGATCATGGACTGGCTCTGCGGTGATCGTCGCGCGCACCGGCGAACTGGCCGAGAAACTGCTCGCCGCCGGCGAACTCCGCTGCCCGCGGTGCCGCGACGGCCAGCTGACTTCTTGGGGCTACGGCAGGCGGCGCTCCGTGCGCGATCACGACGGGACCACGATCACGGTGCGCCCCCGCCGCACGCGATGCCGGTCCTGCTCGTCAACGCATATCGTGATGCCCGCCGCTCTGCAGCCACGCCATGCCGACACCACCGCAGTGATTGGAACAGCATTGCTGCACAAAGCAAATGGACTCGGACACCGGCGTATCGCGGCGACCATGGGGCGGCCGGTGTCCACCGTGCGCCGCTGGCTTCGCCGACTACCGCCAGAGCACCTGGACCGTCTCGCACGCGACGGGACCGAGCAGCTGCTCGCCCTGGACCCCGACACGTTCACCGCGCTGCGCTACCGAGGGAACATGTTGCACCACGCGCTGTCGCTGTTGTCGGCAGCGGCCTACTGGGACCGCCGCCGCTACGCCCTCGGTGAGCCGCCGTGGACCCTGATCGGGATGTACACCCGCGGCCGCCTTCTGGCGCCACCCGGCTGACCCTCCGACGTCCCCGCGCTGCCGCCGGGGGCGTCATCACCATGCCTGCCGACAGTCGTCACCATGACGACCACCGCGTCGCCGCGACGATTACCCCGTCACAATGCAGACCGACCCCCGAAATCACGTCTGCATCCACAGTGACGCCATCGTCTGCATCCTGAGCGACGGCCAACAGCCTGATGCTGTTTAAGTGTTACGGACTGATGTGATTTCTGATGACTTGTGGTCGGTGATTGAGCCGGTACTGCCTTCGGGTCGACGGCGCGGGCGGCCGTGGAACGATCATCGGGTGACGCTGGAAGGAATTATCTGGCGTTACCGGACTGGATCTCCGTGGCGCGATCTGCCCGCGCAGTTCGGCGCCTGGCAGTCGGTGGCTGAACGTCACCTGCGGTGGTCCACCGACGGCACCTACGCGCAGATCTTCGCAGCGATCTCCCGTGACATCGATGTCGATGACGCTGACGCTGAGCTGGTCGAACTGCTGCTGGCGGTGGATTCGACCAGCGTGCGTGTACATCAGCATGCCGCTGGTGCCCGCCCTGGTCGCCACACAGGGGGATCTGTCGAATTACAACAAACACCCCGATGAGCCCGATGACCATGCCATCGGCCGTTCACGCGGCGGGCTGACAACGAAGATCCACGCGCTGGCCGATCAACGCTGCAGCGCGGTCACCATGGCACTGTCGCCGGGGCAAGCCGGCGACAACCCGATGCTGTGGCCACTGCTGACTGCCCATCAGGGCCCAAAGTTTCGGCTACTCGCCGATAAGGCGTACTCCCATGACTCGACCCGAGCCCGACTGCGCCAGCTCAAAATCGCCCACACCATTCCCGAGCGCAGCGACCAGATCGCCCGCCGAAAGAGCCGGGGAAGCAAAGGCGGACGGCCACCGGCGTTCTCCGGGCAAATCTATAAGCACCGCAACACCGTCGAGCGATCCTTCAACCGCTTCAAGCACTGGCGAGGTATCGCCACCCGATACGACAAATACGCGCTGAGCTACCTCGGGGGCGTCACCCTAGCTGCGATCATCATCTATCACCGCGTCCGCAATTAACAGACACTACCTAGAGCGATCTCGGTGACGAAGTCCGCGGCTCGGTTGAGACCGGTGGTCTCTATATCCAACACCGCCACACGGTCCAGCGGAACCCGTGCTGTCTCCGGGGAGTACCAGTGCTCGGGCTCGGGGATGTTGCGGGTCTCGGTCTCGTTCTTGTAGGCGACTGCGACACAGAGCAGCCCGTCGTCCGTGACGGCGAAGCGGTGCGGGAACCGGTCGGGCCACTGCTGGAGCCGCTCCAGGGGTTGGGCGAAACCTTCCTTCCGGAGCTGTTCTCTGAGGTCGGGTGCTGGCAGTGGGCCGTGCTCGGCGAGCAGGCGGTGTGCGGCCTCGGCGGCGGGTGGCAGGGGACGGTTGGGTGTACTCATCAACGGACCGACAACGCGCGGGGTCGATGGCGCCCGTCACCAGACCACTCTGTCCTCGCTGCACCGATCACCGAGCTACGCCCCCTGAAAAACCCCGTCGCGTCAATATAGCGCGAACGGGCAGACGATACTCATCGTGTGCGACAAGCTGACCTCGGAGTCCTGCGGCAGTATCAATTAGGGCAGATCCGGAAGCTTAGCGCATGGTCGGCGGCGCCGGGGGCATTCAGCAAACATTGCGAGTAAGGCTTCGTCTGCTGGGTTGCGGGCCGATACGGCTCCCGAGACGCTCAGAGTGGCATGCGCGGAGTTGTCGCCGGACCGCGTTAGCCTCCCCGCGTGGAGACTGGACTGTACGAATCTGTGCTCACCCCGCGGCTGCAGTCAGCACTTAATGACACATCGGGGTTGCACACCGAGCTGAGCACGGTCGACGACGCTGAGCAGGCGCTCGTCCTCGCCCGCCACCTGAGCCCGCTGATCGAGCGGCAGCTGCGAGCCGCGCGCGGTGCTGAAGAGCGCGCGCACCTCGCCCGGAGGATTCTCGCGGCTCTCGGTGACCCCGACGTCTTAGAGGATGCGCCGTATCAGGACGAGCCGACGAAGATTCGCCGCCTGGACGCCGTGACGGTTGATGCGTTGGGCTGGGTGCAGCCACCGCGGCCGGCCACGCCGCTGTCGGATGCCGCACTGATGACCAACGCCCGAAACGAACCGACCCTCGCCGCCGAGCTGCGCGCGGAATTGGCGAGTGCCGACCACGTGGATCTGCTGTGCGCATTCGTGAAATGGCATGGCCTGCGGCTGCTGGAACGGGAGCTCACCGAGTTGCGCCAGCGTGGCGTGCCGCTGCGTGTCATCACCACGACCTACCTCGGCGCCACCGATGCCCGGGCCCTGGATGCCCTGGTGAATGACTTCGGTGCCGAAGTGCGCATCACCTACGACACCAACATGACACGTCTGCACGCCAAGGCGTGGTTGTTGCGGCGCAACACCGGCTTTCATACCGCCTACGTCGGCTCGTCCAATCTGTCTCACGCTGCGCTGGTGGACGGCTTGGAGTGGAACGTACGACTGTCGGCGATCGCGACACCGCATCTGTTGGAGAAGTTCCGCACCACCTTCGACTCCTACTGGGAAAACCGAGAATTCGAGCCTTACCGGCCGGACGAGGATGGCGAGAGGCTGCGCAACGCGCTGGAGGTCGCCTCGGGGAAGAAGGAACGGGACCCGTTGGCCATCACGCTGTCGGGCTTGGAAGTCACTCCGAAGCCTTACCAAGCAGAACTGTTGGAACAGCTCGACGCCGCACGAACGCTCCATGATCGTCACCGCAACCTGATTGTCGCGGCCACCGGCACCGGCAAGACGGTGATCGCCGCCTTGGATTACCGCCAGCTGGCCCGTGAAGTGCACCGGCGGGATCTCACGTTGCTGTTCGTGGCACACCGCAAAGAAATCCTGACGCAGTCCCGGCGGATGTACCAGGAAGTCCTCACCGACCCCACCTTTGGTGAACTGCTCGTCGGCGGAGACCAGCCCACCAAGTGGCGCCATGTCTTCGCCAGCATCCAATCCTTGACGGCCGACCGCCTTTCCACCATCAACCCTGACCACTTTGATGTCGTGGTCATCGACGAGTTCCACCATGCTCAGGCGGCGTCCTACCGGCGGCTGCTCGACCACATCGAACCCATGGAACTGGTGGGGCTGACCGCGACACCCGAACGCGGCGACGGCATCGACGTTCGCGCGTTCTTTGACGGGCGCGTCGCCGCGGAGCTGAGGTTGTGGGATGCCTTGGAACAGAACCTTCTTTGTCCGTTCCACTACTTCGGGGTGTACGACGGCACCGATCTGGAACGACTGCAGTGGCGCCGCGGAGGGTATGACCTCGCCGGACTGAGCGAGGTCTATACCGCTAGCGATGCACGCACCCGGATTGTGCTGGATCAGCTCCGGGACAAGATCGCCGATGTCGGCGCCATGCGCGCCCTCGGATTCTGCGTCAGCGTCGAGCACGCGCGTTACATGGCGGACAAGTTCGTCGCAGCCGGCATTCCGGCGCGTGCGGTTGTGGGTCTCGATGACAGCGCCGAGCGTCGAGAGGCGCTGGCGGCGTTGAGCAACCGCGACATCAACGTGCTTTTTACCGTCGACCTCTTCAACGAAGGACTGGATATCCCGTTGGTGGACACTGTGCTGTTTCTTCGGCCCACCGAGAGCGCGACCGTCTTCCTGCAACAGCTGGGTCGGGGATTGCGGCTGGCGCCGGGCAAGTCGGTGCTGACGGCGCTGGACTTCGTGGGGCATCAGCGCAAAGAGTTCCGTTTCGACCAGCGGTTCCGTGCATTGACCGGGGTCGGGCGTAAACGGCTGGAAAAGGAGATTGAGCAGGGTTTTCCGTTCCTGCCGTCCGGTAGCCAGATTGTGCTCGACGAGGTCGCCCAACGGATCGTGTTGGAGAACGTCCGACAGCAGGTCGCCCCGAAGAAGGCGACTTTGGTTTCGGAGATTCGCGCGCATCCCGACAGCCTGCTCGCCTCGTATCTGCAGGAGTCCGGGCGCGGTCTGGAGGACGTTCTGCGCACCGACCGGTCATGGACCACGCTGTGCCGCGCCGCCGGGAAGCTGGGGCCGCTGCCCGGTTCGCGGGAGTCCGAACTGGTGAAGCGCGTGAAGGCGCTCGCACATGTGGATGACCGCCACCGGGCCGAGGCGTATCGCGCTCTGCTGGCGGGTGGTGCCATCACCGAGCAGCGGCTGGCAGACATGCTGTTCTACTCGCTGTACCCCAACGGTGGGGGATTCGACAGTGCTGCAGCGGGACTCGACATCCTCCGCAGGGAAGAGGTCGCGGCGGAGATGCGCCAGGTCGTCGACATCGCCTTCGACGCCGCGCACCGCAGCACCTACGCGCTGGGTGATCTGATCCCGAAATTGGCCGATGTGCCGTTGGCTCTGCACGCCACCTACTCGCGCGAAGAGATCCTCGCTGGGCTGGGCTGGGTGTCGGAGAAGCGGACGCCGTCCACCATGCGGGAGGGCGTGGCCTGGTGTCCGGCGGTCAATGCCGACGCCTTCCTCATCACACTGAAGAAGACCGATACCGACTACTCGCCGACGACCATGTACCGCGACTTCGCGCTGAGCTCGGACCTGTTCCACTGGGAGTCGCAGTCGACCACGTCGGCGGCGTCACCGACAGGGCAGCGGTACATCCACCACAGTGAGCGTGGCTCACACATCCTGCTGTTTGTGCGGGAGACGAAGACGAACGCGCTGGGTGCGGCGCCGTACATCTTCCTGGGGCCGGCGGACTACGTCTCGCATGAGGGGGACCGGCCGATGGCGATTACCTGGCGGTTGCGGCGTTCGATGCCGGCGGAGGTGTACCTGGGGGCGCGGGCGGCGGTGGCGTAGCGCAAGAAAGATCAGAGGAGGGAAGCAGGGATCTGGTGATGTGGCTGTGCTACTTGAGGTTCCCCAGAAGTAGTGGACATCTGAGATAGCGGGACGGTGGTCCCGTGGAAGGATGTTCGTATGTCTGGTCGTCGGCGTTCGTTTACCCCGGAGTATCGGGTGGAGGCCGCGCATCGGGTGATCGATGGGAATCGGCGGGTTGCTGAGGTGGCCCGTGAGTTGGATTTGCATGAGAATCAGCTGCACAAGTGGGTGGCTGATGAGCGGCGGCGGATGGCCGCTGCGGTCGGCGGTACTGTGCCGGAGCCTGGTGACAGTCAGCAGCTTTCACCGGATGAGCGGGCGGAATTGATACGGCTACGGGCCAAGGTTGCCGAGCAGTCCAAGGACATCGCATTCCTGGAAAAAGCGTCGGCGTACTTTGCGGGCAAGCATCTAAAGTGAGCCGGTTCGAGCTCATGGCCGCGGAGTGCGCCTCCCACGATGTCGTCAGGATGGCCCAGCTGCTGGGTGTGTCCACCTCGGGCTACTACAAGCATCGCGACCGTCTCCGGGCCAGCGAGCCCACGCCGGCAGTCCAGCGTCGCCGGGACCTGGAAGTCAAGATTCTGACCCATCACACGAACTCCAACGGCACCTACGGGTCGCCGCGGATCACCGCCGATCTGCATGAGGCCGGGGACCAGGTTTCGCACAACACGGTCGCCAAGATCATGGCGGAGTTGGGGATCGAGGGCGTCAGTCCGCGCACCTTCAAGACCACCACGGTCGTTGATCCGTGCGCGTCGTTCCCGCCGGATCTGGTGGGTCGCCGCTTTGACCAGGGCCGTATCGACGCGGTGTGGTCCACCGACATCACCTACCTGAGCTGCGGTGAAGGCGACATGTTTCTGTGTGCGATCCGCGACGAACATTCCCGCCGGGCACTGGGCTGGGCGGTCGATGATCACATGCGCACCGAGTTGGTGACCACGGCCGTGGATCGGGCAGTGTTCACCCGCGGCGGCAACGCCAACGGCGTCATACTGCATTCAGACCGCGGGACCCAATTCACCTCGCACGGCATGGCTGAGGCCGCCGCCGAGCATGGTTTGCGCCGTTCGATGGGTGCCACTGGGATCTGCTGGGATAACGCCGGTGCCGAATCGCTGTGGTCGACGTTCAAGCATGAGTTCTACTACCGGCACACTTTCGCGACGAAAGTCGAATTGATTGCAGCAGTTGACAATTGGATGCGATTCTACAATCATCAACGTAGGCACTCGGCGATCGGTCAGCGCTCACCAATTAGCTACGAACGCACCATGAGTGTCACCCTGGAAGCAAGCTAACCGCGTCCACTTTTTCTGGGGAACCCCACCGGCGTCCCCGCTGCGCACCACCGACGAGCTGTTCACCGACGCGCATCTGGAAGCGGTCGGCTTCTTCGAGACCGTGCAGACCACATCCGGCCCGGTACGGTTTTCCGGTGTGCCGACCGGCTTTTCGCGCACTCCCGGCCGGGTGCGCGGTGGTGCGCCACGATTGGGGGAACACACGGCCGAAGTGCTCGCAGAGGTCGGGATCGCGCCGCCAAATTAGGCTGCGGCGCTTCCGATATGACGGTTACACCGGCGGGCAGTACGTCATGTTCGCGAGCACGACGTAGTCTGCGGCGCTGTCCCAGTCGAGGTCTGGGTTGTCGCTCATCACGAAGCCGACGATCTGCGAATGCGGCGTACCGAGGTCCAGCTGACGGCAGACGGCGTACGCGCTGTGGACGGTCGCGTACGGGTTGGAACTGGTGATGCCCACCTTCTGCAGCCGGTCGAGGAACGCGGCGTCCTGTGGTGCGGCGGCAGCGGGTGCTGCCAGCCCGACGGTCGCCGCCGCGGCCATGCCTGCGATCGTGAGCCTGGTGAGTGTCGTCATGTCGATTCCTAGTGTTCTGAGTCATTAATTCGTGGGCTCTTGGTAGTATGGGTGATGCCGTCACCGCATGCTGTCGAGATCGTGTTGACTGAGGATGAACGCGCTGAATTGGAGGGCTGGGTTCGGCGGCGCAACAGTGCTGCTGGGTTGGCCCTTCGGGCCCGCATCGTGTTGGCGTGTGCTGATGGCGGCGGCAACGCCGAAGTTGCTGATCGGCTTGAACTGCATCGGGGCACGATCCGCAAGTGGCGCAACCGCTTCGCTGAGAAGCGTTGTGATGGACTGCTTGACGAGCCGCGACCGGGCCGTCCTCGTGTCGTGGGTGACGGGCAGATCGAAGCGTTGATCACCGCGACGTTGGAGACCTCCCCGCCGGATGCCACTCACTGGTCGACGCGGTCGATGGCCGAGCATCTGGGTCTGTCGCAATCGATGGTGTCCCGGGTGTGGCGAGCGTTCGGATTGGCGCCACACAAACAGGATTCGTGGAAATTATCGAGGGATCCATTGTTCGTGGCGAAGGTCCGCGACATCGTGGGTCTGTACCTGGATCCGCCGGAGCGGGCCATGGTGCTCTGTGTCGATGAGAAGACCCAAATCCAGGCGCTCAATCGCACTGCGCCGGTGTTCCCGATGCTGCCGGGCACCCCGGCGCGGGCCACCCATGACTACGTCCGCCACGGCACGTCCAGTCTGTATGCCGCTCTGGATCTGGCCACCGGCACGGTGATCGGATCGTTGCACGCACGGCACCGTTCCCAGGAGTTCCTGGCGTTCTTGAAGAAGATCGATGCCGCAGTGCCCGCCGATCTGGACTGCCACGTCGTGCTCGACAACGCCTCCACACACAAGACGCCGGCGGTCAAGCGTTGGCTCATCGCCCATCCGCGCTTCGTCCTGCACTTCACCCCGACCAGCTCGTCGTGGCTTAATCTCGTCGAACGCTGGTTCGCCGAACTCACCACCAAAAAACTGCGCCGCGGCACCCACACCTCAGTACGCCAACTCAACGCCGACATTCGCGCATGGATCGACACCTGGAACGACAACCCACGGCCCTACGTTTGGACCAAGACCGCCGACCAAATCCTCGAATCCGTCGCCAACTACTGCCGCCGAATTAATGACTCAGGACACTAGGTGGATCGAGCCGCTGAAGCACCAACCGGGCTTCAGCAAACACAGCAGCTGTGGCCCGCGACCGCAGGCTCCTGTCTCTGCCCGGCATCGTAGCGCCGATGAGGGATGCCGCCCAACCGCGAAGCAACATTGGCTCGGCTAACTTTTGCGCGAGCAAGGGTTGCGGAAATGACGGTAACGCTGCTGCATCTGTCGGCGACATCAGTGATTGCGGGGGATCACGGGTGACCGCGCCGCGGGGGAATCGGGGGAGCCTGAGCTGAGTCGCTTCGATCGTCGCGCTGACGGGGGTTGAGCGTGACGAATGTGACTGCTGTGGCTAATCGGGCAATTGATGTCGGGTAGCTCCTACGAAGAGGGGAATCCCCGATTCCCTTTGTCGGTGTGCAAGCGCATCATCGTGCATAAGGAATCGGAACGACTGCAGTTGATCGTTGACGGCAAACAGAGAGCAGGCACTGGGGGTGTCGCGGGTGTCCGGTCGGGTGGGGCTGCGGCCGGCGCCCGGCACAGATTGTGGGGGTGCACAGTGAGTAGTGGGTATGACGGCGCACCGATGGTGGCCTGCCCGCACGGGCACCTCAACGCGGGGAACTACAAGTTCTGCGGACAGTGTGGATCGCCGATCGGCGTCGTGGCGTTTCCCGACGACGATGCTGTCGCCGAAGACGAACGCCCGCTGCGGCGCCGCAGTCTGGTCATCGGCGCTGCGATCGCCGCGGTGCTCCTGGTGGCGGTCGTCGCCGCGGTCGGGTTTCTGATCACCCGGTCATCCACAGATGACGAAACCACCCCGCAGGCAGACGGTTTCACGGCCGGCACGGCGAACCCGGCGGGCATGGTGCCGGCCTGCACGATGGCACCGCTGGTGCAGGCCGAGTCGGTCGCCATGACAGCCGACGGGATGACCGTCGACGCCGCGTTCATGTCGCAGTGCGCCGGCGGCAATACCGAGGCCTCGCCATCTGCGCGGATCACCGTCGCCGACGGCCAACGGGACATCGCGGCAGGGGTTTTCGACTTCTCCGCCGCACCTTTGACGATGAAGCCGGGTGAGACGGCGCGTCGCACACTGGTGTTCCCCGCGGGAACATACTGGCGGACCACCGCGATGTTCACCGGCGCTCCGCAACTGGTATTCCATCCCGGCGAGCAGGCCGAAGCAAGGACGGCCGCGTCGTCGGGTTCGGACCGGTTGGTCGCCCAGTCCGCCGCCGAACCCGAGCACGGCAGCATCGACGGGGTGGCCGAAGCTGTGCTGCGGGAACTTCGGGACGCGGACTACGGGTACGTGTCCGGGTCACTCGCGAATCGCTGGGTGCCGCAGATCAGCGCGAAGAAGTCCGGATTGGTCGTTGATGGCAGGACGCTCACCAGCGCCGACGTGCTACGCGACCACCTCGAGCTGAGAGACAGGTACAGCGGAGTGCTGTTGGTGTCGTCGGCGCAGTGGACGACCTTCAGCTCCGCGGACTTCTGGGTGACCGTCGTCGGGGCGCCGAAGTTGTCACCGCCCGAGGCGAACGCGTGGTGTGACGCGAACGGCCTAGTGTTCTGAGTCATTAATTCGTGGGCTCTTGGTAGTATGGGTGATGCCGTCACCGCATGCTGTCGAGATCGTGTTGACTGAGGATGAATGATCCGCCCCGGCGTGTCCGGAGAGTTCTTCTGTTGGGAAGGATGGGCACGTGGGAACGAAGTCATCGAAGCGGTATCCAGACGAGCTGAAGGCGCGAGCGGTGCAGATGGTGGCCGATCTGCGCAGCGACACGGTCTCGGAGTGGGAGGCGATGGGCCGGGTTGCTGATCTGCTGGGCGTCGGTACCGCCGAGACGGTGCGCAAATGGGTCCGCCAGGCCGAGATCGACGCCGGAGATCGGGCTGGGCAGACCAGCGAGGAATCCGAGGTCCTGCGCAAGCTGCGCCGGGAGAACGCCGAACTCAAGCGGGCCAACGCGATTTTGAAGGCGGCGTCGGTTTTCTTCGCTGCCGAGCTCGACCGGCCGTCTCAGTAGTCGTGGAGTTCATCAGCGCCCACCAGCACATGCGTGTGGGCGCTGATGGTCTCAAGTGGGGTGTCGAGTCGATGTGCGCCGTGCTCTCGGAGTTCGGCGTCGTGATCGCCCCGTCGACGTATTACGCCCACCGCGCCCGCCGTGGCCCCTCGAAGGCGGACTGGACTGATGCGCAGGTGATCGACGCCATCTGGCGGCTGCGCCGATCCAACAAGCTGTTCGCGGTTCTGGGTGCCCGTAAGACGTGGATTGTGTTGCGTACCAACGGACTCGATGTCTCACGGTGTGTTGTGGAGCGGGTCATGCGGGAGATGGGTTGGCGGGGTGCGTGCAAGCGCCGCCGGGTGCGCACCACCATTGCTGATCCGGCAGCAACGCGAGCTCCGGATCGGGTCGCGCGGCATTTCGTCGCCGGCGCGCCGGACCGTTTGTGGGTGGCCGATTTCACGTACTGCCGGACCCGTGCCGGCTGGGCCTACACAGCGTTCGTGACCGACGTCTACGCCCGCAAGATCGTAGGCTGGAAGGTGGCCACCGAGATGACCCAGAAGCTGGTGACCGATGCGATCAACCACGCCATAGATACCAGGAAGCGTTCTGGTGCAACATTTTTGGATGATCTGATCCATCACAGCGATGCGGGCTCTCAATATACGGCGGTAGCGTTCACTGAACACTTGGCCGCTGAAGGGATCCTGCCCTCAGTCGGATCGGTGGGCGATAGCTTCGACAACGCCTTGGCCGAATCGGTGAACAGCAGCTACAAGACCGAACTCATCGACCACCAGCCGCCGTATCCCGGTGCCGCCGACCTCTCGCTGGCAACCGCCGAATGGGTGGCTTTCTACAACCGGCAGCGACCGAATGGCTACTGCCAGGACCTGACTCCGGACCGGGCCGAAGCCCTCTATTACCATCGCCAACGGCACCCTCATACCGAGGAGGCACTCAGATAAGAGAACCTCCCGACATGCCGGGGTGGATCAGAACGCGCTGAATTGGAGGGCTGGGTTCGGCGGCGCAACAGTGCTGCTGGGTTGGCCCTTCGGGCCCGCATCGTGTTGGCGTGTGCTGATGGCGGCGGCAACGCCGAAGTTGCTGATCGGCTTGAACTGCATCGGGGCACGATCCGCAAGTGGCGCAACCGCTTCGCTGAGAAGCGTTGTGATGGACTGCTTGACGAGCCGCGACCGGGCCGTCCTCGTGTCGTGGGTGACGGGCAGATCGAAGCGTTGATCACCGCGACGTTGGAGACCTCCCCGCCGGATGCCACTCACTGGTCGACGCGGTCGATGGCCGAGCATCTGGGTCTGTCGCAATCGATGGTGTCCCGGGTGTGGCGAGCGTTCGGATTGGCGCCACACAAACAGGATTCGTGGAAATTATCGAGGGATCCATTGTTCGTGGCGAAGGTCCGCGACATCGTGGGTCTGTACCTGGATCCGCCGGAGCGGGCCATGGTGCTCTGTGTCGATGAGAAGACCCAAATCCAGGCGCTCAATCGCACTGCGCCGGTGTTCCCGATGCTGCCGGGCACCCCGGCGCGGGCCACCCATGACTACGTCCGCCACGGCACGTCCAGTCTGTATGCCGCTCTGGATCTGGCCACCGGCACGGTGATCGGATCGTTGCACGCACGGCACCGTTCCCAGGAGTTCCTGGCGTTCTTGAAGAAGATCGATGCCGCAGTGCCCGCCGATCTGGACTGCCACGTCGTGCTCGACAACGCCTCCACACACAAGACGCCGGCGGTCAAGCGTTGGCTCATCGCCCATCCGCGCTTCGTCCTGCACTTCACCCCGACCAGCTCGTCGTGGCTTAATCTCGTCGAACGCTGGTTCGCCGAACTCACCACCAAAAAACTGCGCCGCGGCACCCACACCTCAGTACGCCAACTCAACGCCGACATTCGCGCATGGATCGACACCTGGAACGACAACCCACGGCCCTACGTTTGGACCAAGACCGCCGACCAAATCCTCGAATCCGTCGCCAACTACTGCCGCCGAATTAATGACTCAGGACACTAGGCGCCGACGACTGTTTTGCCAAGTTCGTGAGCTCGCTGTTCGGTGTCGACGGCACCACGGTGTATCGGAAGTAGGTCGGGGATGGGCTTCTGTGTGTTCTGCGGTGGCGAGCTCACCGACACGATGCGGTGCACCGCGTGCGGAGCGGTCAACGTGGGCGGCACCTGGCACGAGTCGGCTTACGTCGTGTCCGGCGGAGCGGGTGTGGGTGCCGGTTGGCACCCGGATCCGACCGGTCGGCACGAGGGCCGCTACTTCGTCGGTGGACAGCCCACCGATCTGATCCGCGACGGCGGCGTCGAGGCGTTGGACCCGATGGGAAAGCATCGGCTCGAAATGTCTAGCGCTGGACCAATGTCGACACCGGTCGAAGCTCGAACGGGACGGCGGTGGTGGATCGTCGCCGCGGCGGTCCTGGCTCTGCTGGTGCTGGTCGGCGCCGGGGTGGGAACGTATGCCTACCTCCACCGCGACCGGACGACAGTGGACGAACGCTACCTGGTGGCGCTCAAGCAGTCCGGGTTCTCGGGCGAGTTCAATTCCGACGCCAACGCTGTCGCGCACGGCAAGCAGGTGTGCAGGACCCTCGAGGACGGCGGCCCGCAGCAGGGGATGCCGGCCGACGAGGTTGCGGTGCAGTACTTCTGCCCACAGTTCGTCGACGGCTTCCACGTGCTGCAGACCGCGACGATCTCGGGCAGCTTCACGCTCAACGACGACGACCCCAACCCGTACTTCCCGGCGATTGAAGTCGACGGCTCGTCGTGCGTCGGAGCGGGCGGGTATTCCGACGTCAATCCCGGAACCCCGGTGACGGTGAAGAACGGCAAGGGCGAGATCCTCACGACCACGTACCTGGAGGAGGGCAAGGGCGGACGGTTCCGATGCACCTTCGGCTTCACCTTCGACGTGACTGAAGGCCAGGAGCGCTACGTCGTGGCGGTGGGTGTTGACCGTCCCTCTGTGTGACGACCACGGCGGGGGTGATCGTCATTGAAGTTGTCGAAATCCCGGGTCGGGGACGGCGGTCGTCTGCATCATCAGCGTGCCCACGAACGGACCCCGCGCTGGTCTGCTCGCGCAGAGTCCATTTCGGCTCCGGCGCGATGCCGAATCCCGAGATCGTCACAATCGGTGACGGCGGACGCGTCGATTCTGCGGTCGCCCAACACGAACTGACCCCTATCCCGGTTCCCGGGTGATAGGTAAGGCTGGTGGATCATGGACTGGCTCTGCGGTGATCGTCGCGCGCACCGGCGAACTGGCCGAGAAACTGCTCGCCGCCGGCGAACTCCGCTGCCCGCGGTGCCGCGACGGCCAGCTGACTTCTTGGGGCTACGGCAGGCGGCGCTCCGTGCGCGATCACGACGGGACCACGATCACGGTGCGCCCCCGCCGCACGCGATGCCGGTCCTGCTCGTCAACGCATATCGTGATGCCCGCCGCTCTGCAGCCACGCCATGCCGACACCACCGCAGTGATTGGAACAGCATTGCTGCACAAAGCAAATGGACTCGGACACCGGCGTATCGCGGCGACCATGGGGCGGCCGGTGTCCACCGTGCGCCGCTGGCTTCGCCGACTACCGCCAGAGCACCTGGACCGTCTCGCACGCGACGGGACCGAGCAGCTGCTCGCCCTGGACCCCGACACGTTCACCGCGCTGCGCTACCGAGGGAACATGTTGCACCACGCGCTGTCGCTGTTGTCGGCAGCGGCCTACTGGGACCGCCGCCGCTACGCCCTCGGTGAGCCGCCGTGGACCCTGATCGGGATGTACACCCGCGGCCGCCTTCTGGCGCCACCCGGCTGACCCTCCGACGTCCCCGCGCTGCCGCCGGGGGCGTCATCACCATGCCTGCCGACAGTCGTCACCATGACGACCACCGCGTCGCCGCGACGATTACCCCGTCACAATGCAGACCGACCCCCGAAATCACGTCTGCATCCACAGTGACGCCATCGTCTGCATCCTGAGCGACGGCCAACAGCGGTGGGGAAGCGGGGCGAGTTGAGCTACTCGTTCGACGAACTTCAGGCCGGAGGCGTGGCGCTGGTCCTGGGATGAGATGCCTGCCGCGCCGATCGGTGCCGCCTACGCCCACCACGTCGGAAAGCTGACGTCCAAGCGCTCCCGCTGCTTGTATCCCGCCCACGTCGGCACGCCCGGAGGCTGGCCGCGGTAGATGCCTCGAGCGGCGGCGATGACGCGCTGGTGCTGGGTCGGCCACTGCAACGTGGTAGCGATGTCCTCCAGAACCTCCTGGTCGCGCTGCAGTACGCGGTCGACCAAGCGGACCGCGGGAAGGGCTCCGCTCTTGTCGCCGTTGCATCGCGCGCACGACAACACCAGATTCGACAGTCCATCAATACCCACAAGGGACCACGGCAGGACGTGGTCGATGGGGTTGTTCGCGGGCAAATGGGTGTGGCAGTAGAAGCAGTGCGGTCCGAATGCCTCCTTGAACGGTTCACGCACCGCCGCCAGGGCAGTCCGTTCGCGCCCGAACAGGTGACCGGCGACGTCGGGGACCTCCGCGTCGAGAAACCTGTTCATCCGGCGCACGTCCTCGACCCACATGATCTCCAGGGCCGGCTTCAACAGGCCGGCCAGGCGTGCCAGTCCGGCCGCGACCCCGGGCCGGAGTTCGATCGCGTCACCGTGCGCGCGCAGCGTTGAGCGTGACACATGGTCATGCAGAAAACCGTCGTCGTAGAGGAACGGGTCGCTGCCCGTCGCGCCGGGCAGCCTTTGCAAGCGGTGCAACGGCTGTTGCGCGAGGCACAGCACGATCTCGTCGATTGCCTTCTGGTAGGCGACCGGTGCCCGCAGTTGCGCGATCTCCACCGAGCCGGCCTGGCCGGAGGCGGTGCGGAACTCGTTGGTGGCGATCAGTATCCGTGCGCGCGGTTGTGTCGACTGCCGCAGCTCATGCCCGTCGAACGGTCGTACTTGCCGCCAGTAGGTCTCCAACACCCGGTGCGCCAGCGCGGGAATCGGCACCCGAAGTGTGTCGTCAGGGTTCTCGGGCAGGTTCTCGATGCAGTGCTCGATGAGGGCCATCAGCGTCGCCAGCTTGTACGTCGCCGTCCGCAGGCCGGTCTCAAGAATCGCGACCACCCGCTGGCCGAGCATCAGCGGGTCCACCGCCTCAGAGGTCACCGACGGACCTCGCTATCGCCCCGGCCAGGTACACCTGCACCAACGCATTATGACGAGGATGGGGCACAAGATGGGCAAACTCGACGTTCGGTGACCTGGTCGTCGACGACGACAACCTGCTCGCGGAGCGCCGTTACCAACCTGTCGTCACCCTGGCCAACCTGACCACGAGCCAATTGGTACGGCCGCGGGACTACAGGCGCCCTTCACGGGCTGGACCCCGACGAACACTCCGTCGCCGACGCGGTCCGCGTCTCGATGTCGATACCGTTCCTGGTCCGGCCGGTCACGCTGAAAGGCGCTCGCGGCCAACGCTGCACGCTGGTCGACGGGGGAGTGCTGTCGAACTTGCCGATCGCGGCTACGCCTTGGTGATCGCGTCGAGCCGCTTGAGAATGTGCGAGTGCCGCTTGTCGTCGATCTTCAAATACAGTCCGAGAGAACCCATGTCGACCGGGCCGGTGGTGTGCTTGAGCACCCTCGGAAGCGCCTCGATGATGTCGACGAAGTCCGCGATGAACTCCCGATAGCTCGCCAACGGATCGTCAAGCATGCGCGCGCAATCGGCGACGATGTCGACGTGCTCGGATCGCACCGGCAGCGCCCGGCAGCGTTCCGAGAGCTCCAGGAACCGTTCCAGGTAGTCCATCGTGCGATGCGCAATGTGCTTGATCGCCTCCGGATCAGCCTCCTCATCACCCTTGCCCGTGAACGCCGCCATGAACGCCGGCGCCGACATGAACCCGTGCAACTGTTCGGCGGTCCTGATCATCTCGTCGATGAGACCCACCACCGTGGACGCCAAATGCCCCGGCGACAGCCGGACACCCGAACTGGGCGACGTGAAGCCGAGTTCGCTGTCCCGCAACCGTGACTGCAGCGGCGCCGCCCGCTGCACCAGGACCGATACGAACAACGCCTGCTCCCAAGCCTTCGGTTTGTCCCGCGCCAGCGCATCCAGCTCGGCCGGTGTGGTAGCCAACCGCGCGACCGACGAATCATCCTGCGCCGGTTCAGCTTCAGCATCGACGTCCGGGTCGTCGGTGACCTTGCGCATGGCCTGGGCGCCGTCCTCCCCGTAGATGGCCCGCTTGTCGCCGATCAGCGTCCACCGCTTCTGCCGCTCGGCGCGGCGAGTCATCTCGAACTCCCGCTCGGCCGCCTCGTCCGCCTCCAGCCGGCGTTCCTTTTCGGCCTTCTGCGCGAGCCAATAGATCCCGGCGAACACACCCACGAGCGCCGCGCCGCCGACGAACCACCAGATGTACTTGATGACGAACCCGACCGCGAGGAGCAGCAGCAGGATGGCGCAGAACACCGAGCCGTCGCTCGGCTGCGAATAGCGCCCCTTCGATGCCATCTCCGTCTCCTCCCCAGGCCGGATCGTGGAGTCATCACGATAGAAGCGGGGTCTGACATCTGCGGTTCCGCACGACGGCAGCAAACGACAGCAAGCCGCGAACGGTGCCCCGGAAAGCGCCTGTCGCCCGGTCGCGCCAAGGCACCGCCCAATTCGAATCGCTAGGCTGGCGGCAGTGCGCTGCGTGCCGACGTGTGCGAGAGCAGCGCGAGCGATGGGTTAAGGATCGAAAAGCTATGCGGGCCGACAGAGCGCAACCACAGGTCATCGCCGCGACCGCACCCGTCGAACCCCCAAGGCCCCGCCGTCGACAGCTACTGCTGACCCTCATCGTCGCCCCGTTCGCGCTGCTGGCCGCCGCATACCTCGGCGATCTGCTGTACAGCAAAGACCGGGTGGTCCGAGGGACCACCGCTGCAAGGGTGCCCATCGGTGGTATGACGCTGACCGACGCCGAGGAGCAACTGCGTGCCGCAGTCTCCCCACGCACCACCCGACCGGTCCCCGTCACCGCCGGACCCGAGCGCCGCGAGATTGACCCGACGGCGGCCGGCCTGTCCGTCGACTGGCGCGCCACCGTCGACCAGGCCGGCGCGCAGCCGCTGAACCCGATCACCCGGCTGTCGTCGTTCTTCACCACCCGGGAGATCGGCGTCGTCTCCACCGCCGATGACGCGGCGCTCACCGCCGCGATCGACGGACTGGCCGCCCGCGTCGCCCAGGATCCAGTTGAGGGCACGGTGCGGTTCGCGGCCCGCGAGCCCGTCGGCGTCAACCCGGAGGCCGGCCGCCGTCTCGACGTGGACGCTGCCACCGAAGTGCTCAAGCGTGACTGGGCCACCGGCAGCACCGTCGACCTGCCGATGGTCGAATTGGAGCCCCGCACAACAGCGTCGGACGTCGAGGCCGCCGTCGCCGACATCGCAGCGCCCGCGGTGTCCGGGCCGCTGGTCATCACCGGCGAGGACGACGCCCGCGCCGTCATCTCCGAGAACGTCATCGCCACGGCCCTGACCTTCGACGTCGACGACGGCGACATCGTGGCCACCGTCGACCAGAACGTCATCGCCGACGCGGCGCGGCCCCAGCTAGCCGCCTCGGAGGTCCCGCGGCGCGACGCGACCATCGACTTCACCGCGTCCCCGCCGGCGAAGGTGCCGTCGCAGGATGGCCGTCGCATCGACTACGACGACACCCTCGCCGACCTGATGGACGTGTTGACCGACACCACCGACCGCGAGGTCGCGGCCGTCTATGTGGACGAGCCGGCGACGTTCACCACCGCCGACCTCGACGCGCTCGGCCCCGTCGAGGTCATCGGCGAATTCCAGACGTCCGGGTTCTCCGGTGACTCCGGCGTGAACATCAAACGCGCCGCGGGCGCCATCGACGGCATCGTCGTCGCCCCCGGGGAGACGTTCAGCCTCAACGGCGCCACCAACCCGCGCACTGCCGCCAACGGTTACGTCGAGGCCGGCATCATCCTGAACGGCAGACCGGACAGCGGCGTCGGCGGCGGCGTGTCCCAGGTGGCCACCACGCTGTTCAACGCCGCGTACTTCGCGGGCATGGAACTCGTCGAGCATCAGGAGCACAGCTACTACATCAGCCGCTATCCGGCGGGCCGGGAGGCCACCGTGTTCGGCGACGCCATCGACGTCAAGTTCCGCAACGACGGACCGACGCCGGTGCAGATCCAGACCACGTGGACGTCGTCGGCGATCACCGTCCAGTTGGTGGGGATCAAACGCTACGAGGTGACGTCGGCGCAGAGTCCGCGCTCGGCGCCGACGAGCCCGAGGACGATCACGATCCCGGCAGGGGAGTCGTGCAGCGCCAGCAGCGGCGCACCGGGATTCACCATCACCGACACCCGCACCCTGCGTGACATCGTCACCGGAGATACCCGCCGAGAATCCCACACCGTGCGCTATGACCCGATCCCCAAGGTGGTGTGCGGGGCCTGACCGCCGGTGAGCTGAGCGTCGCCGGTGCGTCGGCGGTTGAACTCGCGGGAATACGTGTCAGCCAAATCCTCGGCGCGGCAGCGGTACTCGTCACGATTGAGCGTGCCGTCGCGGAGTTTGAAGCGCGAGGCCAGCCGTGCCAGGCGGTGCGCACCTTCGTTGAGCGGCTCACCTGAATGGCCCTTGACCCAGTGCACCGTGATCTGATCCCGATGCTCGTAGATCGTGTGCCGAATGCGGACGAGTCCAGGTGTCTTGCCGCTTTCGCGATAGGCCGGATATCTCTTCGGCAGCACGTCGTGACCGTCCATCCACCGATTTACGAGCTCCACCGCGGCGGCATTGTCGCTGTAGATCGTCATGTCGCGACCGCACAGTTTCCGCACGGCAGCGCCGATCGCGCGTACCTCGGCCACCAGCACCACCGCTGAGCCGTGCATCTTTGTCGAGTGCCGAACAGCGTCCAGTCCGTACTCGCCAGACGATGCGAGCCAGGCGGAGCCGGCGATTATCCTCTTGCGCACCGAGCCGTCCGTCGCCACAAACAGAGGAGCCGCCGTCGGCGTGACGCCGGACGACATCTCGCCGTTCAGCATCGCCGGTACGTCCCCCGGTGGTTCAGGTGCCATCTGCGTCTCCTCCCCAAGACGTTGAGATGGACGGTAATTGGGCGGTCCGACATGTCACTGCTCCCAGGTAGCGTCCGCGCCATGACTGACAGACACAGACGACACAAAGCCAAGCAGGCGCGTCGGAACGCACAGCGGGCACGGAAACGTCGCGCTGACGCAGGCTCTGAACCGCCTCCTGACCCTCCGCAACAGGACCAGACGAGACATCTGAGCCCATGGAGTTTTCTGGTGTACGCCAGCAAGCAGGTCGAGGCAGCGAAGCCCGACCCGTTGGCGAACTTCCGTTCCCACCAGGAAGATCTACTCGACTTCGACTACCTCATCAAGAGCCTCGTCGACGACCCCACCCCAGAGTCCGCGTCCGCCGTAGCGCTGTTCGCCGAACTGCTGGACGGCGAACAGCAGTTGCGCTTCCGGGAAGCGTTGGACGCCTACAGCGGTCCGTTGGTGCCGTGGGTGGCCGCACTGCGCGACGTCGACGTGTACCGCGCCGTGCGCCTCACGCACGTCCTCGGAGACTTCGACCAGATCCTGCTCGGGGCCCGACTCGTCGACGGTCAGGAAGCAACGTGTGGGGTTTGGATCGATCACCTCGACGACTATGAGATTGCCGATGCTGCAGTTTGTGTCGCGAAGCTCGACGATGTCGTGGCCGAGCTATCCGGTCCTGACGTCTCACCCTCCGACATGACCCTCGCCGATGCACGGGTCTGGATCGACTATGGGTTGAGGCGGCCATTCTTCTTTCGGGAGACCGCGTCATGGCCCGATTGCCGGCCGTTGGTGAAGTGGTTGGTCAGTCGACTGCCCGACGGCGGCGATATGTATCGGCCACCGAGTTGGGATCACGCCGCGACCGAGGCGCTGCTCGATGAGTTCTTTGCGTCCGAGGCCGGAGCCGTCTACAACAGTCACGACCACCGGGACCTCCTACGCGAACTCATGGAATCGGGGACGGCAGACCCTTTCCGCTGGAGCGCGGCGCGCGTGGAACAGGTTCTCGGATCACCGCTGTTGGAGAGTAGGCACGCGCTGAAGGTGCTCCTGGATGTGCCCGACCTGCTGCGGGCTTTCATCCCGTTTGCGCACGAGCGAAGTGGAATCCGCGAGCGCTTGACCGCACAGACCATCGCTGCCCTCGCGTGGAGGGATGGTGACAGAAGATCTGCGTGAACCGCCGGTGCGCTGAGGCGTCGATCGACCCGGACGGCGGTCAGGTTTGATCAATCCCACATTTCGGTGAATTCGCCGTAGCGGCTGCGGTCGGAACGCGGCGCGTGTCAGCCTGGAGTCATGACTGCGAAGCGGAATTCGCACCGCGCGGATCTCGTGCTGTCCGGCGGCGGGGTCAAGGGGATCGGACTGGTCGGGGCGGTCGGTGCGCTGCGCGACGCAGGCTATGCGCTCCAGCGCATCTCGGGAACCTCGGCCGGCTCGCTGGTCGGCTCGGTGGTGGCCGCGGCGACCCAGGCCGGCGGGATCACCGCCGACCAGCTGCGTGACCTCGCGGTGGACGTGCCCTACCGCAGGTTCAGCGACAGCGGCCCGATCGAGCGCATCCCGCTGGTCGGTACGACCTGGGGTCTGGTGCGGGGGACCGGGCATCTACCGCGGCGACTTCGCGCACCAATGGATCCGCGGTGAGCTGAAGAACCTGGGTGTCAGCACTTTCGGTGACCTGGCGATCGACGACGACAGCCTGTTGCCGGAGCGCCGGTACCGGCTGGTGGTCACCGTGGCCGACCTGACCAACGGTCAGCTGGTGCGGCTGCCGTGGGACTACGAGCGCCTCTACGGCCTCGACCCCGACGAGCAGTCCGTCGCCGACGCGGTCCGGGCCTCGATGTCGATACCGTTTCTGTTCCGGCCGGTCACGCTGAAAGACGCTGCCGGCCAACGCTGCACGCTGGTCGACGGCGGGGTGCTGTCGAATTTCCCGATCGACTCGCTCGACCGCCTCGACGGCGCGGAGCCTCGCTGGCCGACGTTCGGGGTGACGGTGTTGCCCTACCTGCCTGCCGCGACCGCCGAACAGCTCATTCCCGGCCTGCGGCTGCCGTGGGACGGGCCGACGTTCCTGGAAAGTCTGCTCACCACCATGCTGGTCGGCCACGACCAGGCCTACCTCGACCAACCGTGGGTCAAGGTGCGCGCCATCGAGGTGGACTCGACCGACGTCGGCGTCCTCGACTTCGGCATCACCCGCGCCGAGGCTGACGCGCTCTACGACAAGGGCT
Organism: Mycobacterium sp. SMC-8; assembly: GCF_025263565.1. Taxonomy (NCBI): domain Bacteria; kingdom Bacillati; phylum Actinomycetota; class Actinomycetes; order Mycobacteriales; family Mycobacteriaceae; genus Mycobacterium; species Mycobacterium sp. SMC-8. The sequence goes on from NZ_CP079865.1 coordinate 2,546,014, forward strand.
ACGCGGCGGCTGCCGAGTTCCTCAGAACCTGGGACTGGCCGGCGTACGTGAACCGCTTCCGGCGCGCCACTACGTGACGTGGGGCGCTCCTCGTTCCTTTGAGTCGCGAGCACGCGCTCTGCGAGCGGGGCGGCGCTTCACCGGCTGGTGTCTGTGACGGGACGCTGAGAGACGCGTGGTCGGGTGCACGACCGCGACGTCCGTAGGGCGGTGTCACGCAATCCGCAGCGCCTCTACTGGTTGACCCGAAGTCTGTGCGATCAGGCTGAAATCCTTGTCGAGGCCGAGAACCGTCAATCCGGCGACTTCGGCCGTGGCGGCGATGAGCAAGTCGGGAATCGATGGCGCGCGGTGCAAACCGCGGTCGGCGAGGATGAGCTGTACTTCACGGACGCGATCTTCGATGGCCGGCGTCATGTACTCGACGGGCATAAGTGCCAAGGGCGGCGAGACAACTTCGAAGTGCGCCTCCGCCGCTGTGCGAAACGAATAGCCGATCTCGAGGAACGTCACCGTGCTGATGTGGACCAGCCCGCGTTCGATGCGTTGCATTCAGTTATCGACGTCGGGTGAGTCCGCGAGTCGCGTGTGCGCCGACTTGTCGATCAGCCACGATCTCAGCGCCACGCGCGGTCCATCACCTCTGGGTCATCAAGGTCGGAAGCTGCTGCCGCCGCCCGGCGCAGATCCTCGATCGTCAACCGACCGCGAGACTCGCCATGAGTGCGCTCGGCCTCGAAGCGTCGCCTGAGATACTCCTGCCGCGACAGCCCTTGTGCCGCGGCCGCGGCATCGATATGTGCCACGGCCGCGTCTGACAAACCCCTGATCAACACATCTGCCATGCGCCTGACCTCCCGATATCGCTGACACCGTACGCCGCGGCCGGTCGGGGCGGTGCACCTTCTGACGCGTTAACCGGCGATCCGCAGTAGGAACTTGTCGCCGCGCCTACCTAGTCTCAAGGTCGTGGACTACTCGGCCCTCACCACGCTGCGCGAGCGACACCCCGCCTGGCGGCTGTTGCGCGCGGGCAATGCCGCGCTGGTCCTGTCCTTCCTCGGCCAGTTCTTCGTCGAAGCCAACCGCGGCGCATGCTCGGCCAGTGTGCTCGCCGACGCCCTGGACGACCACCTCTACGCCCTGAACGCCGACGAGGTGCGGTACCCGAAGCAGCCGCGTGCGTATCTGGAGGACTGGGCCGCGACCGACGCCGGATACCTCAGGAGGTTCTACCCGCCCGGCGACGATGAGGTCCACTACGAAGCCACCCCGGCATTCGAGAAGGCCTACGCCTGGGTGCACAGCCTGCAGGGCAGGTCCTTCGTGGGCACCGAATCCCGGCTGCACACGGTGATCGCACTGCTGCGCCAGATTGTGCAGGGCACCGAGACGGAGCCCGAAGTCCGGCTTGCCGATCTGCGCCGTCGCCGCGATGAACTCGACGCCGAGATCGCGGCGGTGGAAGCAGGGCACGTCGCCATCTTGGACGCCACCGGAATCCGCGACCGCTACCAACAGCTGTCCACCACCGCGCGCGAGTTGTTGTCCGATTTCCGTGAGGTCGAGGAGAACTTCCGCCTGCTGGACCGGGCCGCTCGGGAGAAGATCGCCGCCTGGGATGGATCCAAAGGGGAACTGCTGGCCGAGCTGATCGGCAGTCGCTCCGAGATTGCCGGCTCTGACCAGGGGCGCAGCTTTCAGGCCTTCTTCGACTTCCTGCTCTCCGAGCAGCGCCAAACCGAGCTTGCCGACCTGCTCGCCAAGGTGACCGCCCTGGACAGCGTCGACGCCGACGAGCGGATCAGGGGTATCCACCACGACTGGTCCGAGGCTGCCGACCGCGCCCAGCGCACCGTTCGCCAGATCTCCGAACAGCTTCGCCGGTTCCTCGACGACCAGGTGTGGCTGGAGAATCGGCGGGTGTTGGATCTGGTGAGGGCCGTCGAGGCCGCCGCCCTCGACGTCCGCGACACCCCGCCGTCGTTCGGGCTGGAGGTCGATGAACCGGGCATCGACATCGCCCTGCCGTTCGAGCGCCCGCTCTATCAAACGCCGGTCGCGGTGGCCGTCGAGAGCCGTATCGCCGACGGCACCGAAAATGTCGACGCCGACCTGCTGTTCACCCAGACCTATGTCGACCAGGTCCGGCTGGCCGAGACCATCCGCGCCGTCCTGCCGGAGAACTCGTCGGCGCTGCTGTCCGACGTCATCGCGGTGCATCCCATCGAGCAGGGCGCCGCGGAGATCGTCGGCTATCTGGCCCTCAATGACGACGACGTCAGCGTCGACATGGACGACACCGATGAGACCGTGCTGGACTATCCCGACCCGGCCCATCCCGACGTCACCAAGCGCGCCCGGCTACCGAAGGTGACGGTGCGCCGGCACGGGGGCCAACAACCATGAGCAACGAACGTGCCGTCGCCGCGGCCATCATCCGACTCATGCAGGGCGTCGTCTACCGCACCTCCGATGAGGACACCTGGCTGACGCTGGAACGGCTGGGCGCCGGTGTCCGCGACCACTTCTCGACCATCGGCGTCGATGTCGTGATCGACGACACCGAGGGCTACGCCTACCTGCGCTCACGTCCGGAGGAGGACGGCGAGGAGGCGTTGCCGCGACTGGTGCGCAGACGTGCCCTGACCTACAACGTCAGTCTGCTGCTGGTGTTGTTGCGCAAACGGCTCGTCGAGTTCGAGACCGGCGGCGGGGAGGGCCGCTTGGTGTTGAGCACCGAGCAGATCGTCGAGATGCTGCGGCTGTTCCAGGCCGACTCCACCAACGACGCGCGCGTCGTCGACCAGGCCGAGACCACCATCAAGAAGGCGGCCGAACTCGGTTTCCTGCGTCAGCTTCGTGGTCAGCGCGATCACTGGGAGGTACGACGCATACTCAAGGCCTACGTCGACGCCCAGACTCTCAATGATTTCGCCGCCAAACTTCGCGAGTACGCCGGAGCGGCCACCGTCGATGACTGAATCACGCTGCGATGCAACCCAACCCGGGGCCGGGTACCGACTCCAGTACGCCGAGGTCTACAACTGGGGAACGTTTGACGACCATTCCTGGCGGTTCACCCCCGGCACCGACACCGCGCTGCTGACCGGCGACATCGGATCAGGGAAATCGACAATCGTCGACGCGCTCACCACATTGCTGGTGCCCGCGCACAAGGCCGCCTACAACAAGGCCGCCGGCGCCGACGCCAAGGAGCGCACGCTGCGCTCCTATGTCGAGGGCCACTACAAATCCGAGCGCAACGAATCAACCGGTAGATCCCGTCCGAAAGGCCTACGAGAGAACAAGCGCACCTACTCGGTGATTCTCGGTGTGTTCCGCAACCACGGTCACGACGAGACGGTCACCCTGGCTCAGGTGTTCCAGCAGCGCGAGAGCACCGGGCAGCCCTACCGGTTCTTCGTGACCGCCACCAAGGAGCTGTCCATCGCGACCGACTTCGCCGACTTCGGCACCGATCTGCGCGAACTGCGCAGACGGCTGCGTGGCGCCGGGGCCGAGATCTTCGATGAGTTCCCGAAGTACTCCACCTCGTTGCGCCGCCTGCTCGGTATCCGCTCGGAGCAGGCCCTCGAACTGTTCCACCAGACGGTATCGATGAAGTCGGTCGGGAATCTCAACGATTTCGTCCGTGATCACATGCTCGAACCCAGCGACTCGACCGAACGCGTCCGCGAGATCATCGGACATTTCGAAGATTTGACCAAAGCGCACGACGCCGTCAAACGCGCCCGCGAGCAACTCGAAGCGCTGCAACCGATCGTGGACACCGCAGCGAAATACGACGCGGCACTAGCCGAACGTGCGGGTTTGGAGCTCGAGCGCGCGGCGGTCCGGCTGTTCATCGCCGAGCTGCGCTCAGGGTTGCTCACCGACGAGATCGCGCGGCTGGAAGCCGACGGAGCGGCGTTGCTGACGCAACTGGACACCGCCGAAGCCGAACAGCGCAGGCTCGGCCGCGAGCGCGACTCGCTGATCGAAGAGCGCGCCAAAGCGGGCGGTGACCGCATCGGCGAGCTGGAGCGACTTGCCGCTGACGCCCGCGAGCAGGCGAAAACGCGAAGCCAGACAAAGGCTTTGTTCGACGCCGCAGTGGCAGAGGCCGGACTGGAGCCCGTCGCCGACGGTGACGCCTTCGCCGCGCTCGGCGCCGTGGTCGCCGGCGAACGCCCCCGGCTGACCGGTGAGAAACGCGACCTCGACACCGCGACCGTTGACGCGATCGGTCGCGAGCGGGAGCACCAACGCAGGTGCGATGTGATCGCCGAGGAGGTCGCGAGCCTGGAGCAGCGTACCGACAACCTGCCACAGGAGCAGGTGGTGGTGCGGGCCGAGTTGTGCGCGGCGCTGGGGTTGACGCCGGACGACCTGCCATATGCCGGCGAGTTGCTCGATGTCCATGACGAGCACGCGCAGTGGCGGGGCGCCGCAGAACGTGTGCTGCGGGGGTTCGCGCTGTCCTTGCTGGTGCCGCAGCGGCACTACGACGCCGTCACCGCATGGGTGAACGGGCGCAGGCTCACCGTCGGCGGCCGCGGCGCCAAACTGGTCTACGAACGCGTCCCCCAACATCGGGTACGACTGCAGCCGACGGCACACGACGGCTTGTTGCTGGCCGACTGCATCGAAGTCCGAGACGGGCAGTTCGAGGAATACCTGCGCGCCGAGCTGATGAAGCGCGCCGACTTCCGCTGCGCAGCAACACTTGACGAGTTCCGCACCGAGCGTCGTGCCGTCACCCGAGAGGGTCAGGTGCGCTCGGGGGACCGGCACGAGAAGGACGACCGGCACCGGGTCGACGACCCCAGACGGTGGGTACTGGGCTGGGTCAACGAACGCAAGATCGCCGCGATGCGCGCGGAACTGGCCGAGCTGGAAAGCCAACGTGACGAGGCCGCGGCACAAGCCGCGCGGCTGGTAAAAGAACGCGACGCCCTGCAGTGTCGACTGGATGCGTTCCGGAGTGTCGAGGGGTTCCGCTCCTGGGCAGATCTCGACGCCGACGAGGCCGAGTCGCGTGCGAAAGCGCATGACGCCGAGAGGGTTCGGCTTCAGGCCGGGTCGAATCGGCTGGCGGAGATCACGCAGGCGCTGGAGCGCAACGCCGAGAACGCGGTCACAGTAACGGATCTGATCAAGAAGCTCACCGGCATGTTGGCGACCGCGCAATCGAGAATGAATCAGGCCAAGCAGGAGCGAAGCCGCGACGACGAGTTCGTCGCTGCGCATGCACCGGATCAACGGGAGAAGGCCCGTGCGTCGTACCCGGCCCTGACCGCGCGACTGGCGGATAGCCCGCCCGCCCGTGCGGCGGACTGCGCCGACTCCGAGGCGGCATTGTCCGATGACCTGCACCGGCGCATCGAGCGGTTGTCCGGTCAGCTCAACGGGCACGCATTGAATCTGACACAGCACATGACGGCAGTCCTGAACCGATGGCAAGAGCTGCGGGCGGACATGGACGTCAATGTCGAATCCCGAGCAGACTTCCTGGCCTTCCGGGAGCGGGTCGCCACCGACGACCTGCCCCGGTTCGAGAGCGAGTTCAAAGAACAGCTCAACAAGAATGCCATTCAAGAGTTGGCGGGATTCAACAACTGGTTGGGTCGGCAGGCGTCGGCCATCGACGAGCGTGTCGACCGAATCAACGACGCCCTGGGCGCAGTGCCCTACAACCCGGGCCGATACATCAAGCTGGAAAAGGAACCGACCAGCAATCAGGACGTCGCGCAGTTTCGTTCCGATCTCCGCAATCTCACCAACGACACGCTGACCGTCGACGGTGACCAATACTCCGAGCAGCGCTTTCTGGACGTGAAGCGAATTATCGAGCGCTTCCGGGGTCGCGACGGTTACGCCGAATCGGACAAGAACTGGACCCGTCGCGTTACCGATGTGCGTAACTGGTTTGTGTTCTCGGCCTCCGAGCGTGATGTCGAAACCGATCTCGAGTGGGAGCACTACAGCGACTCCGACGGTAAGTCCGGTGGGCAGAAGGAGAAATTGGCCTACACCATTCTCGCGGCGTCGCTGGCCTACCAGTTCGGTCTGGAGTGGGGCGTCGAGCAGTCACGTGACTTCCGGTTCGCTGTCATCGACGAGGCTTTCGGCAGGGGTTCCGATGTATCCACACGATATGCCCTCGATCTGTTTGCGACACTAGGCCTGCAGCTGCTGATCGTGACACCCTTGCAGAAGGTGCACGTCATCGAGCCCTATGTGAAAGCAATTGGCATCGTCGACAATCCGACCGGAACCTATTCACGATTGCAGACGATGACCATCGAGGAATACCGGGACAGACGAGACCGGCCACGACGGTGAATTCGCGCGCATGGACCACGGTTGAGGATATCGTCGCCAGGCTGAGGCGGCGATGGGACGATGGTTCGCTGCTCGCGGGTCACGCCAAGGCCGAACCGTTTGATCCGGTCGAGTTCCCGCTGCGTGGCCCCACACCAGCCTCGATCGGCGATGACATTGCCGCTGTGCGAGAGTGGGTGGCCGCATTGGATGCCGGGCGGCGCGACGACAGCTGCTATGAGCTGGAGTGGAAATCGGTCGGCGGCAGAAAGATCGGCCGAAACGAACTACCCGCCCGAGCGGTGCTACGTCGACGCGAACAGGTGTGGACGCTGCTCGGCGTCACCGGCACAGTGCGTCGTTTCGACGACCTCCTGGAGTTGTCAGGCCGGCAACCCCGGGTGCGGGAATGGATCACTGAGAATCCGCACCGTGCTTTGGCGTTGACGCCGCAGATGCTCCAGCTGATAGCAGCCTACGAATGGCTCGACGCGCACCGCCAGTCCCGACACTACCTCCGTGAGATCAGCGCGCCGGGCGTGGATACGAAGTTCGTGGAGCGGCACCGACCGGAGTTGGCGGCCATGCTGGGGGTCGCACCGTCCTCGTCGGGGTTCATCAGCGAACTCGGGCTGCGGCTCAAACCTGCTCTGGTCCGGCTGCGGCCGTCTCCCTCGTTGGGTCTGCCCGCGGCGCTGACCGAACTCGCAGTCCGTACTCACGAGCTCGCCCAACTTGCGGTACAACCACGGGTGGCGATCATCGTCGAGAACGAGATCAGCTATCTGAGCGTGAAAGTCCCAAAGGATGGAATAGTACTGTGGGGCAGAGGGTTCGACGTCGACAACGTAGGCCGACTGCCCTGGCTGGGCGGTGCTGACGTAGTGTACTGGGGAGATATCGACACACACGGGTTCGCGATCCTGGACCGGTTGCGGGCGTGGTTGCCGGACACCCGTTCAGTGTTGATGGACCGGGAGACCTTGCTGACGCACCGCGACCGGTGGGTGACCGAAGACCGCCCGGCGCGGTCGGCGCTGACCCGCCTGACGGTCGACGAATTCGGCCTCTATACGGATTTGGTCGAGGCGGCGTTGGGTGACCGGGTTCGCCTTGAACAGGAGCGGATCGACTGGAATTGGGTTGAGCAACAACTGTGCTCGGTCACCTAGTGACCTCTCGGATCCGCGGCGTCTTTCGGAGTCTGCGAAGGTGATGCGAAATTTGGTGAGGGATTCCGCGCGAAGCAGCCCACCATATAGCCAGGAAGGCGGCCAGCATGCTCACCAATCCAGTTCCCGCCGAATCGCTGGCCCAGCCCGCCCGTCCTCAAACGCCGAGCGCCCGGCGCGCCAGCGCGGCCGCCACCGGACTGATCACGTTCCGCCGACGCCAGGTGACCCGCTGCTCGGTGACGTTGGTCAGGACTTCGTACACGAGGAGATGGCGCAGCGCGGAATCGGTGACGGGACTCCCGTCTGCGTGACGCCACCCGAGGTCGGTCAGCGTCGCAGCGATCCTGGGCAAGGCCAGGTCCGCATTCGGGGACGCCGCTGCGTAGGTGAGCATCAGCAGCGTGGCCTGCACGCCGAACTTGTCAGCGGGTTTGGGGATCAGCCGGCTGGCCAGATGCTGCCAGAGCACGTTGGCATCGCCCTGAGCCGTTTGACCGGCCTTGGTCAGCAGCAATTGACCCTTCACTTTGCGGAGCAATCCGAGGTCCTGCAGCGTCTCACGGAACCGCAACAGCGGGTAGCAGTGTGCCTCCCGGTTCTTCGTCCCGATCCAACCCGCCATCACCGGAACGACTTTCGATGCTTCGATCACGTCGTCCGGCTTCATATAGCCTGCTGCCGTCAACGCGATGCCTCCATTGTTCGCCCTGTCCAGGAACCACTGGAATGCACGCAGACTTCTGGTCAGGTCGTCTGCGTCCGGCGTCGCGGTTTCCGCGGCGAGCGTCAGCGCCGCCTCCGACAGGCTGTCGCCGTGCGCGGTGTAGATGAGTCGATGAACCAGATCGACCAGCCGTGGGTCGGCGCCCGCTTCGCGCAGCGTGAAGTACGCGCCGCTCAATCCCTTGTTGATCCGATCCGGCTCGAAGAGCGCGGGGTCGGGCAGCACTCCGGCCAAGCTGCTCGCGTCCACCAGATGGCCGCAGTCCTCTGGCGGTGCGGCACGCTCACCATCGACGATCACCGCTGCAGCACCGCTACTCTCGTTAGGCAGAATCTGCTCCAGGCGGAGCGTCAGCTCCCAGTTGTCGCCGTAGTCGTACAGGTAATGCAGGACATCGCCGGGTTCGGTCAGGGTCTCGTCAAGGCGCGTTTCGGTGTCCGGAACGCCGTCGTCCTCGACATCGGCCTCCTCGACGTCGTACGAACACAGGAACAGTTGACTGTCACGGTCGAAAGGGCCGCCTCCGAGTGAGAACCGGTGCAGATGCGAATCGGTCCAGTCGAACGCCACCTGCAAGACCTGGTGCACGAAATCCAGCATCAGGTCCGAGCGCAGATCGATCCGTCGCCAGATCGGTGGATCGGCGCCGTCGAGGTCCACCCTGACCCGGTAGACGACGACATCACGTCGCCGCGGGTGCCGCAGATCGGGCCGCGACTCCAGGTCGGTCACCAGCCGCAGGTGCGAGCGGTCGGTCATCGGATCCCCATATCAAGACGCACGGACTTCATCCTGATCACTGTAAAGAGCGACGGCGGTGGCGGGTGCCCGTGCTGATCGAGCACTATGCCGGTATGGCGTTATCGGAGACGATGCTGCTGAACGTGGCCGGAGACCGGGTCTTCGCCCGAGGCCAAGACTACGTCCGCTACGTCCGAGGTCTGCGAGTCGCGGCCGACAAGGCCCAGGCGTCGGTCCAGGCCAAAAGGGTCTACACCGTGGAATTGGACTGGTCCGGTCCACTGCCCGTCGGCTGGTGTACCTGCCTCCATCACGCCGACGGCTACTTCTGCAAGCACCTGGTCGCGGTCGGGCTTGCGGTGATCGACCGCGATGAGGGCAGCCCCGTCGGCACGGCTGAATCGGGGGTGCAGGCCGCCGTGGAGGCTATGAATGTGCACGAGCTTCGCGAACTCGTCCTGATGCTCGCAGAGCGCGATGGTGAAGTGCGCCGCATGCTCGAGGTACGTGCGACGTCGGTGTCCGGAGACGACACCGCCGTCAAAGCCGAGTTCGAGAACTATGTGCGAAACGCGCTGCAGCTCCACGGCTTCACCGATTACCGGGAATCGTTCGTGGTGGCCGAAACGGCCGGGCAGGTGCTCGACGAGCTGGAAAATCACGTGAACGATGGTGCCGCCGAGATGGTGCGGCCGGCTCTGTTGTCCGCGGTGACGCTGCTGCGCTCGATCACCGAACAAGCCGACGACTCATCAGGCGTTATCGGTGGTGAATGCCAGCGGGCTGCCGAGCTGTATGCGCGGGCCTGTCGGCAAGGTGCGCCCGACCCTGTCGAACTCGCTCTCTGGCTGGTGAACTTCCGTGCGGAGTCGCCGGGATGGCCGGATCTGGCGTTGGCGGACTTCGTCGACGCGTTCGACGACCACGCGCTCGCTGCCTACCGCCGAGCGGTGTCCGAACTCGATCACAAACTCGCAGAAGGCGATCGCTGGAAACGCCTTCAACTCGACACGATGCTGCTGGAGCTCGCCGACCACGACGGCGACGTCGACCGGGCGATCCAGCTGCTGAACGAGCGCGACCATCCCCAGTACGTGGCGATCATCGCCCGTTTGCGCGCAGCCGGGCGTGACGACGAAGCCCTGACGTGGATCGACCGCGCCGTCGCCGACGGACGCGTCAGCGGGCACGGCGGCAGCAACGCGTACTGGCTGAGCCCCACCGAGGTCGCCAGGACGTACCAAGAACGCGGCCGCGTCGAGGACGCGATCGCTGTCCTGCGCGCGGACTTCGTCAGGCAGCCCTCGATCCGTTCGTATCAGGCCCTGTGCGGCTTCGCCGCAGGCATCGACCGCGGCGAAACTGAACGCCAGTGGGCGTTCGACCATGCGCGGCAGCTGGCCTCGGACCGTCCGGGTGGCGGCGCGATCGTGGTGCAGCTGTTGTTGAGCGAAGGCGATGTCGACGCCGCCTGGGAGGCCGCCGACCGCTACGGGCCCGGCGGAGCATGGAAGGAGCTCGCCGATCGCGGCGCCGAGGCAAGGCCTGCAGCGGCTGCCGACCTGTACCGGCCTCAACTCGAGGAGGATCTTCGGTACGCCAACACCAGGCTCTATCCCGGTATCGCCGCGACTTTGGCGACCATGGCGCAGCTCTACGAACGTGGCGGGCGCGGTGAGGATTTCGTGGCTTTTATCGCGCAGATCCGCCAGGACTACGGTCGCCGACCGTCGCTGATGAAGGCGCTTCAGGCCCAGGGGCTCTGACGACCATCTGCGTGGTCAGGCCCGTCACCTGCCTGCCCAGCGGTGGGCGAGTGGGGCCGGAGTCCACGACGGCCACGTGGCTGAACCCACTGCGATTCCAGCGGCGAGCTGAGCGACGATGCGCGGACCGCGAGTCGTGCTGTTGTCGTAGAACGTTGCTTCGTCCGCGCGGTTGGCGGCGGTGGCGACCAGGTCCCAAAGCCGTTGATAGCGCTGGCGGATTTTGGATTCGGGCACGTCGTGACCCCCGGCCTGGACTCGGTGTCGGACGCGGAGCACGGCAAGATCTTCCGGGATCAGCACCGCGTGCAGGATCACTGTGTAATCCGCCGCGTGGGCGGCATCGAGCAGTTCCAGTTTTGAGGGGTGTGAGAAAACTGTCTCGGCGATAAAGGACTCGCCACGTTCGATGAGCCGTGCGCGAGTGTCCGCGGCAATCCGCGCCGCCTCGTAGCTGTGTCCGGCAGGGTCCTCGGGCCAGCGCCGCTTGGCGATCTCGTCGGCGTTCACGTACATGCTGAGGGGCAGCAGCGGCGCGAGGGTCAGCTCGATGAACGTCGATTTGCCGGCACCGTTGGATCCGACGACGAGGTCGAGGCGCTTCACCGAAGTGAAGCATTCGTCGCCTTACTGACCAACAAGTGTCATGCCCCGCGGTGCAGCCGTACCGAACTGCCGTCAGGCGCGTACTGCACGATCTCGCCGTCATCGTCGAGCGCCACCGTGGTGATTCCCCGCGCGGCCAGCACTGCGCCGTAGTCGGCGCGCGCAAGGCGTTCCTGGACAGCCGCGGAGATCTCAGCGTTGAACACGACTCCTTCTTCATCGGTGAGCTCCCGAAGATGAATGTTGCCCGCAAGGGCGGCTTCCACCCTGCGGCGGGCAACGCTGTGCTGACTGGAAACCGCTCGCCCTACCCGCGCCCAGTGGTCCAGCTGCTGTTTCGCCGATCTGCTCTGACGTGCACCTTCGGTGGCGGCGCTGTCCATCAGATCCGCGGCGACCCGGGTCACTCGATCAGTGGTGTCGGACATGTAGCCCTCCGCTGTAGCAATTTGTTTCATCGCGTAGCAGAATGCTACACCGCTGGGCTGAGTGGCGGTCGATTGACAACGCGACCTGCTACGCCGTGCGCTCGCGGGTGAACTCCCGCGAGAACGTCTCAGCCAGGTCCTGCGCGCGGCGGTGGTACTCGACGCCGTCAAGGTCGCTGTCGCCCAACGCATATCGCGACGCCAACCGGGCCAGAGCGTCGGCGCCCTCGTTGAGCGGCTCGCCGCGGTGGCCCTTCACCCAAACCGGGGTGATCTTGTCACGCTCCTCGTAGATCATCTGCCGGGCGCGAACCAGTCCCGGCGTCTTCCCGCTCTCCCGATAGACGGCGTAGCCCTCCGGCAGCACGTCATCACCGGCCATCCACTGCTGAACCATCGCGACCGCGAGCCGGCTGTCGCTGAGCACCGTGATGTCGTGGCCCCGCAGCTTCTGCACCGCCGCGCCGATGGCGCGCAGCTCGGCGACCAGCACCACCTGCGGGCCGATCAGCTTGGTCGAATGCCGGAAGCCCTGGAGCCCGTACTCGCCGGTGGACGCGAGCCAGCCGTAGCCGGTGATCTTGCCGCGCACCGAGCCGTCGGTCGCGACCCACACCGGACCGGCCGGCACCGGCTCAACCTCCCGCAGCCCGGCGCACGCCTGCCGCACCAGCGTCTCGTCCGACAACCGCGGCCGCTCGATCCACACCCCGGGCATCAGCAGCGCGATCTCGTCGCGCAGCGCCCACAGCATGCTGCGCGGCGGCACCTGCACCAGGAACCGGATCCGCTCCCCATCAGAGGTCTCGCGGATACGACGAATGACGTCGAGCACCGCGGTGTCGACCGACTCGGCGTCCACCGTTCCGGTCCAGCGGCGCCCGGTCGAGCGCGCCGAGTACCGGTACAGAGACTCGCCGCGCCGGGCGAGCGCGATCGCGACCGACGTCATCGGGCGCGGCCGCGCCGGCCCGATGTCGATCGGGCGGGCCGTGGCCACGGGCTTGGGTGCCATCTCCGTCTCCTCCCCAGCTGAATTGCGGTGACGGCACTGTATGGGGCAGGTCCGACAACACCCGCGGAGCAGGTGAAACGGCGATCCCGCGGACCGGAGGGGCCTACTGCAGCCCCAACGCCGCCCGAAGCCGGTCCGGGCTCATCGCGTGCCGGCCCGCGTCGGTGGGGAACGAGTTCAGAAGCCGGATCAGGTCGGGCCGGCGGGTCGGGTCGTCAGCGGCCTGGCGTGGGGTGTTCCCATCGAGCGCCGGGATGGGTTCGTCGAGCCACTGGGCCTCGTAGTCCAGGATCATCGCGTCGAGCAGCGCGGCGATCTGGGGGTCTTCCGGATGGATCGCCCCCTTGGCAGTTTCCGGCATGCCCGCAACCATCGTGCCCGGGTCCTCTACGGGTTCGCGGGTGTCCTCAAGGATGCGTATCGCCGGGTCGACTCGTCGCAGGGCGGCCAGCACCCGGTCCACCCGTTCCTCGCTATTGGTCTCCACCTGCAGCGTGTCACCGTCGAGCACCAACGTCGCGCGGATGTGCGTCCTGCCGTTGGTGGTGACGTGTTCGAACCACTGCGGGGGCTGAGCGTCCTCGACGCGGTCGTAGGCGTCGTCCAGCGCCGACTCCATCGCCGCCGAATCGCTGACGCGGACAGTGGCCTCGCAGATCGTCAGCGGGTCGCCCTCGGTGTTGGTCAGCGTCGGCGGAGCGAACCGGCGACTCAGAAACGCGACGAGGTCCACCGGGTCGGGTCCTTCGTCGAGCATCGCAAGCAGCGCGTCACGCTGTTGCAGCGCAACGGGTTCCAGCCCGCCGAAGAACTGTGCGGTGTCATCGCCGGCGGGCAGCACCCGGGTGCAGATCAGTTGTCCCACTGTGAGTTGACGGCTGGCGGTGCGCTCCTGAACCTCGTGGATGTCACCGGTGCGGACGTCGCGCACCGTCACCCCGTGGCCGGGGCGCACCTCCTCGACCTCGAACAACGACCGCTCCACCAGCAGCCATTGCCCGGCCAGCAGCCGCTCATCCTCGGGCAACAGCGATCCACGGACGGCCAGGAACTCCTCGAACGCGCCGCCCTCGAACAACACCGCGTCGATCAGCAACGGGTCGGGTGTCTCGTCGGACGCATCGCGATACTCGTTGCGTACGTAGCCCAATTCGGCGACCACCCCGCCCCAACCGCCCATCAGCGCGTGCTGCGCGGCCTTCGCGTACAGCCAACCCACCCGATCGGATAGCGACGGCTGCTCCTTCCCGAGATGGCACTTCTTGTACTTGCGGCCCGACCCGCACCAGCACGGCTCGTTGCGGCCCAGATCGGCGCGTGCCTCGGCCTGGTAGCTGCTCAGCAGCGCCATCAGCGGATCGCCCGGCGGGGCGCCTGCCCGGCGAAGCAACGCCAACCCACGCTCGACGTCCCCGCGGTCGGAGGCGAACCGGGCCAGGTCGTACAACGGTAGGGGCCACTCGGTGTCCATCGACTCGGCGGCCAGCAGCTCCCGTTCGGCCGCCTCGATGTCGCCGATGCGCTCCAGCGCCACCGCCCGCAGCCAGCGAAACGCCACCCGCGCGCGCCGCGGCACCTGGGACTCCAGCGTCTCGGCGAACAACCCCAGCGCCGCGGCGCCATCGGGGTTGCGGCCCAGAGTCTCGGCCAGCAGCACCTCGGCGAGTCGCGGATCGGCCAGGTCGGCGCCGAACTCCGCAACCAGCTCCCGGTACTCATCGCGGGGCGGCGCAGGGGTGTCGTCGTCTCCGCCCTCTGCCGAGACCTCGTCCGAAGGAAACGCCGTGATCAGATCCGCCATGTCCTCGTAGACCGACACTAGGATGCGTATGGCGAGCGCCTCGCCCTCGTCGAGGTCGTACCGCCGGCGCAGCACCTCGCAGTCGAGATCGAAGCGCCACCGGTCGACGTCGAAACCTGCGGGTGCGAGTAGATCTCCGCGGCGCGCCAGACCCTGATCGTCAGCGATCTCCGACAACGGCGGCGCGGGGTCGGTGAACAGCGTCGGGTCCGCCACGCACGCCGTCCACACCGCGGCGTCGAACGACGCCGGCTCGTCCGGGTTCAGCGTGGCCGCCAGCGTGGCGCCTGCCGACGGCGACGGATCCGCAGTGACCCGCGCCAGGGTGAGCCCCTCGGGCGTCAACCGCAGGCCCACCAGATCGCCGTCGACGACATCCAGGTCACCGAGCGTGCCCGGCGGCAGAAGCAGTGCCCCGCCGTCGTCGACCATCTCCGGCGGAACGCCCCGCTCGTCGAGCACATCCTCGTCGAACGCCGGTAACGCGACGCTGACCGGCGAACCGTCGGGCAGCCGCGCGTACTGCTCGAATTCGCACAGGTGCGTGATCGCGCCGAGGTCCGGGGTCACGATCAGGACGTCGTGGGCCAGCTCCTGGGCTGTGAGCCGGTGTGTGAAGATCCGATTGGCGATCAGCGCAGGCAGCCACACCCAGCTGTCGTCGATCAATGCCACAGCGGCACAGTCGATTTCGTTCAGCAGCTGCGGGAGGAGATCGTCCGGGTTTGCGACGCCCATCTCGCGCAGGCGCTGGGCTATCGCGTCCTCGGGGAGGGGGCCGTGTTCGGTCAGGATCGCCGCGAGGGCTTCGGTTGGGTCGGGGTCCGCTGGCACGCAACCACGGTATGCGATAACCGCGCTAACCGCCCCGAATACTTTCCCGCAGCGGATAATCACCAGAGAATCGCTGCGCGGTGGGGGCTGGCGGCGGGGAGGGGGTGCCGCCCAGGTGAGTGATCAGATCTCGATCGTCATCGCCGAAGATAGCCTGTTGGTGCGCGACAGCGTTGCCCGTGCGCTGTCGATGAACCCCGATACCACCGTCGTCGGCGTCGCCGAGGACTACGACTCCGCCGCCGCACTCGTCGCCACCCATCAGCCCACTGTGCTGCTCACCGACGTGCGCATGCCCCCGACATCCACCGACGAAGGTATCCGCCTGGCCAACTGGCTGCGCACCGCACACCCGGACGTCGGCGTGATCGTGCTGTCCCAGTACGTTGACCACACCTACGCATCGGCGTTGCTGGACGGCGGCTCGGCCAGCCGCGGATACCTGCTCAAGGAACGGGTCGCCCACTTCGACGAACTCGGCGAGGCGGTCCGCCAGGTGGCCGCCGGCGGCACCGTGCTCGACCCGCTCGTCGTCGAAGCCCTGCTCGCCCAGCTCCGGCAGGCCGCCGCGCTGAGCCGACTGACCGCCCGTGAGCGGGAGGTGCTCGGCGAATTGGCGACCGGCTTCAGCAACCGCACCATCGCGCAGCGGCTCGTGTTGTCCCAGCGCGCCGTCGAGAAGCACATCAACTCGATCTTCGCCAAGCTGGAACTGACCGTCGACGACTCGGTGGACCGGCGCGTCAAGGCAGTCCTGATGTTCCTCGACGGCGGGCCGTCATGACCGCCAACAGTGGTGTGTACACCCTGGCGCGGCCGCCCAGCGGCGACCACGATGGGACGGTGGTGAACCAGCAGGTTCGGGTCTGGGTCGTCGATGACCAGCCCAGCTTCCGCCGGGCCAGCGCAGCGACGCTGGAGGCCACCGACGGCTTCGTGCTCGCCGGCCAGAGCGCCACGGGCGAATCCGCGCTGGAGCGCCTGGACGACGGCGACGCCGACCTGGTCCTGATGGACATCCACATGCCCGGCATCGGCGGCATCGAAGCCGCCCGCCGGCTGCGCGCCCGCCATCCCCGCATCGTCGTCGTGCTGATGTCCACCTACGACGCCGACGAACTCCCGGCCACGGCGACCGAGTGCGGCGCGACCTACCTGCCCAAGCAACGCCTGTGCCCCGAGGTGCTGACCGACATATGGCGAACGGCAAGCTGAAACTGGCGCCCGCGCCCGGATCCGTCCCCGACTGGCGGATCCCGAAACTGCTTCTCACCGCCGCCTTTCGATCGTCGTCGTGGTTCGGGCACGATCTGATCCACCGCTTCCGGGCCGAACGCTTCGAGGTGTTCCTGTCCGGTCACCTCGGCCTGTGGCTCAGCGCGGGCATCGTGCTGCCGCTGTGGGAGTACTTCTGGATCTTCCGGTCACCCTGGATGCTGGGCTTCGTCGCCGTCGCCTCCGTCCAGTGCGTCGTGCTCGCGGTCGCGTTGAACCTGGCTCGCCACAACAGGTTCGAGCAATCCATCACCCTGGTGTGCATCGGGAACTGGCTTGCCGTACTGGGCGTGGTGTTCGTGTCGCCGCCGTTGCTGCCGGCGATGGCGCTGCTCGCGCTGGTTCCGGTCGTGTTCGCCGAGCCGTACATCAGCCTGCGACGCGGGCTGATCTTCACGGTGATCACCGCCGGCTGTGTGCTGGCGGCGTCCGCGATCGCGCTGTTCTATCCCTTCCCCGATCACGTGGTGCAGGCGCCGCAGTGGATGGCGACGGCGTTCGTTCTGGTGGCGGTGCCGGTCAACGCGCTGCACCTGATGATCATCGTGTGGAACAACGCCGCCGCGCTGCGGACGTCGGAATCCCAACTCGCCGAACGCGCCACCGAACTGGCCGCCTCCCGCACCCGCCTGATCACCGCGGCCGACGAGGAACGGCGCCGCCTCGAACGCGACCTGCACGACGGCGCCCAACAACACCTCGTCGTGCTGTCCGTGCTGATCGGCCTGGCCCGCAACACTGACGGCGACAAGCAGGCGGAACTGCTCGCCGACGCGTCCGGACTGGTGGACAGCGCCATCGCCGAGATCCGCCGTCTGGCCCACGGCATCTATCCGCCGCTGCTCGTTAGCGGAGGACTCACCAAGGCGCTGCCCGCACTGGCCGCACGGGCGGTCATCCCGGTGCACCTGGATCTGCACGAGCTCGGCCGTTACCCGCCGACAACCGAAGCAGCGCTGTACTACTGCTGCAGCGAGGCGCTGCAGAACGCCGCCAAGCACGGCGGTCCCGACACCACCGCCACCATCTCCGGCCGCGTCGACGGCCGGTGGCTGACGCTGCAGATCAGTGACACCGGCCGCGGTTTCCGGCCCGGCGCGGCGGGCACCGGACTGACCAACATGACCGACCGCCTGTCGGCGATCGGCGGACACCTGGCCATCGACACCGCACCCGGACGCGGCACCCGCGTCAGCACGACCGTCGACGTCGCGGACACATGAGAGGTGGTGCGTGCACCACCACCGATTGTGTTGCCCACACCGTCGAAAGCCGGCGACGGCCCCAGCAGGATGAGAGGCATCGCCCGAATCCGGTGAACCACTTCTCAATCCGGTGGAGATCGCATGTCAACCTTGAAGACTGCAGACCAGCTGCGAGGGACACGCCCGGACACTGCGTGGACGACATGCCTCCCGACGGGCACCGTCACCCTGCTCCTCGCCGACATCGAAGGGTCGACCCGGCTGTGGGACACCCAGCCCGACCGGATGGCGACCGCGCTGGCCACCCTGGACCGCGTCGTCGACGAGCTGGCCTACCTGAACAACGGTGTGTGCCCCGTCCAGCAGGGGGAAGGCGACAGCTTCGTCCTCGCGTTCGCCCGCGCCGGCGACGCGGTGGCGTGCGCACTCGATCTGCAGCTCGCCGCGCTGTCGCCGATCCGGTTACGCATCGGCATTCACACCGGCGCCGCCGACCTGCGTGACGAGGCCAACTACATGGGCCCGCTGGTGAATCGCGCGGCGCGTCTGCGCGACCTCGGCCACGGCGGCCAGATCCTGTTGTCCTCCACCACAACACCCCTCGTCGAGGATGCACTGCCGTCGCAGGCGTGGATCACCGGCATCGGCAGCTACGCGCTGCGCGGGCTTGCCCGGCCCGAGCGGGTCGCGCAGCTGTGCCATCCCGATCTGGACAACGAATTCCCGCCGTTGCGTGCCGGCGCGGTCAACACTTTCCACCACCGTCCGAGCTATCTGTCCGACTTCGTCGGCCGCGCAACCGAACTGGACGATCTATCCCAACTTCTGGACTGCCGCCGGTTCATCACCGTGTGCGGGCCCGGAGGTGCCGGCAAGACGCGGCTTGCGGTGGAAACCGCCGACCGTGCCCGTGACCGGTTCGACGACGGCGCCTGGTACGTCGACCTGGCCGACGTCACCGACCCGGCCGAGGTGCCGCACGCGGCAGCCCAGGCGCTCGGGATGTCGGACGCTGTCGGCACGACTGAGGTGGCCCGACACATCGGTGACCGGCACCTGCTGTTGGTCGTGGACAACTGCGAGCACCTGCTCGACGCTTCCGCGGCGCTGATCGCTGCGGTGTTGCGGGGCTGCCCGGCGGTGACCGTGCTGGCCACCAGCCGCGAGCCGCTGGGGGTCGGCGGTGAGCAGCTCTACCGCGTGCCGCCGCTGGCACCCGGGGACGCGACCGCGTTGTTCTTCGAGTGCGCGCGCCGGGTGGATGCGGCGTTCAGTGTTTGGTCTGAAGATCGGGCGGCGGTAGCGGACATCTGCCGCCGGCTCGACGGTCTGCCGCTGGCGATCGAGATCGCCGCATCGCGGGTCCGGACGCTGTCGCTCAGCGGTATTCGGGACAGCCTTTGCGGCCGGCTTCATGCGCCGCATCCCGCCTGCCGCAGCGTCGCGGCGCGACACCGGACGTTGCGCGCGTGCCTCGACTGGTCGTATCGGCTGCTCGCCGACTGCGAGAAATCGGTGCTGTGCCATCTCGCGCGGTGTGCCGACGGATTCGACGTCGGCGCGGTGCAGGATGTCGTGATCGCATTGGTGGACAAGTCGCTGCTGAGCTGGGACGACCGGGACGGCCGCGCGCAGTATCGGCTGAGCGACACGGTGCGGCAGTACACCCTGGAGCGCCTGGGGGAGTAGGCGGGTAACGGCGGCGGCTCGGTGGACCTCGCACCCGGTGTCGGCTTTGCTGGCTACTATCACCCCTGACGAAGGGGGACGTCGACCATGACCATCACCGCCGCAGAGACGCCGCGGCTGGCCAACGGCGCCGAGCGCAAGGTGTGGCAGGCCCTGATCGACCAACTCGAGCCGGGTGATCTGGTCATCCCGGGCAAGCGGGTTACCGACCATCTCAAGGACCACGAGATCGACTTCTTCGTCGCGATCGAGGGCGCCGGCATCATCTGCCTGGAGGTCAAGGGCGGGGAGGTCTGGCACGACGGGGAGACGTGGCGGATGAAGCGCCGCGGCCGGGAGGTCGATATCGACCCCGTCCGGCAGGCCCGCGAAGCGTGCTACGCACTGCGCAGCTTCATCGAGAACGACCCGCGATGGACCCAGGGCCGGCTGCGCTGGGACCACATTGTGGTGCTGCCCAACACCGATCTGCCCGACGACTTCGCACTGCCCGACTGTCCGCGCTGGAAGGTGATCGACCGCACCGACCTGTCCGACATCGCCGCGAAGCTGCGCGCGGTGCTGCACGGCCAGGAACTCGACCGCCCGCTGCTGAGCCGTGACGGTATCGCCCAGCTCGGTGAAGCGTTGAGCGGGCGCGGGCTGCCGCAGCGCAGCGTTGTATCCCGTGCCCTTGAAAACGAGGACGCCGCCGACATTCTCACCGAGCACCAGTCGGTGATCCTCGACGCCATCCGGATGCTGCACCGCGTCGAGATCCGCGGCGGCGCCGGCAGCGGCAAGACGTTCCTGGCGATGGAGCAGGCCCGCCGGTTGGCCCGCGCCGGGCAGCGGGTGGCGCTGGTCTGCTACTCGCACGGTTTGGCGTCCTATCTGGAGCGCATCACCGCCGCCTGGAATCGACGCCAGCAGCCCGCCTATGTCGGCGAGTTCCACGATCTCGGTAAGCGCTGGGGTGCTCCGGAAGGGCCTGACGAGTCGCTGCGCACCGAGGAGACGGTGCAGTTCTGGGAGCATGATCTGCCGGCGCAGATGACGGAACTGGCAGCGCAACTCGACGACGGGCACCGGTTCGACGCGATCGTCGTCGACGAAGCGCAGGACTTCGCCGACGCCTGGTGGGATCCGCTGCTGGCGGCGCTGAAGGATGAAGACACCGGCGGGCTGTACGTGTTCACCGACGAGGGACAGCGGGTGTTCAATCGGCACGGCTCGCCGCCGGTTCCGTTGGTTCCGCTGGTGCTCGACCACAATCTGCGCAACACCCGCCAGATCGCGAATGCGTTCCAGCCGTTGGTGGATCACCCGATGCGGTTCCTCGGCGGGGAAGGACCAGCAGTGAAGTATGTGCCGTGCACGCCGGCGGAGGCGATGGACGCCGGGGACGACGAGGTGGAGCTGCTGCTCGAGGAGGGCTGGCGGCCTGAGGATGTCGCGCTGCTGACGACGGGAACGCGTCACCCCGAGCAGCGGGAGCGGCAGGCGGCGGGCAGCGCCGCCTACTGGGACAGCTTCTGGGACGCCGAGCAGGTGTTCTACGGGCACGTGCTCGGCTTCAAGGGCCTGGAACGCCGCGCGGTGGTGCTGGTGGTCAACGAGGAGTCCGCGTTCGAGCGCTCCCGTGAGCGGCTGTACGTCGGATTGTCCAGAGCCCGGGATCAACTCGTCGTGTGCGGAGATCCCGACTTCCTGCGGGAAGTCGGAGGCCCGGATTTGGCTCGGCGGCTGAACATTCCGGATTAGTCGCAGCTGTCACACACGCCTGTCAGCGACAACTGCATGCCGCACCTGCAAAAGCCGGATTGGCGCCGAACATCACGGGATCGCTCGCCCGCCGGGCGAACGTGATTGATGGGATGCTCGACGTACCAGGTGCCCTTCCGCGAACTCGGCCGGCCGACCACCCCAGGCCCAGCCACACTGCGGATTTCGTCCGTGGAGGTGAATCCGTTCGTGTAGCCGTAGTAGATATGAAGATCGGGGCGACCGTCCCGTCTTCTGGCAACAACGTGGGACTTGTCCTCCCTCACGACCGCGCGGAAGTCGGCGATGCCGACGGCTTGCGTGAGTTTCCGGATGAACTCGTGGTTCCCCGCAGGAATGCGGGTCTTAGTCAAGGCTGCGAGTAGAGAATCCGTCGACTCGTCGATGGTCATGTGCTCAACCATAAGCAGCAGAAGCGATCCATGTCAGAACTCAACGAAGCCCCGCCCCGACAAACATCAGCACCACGAACAGAATCTCGAACGCCACCACGCCCAGCACCGCGATCATTGCGCCCTTCGCAAACTCGAAGTGCCCCTTGATCGGAATCACCGCGGCCACTGCGGCCACGACCGCCGGGAACAGCGGTGCGAACGGCCAGAACACCCCCAGCGTCAGGCACACCGACGCGAACCCGACGAAGAATCCCGCCAGCAGCACCCCCGGCCGTTGCGTGCGAACATGTTCCGTCATACCGAGGCCCCCGCCTCGACGAGAAACCCGGCGGCGCTGAACACCACCACCGGCACCAGCCCGGTGAGCGGTGCCAGCACCAGTCCCGCACCGTAACAGCGCCTCTCGGCCGAACCGGCACCGCGGTAGAGCGCCGCGCCGACGATGAGTAGCGTCACCGCCACCACGCCGACCGCCACCCACGCGGCCACCGCCCCGTCGGAGGCGATCAGCGCGTACACCGCTCCCGCCCAGAACGCCGCCCCCGCCAACGCTCCGATCACCGCCGCCCGTGTCCAGTCGATCACCGCTTCAGCCTCCCGCATTCACCGATTGTAGGTACGCGCCGCTCATCGGCCCGGCAGAAACTCGGTGCCCTGCAGCGGCGTATAGACCCGCACCGTCGGCGCGTCCCCGGCCGGCCCGAACGGCGTGAAATTCCCCGGCGGCACGACCGACATCGGCGGCGTCACCGGAATCGGTGCCGGCTCACCCACACCCACACTGGGAATCGCCGGCGGAACGATCTGCGGGACAACGCTGTTGAAACTCGGCACCACCGTCGGGTCGCCGACGTCCTTGTCGAACGGCAGCCCGGCCAGCGGGCCGGCGGCGTTGTCGAAGAACGTCGGCCATTCCTGCAGCACGGTGGTGGTGGTCCCGCCACGATCGCTGTAGATCTCCAGCGCCGGGAACGTGGTCACGTCGTCGCCGCCCACCCGCGGCCCGGCGTCTGACGGCACGATGCCCAGCGTCCCGTTCACGCTGATTCCGGAACCCTTGGCCAGACCCTCACCGCCGGGCGAGAAGGGATCCGCGGCGTTGTAGTTGATCAGCACCCCGCCGCCGGAGGTCTGCACCGCACCGATAGACGGTGTGCCGGTGCGCACCTGGCCGGTGTCGGCGTTGATCGACGGGTTCTGGCGGGCCACGATGATCCCGTTGTCGAAGTCGGTGTAGATCGCCACCCGCGATGCCTCGGGTCCGGCGGTGGGGGAGAAGCCGCGGTTGTCGCCGAGATTGTTGTCGTACGGCGGGATCCCGACCGTCGGCGCCCATACGTCCTCGCTCGGGATGAACAGGTTGGTGCGCACCACGCCCTGCCCCGGCACCGGCTCGATCCGCCCGACCACGATATTCGCGTCCACGCCCTGGTTTTTCGGGTCATAGCTGTGTGGGTCGAGCGCCGAGGCGGTCAGCCAGTCGCTGTCGCTGACCGGGTCCCGGCCGAATACCTCGCGGAACGCGTCGATCTGGTTCTTCCTGCGTTCGGACTCGTCCGGTTCTGCGGACTCGTCGAGTTCGTCGTCTCCGGGCGCCGGAGCCTCCGGCGGCCCGCCGAACTTCTGCCCCATGCCCAGCGCCTGGAACTCGCCTCC
Source organism: Mycobacterium sp. SMC-8 (assembly GCF_025263565.1). Classification (NCBI taxonomy): domain Bacteria; kingdom Bacillati; phylum Actinomycetota; class Actinomycetes; order Mycobacteriales; family Mycobacteriaceae; genus Mycobacterium; species Mycobacterium sp. SMC-8. The sequence continues at coordinate 2,569,415 of NZ_CP079865.1, forward strand.
GATGGTGGCGATGTCACCGCCCACGGCGTTCAACTCGCCGTTGGCGCGGGTGACGACCTCGGTCAGCTGCGCCAGGCCCTTCTGCACGATCGGCGCCACCATCAGCTCGCCGGCCCGGTTCTTGGGCACACTTGCCGCGGCGGCCACCACCCACTCGCGGATCGCGTCGAGGTTCTGCCGTCCGGCGGTCACGATCTGGGCGGACCGGTCTATCTGTTCAGCCAGCCGCCGGTCGAGGCCGCTCAGCTCGCGCACGACGCCCTGATGGTCGGTGTTGAGCGCGCCGTACGCGGTGGCTGCGCCGCCGGACCAGAACGTCGTCGGCGCCGCCGCGTCGAGGTCGTCGGTCAACCGCCGCAGCGCGGCGCTGTGGTCATACGACGCACCCGGCTGCGGAACGCCCGACCCGAAGGTCGCCCGGGCCTTGGCCCACGTCGACAGGAACGCCTCGAGTGCACTCACCCCGCTGCCGCCCGTGCCATGACTCTCATTATCGGTGCGGTCCACCCGCCCCTACTGCACCAATCCGGCCGGACCGCCGACGCTTGCTGGAATCGCAGCGGCAGTGGAGAGATAACGCCGCGATCAGCGCATACCTGGAGGAAGCGGCATGCACTGCCACAGTTCCCGCAGTTCAGTCGCGGTCACGGCGGGGTAACGTCATTGAAACGGGAACCTCCAAAAACGAGCAGCTAGTTATTAACGGCCTTATTATTTTTTGCTATGTCGGTCGAGCAGGTGTCGGGGGCCCTCGTGGGGCGTGAACCCGAGATCCCCGTCGACCTGGTTCGTACCCTTCTCGGTGTCCTCCGGCAGCGTCTCGGGCTGGATACCGCGTGGCTGTCGGTGTTCCACGACGGCATGCAAGTGATCGAGGTGCTCGACGGTGACGCCGACACGCTCGGCGTCTCACCGGGGCAGCGCTCGCACCTGTCCGAGTCCTACTGTGTGCGCGTCATCGACGGCCGGCTGCCGGCGGTCATCCCTGACACCACGGCCAACCAGATCACCGCCGCGCTGCCCATCACGCACGAAACAGGTCTCCGCGCCTACGTCGGCGTCCCGGTACTCGGCCAGGACGGTGTCACGGTTGGCATGGTCTGCGTGGTAAGCGAGAAGCCCAAGCCCTATCTGGCCGACGAGGACCTCCACATCGTCCAGCAGGTCGCCGACCTGATCGGCACGTTGATCGAGACTCCCGCCCGCTGCCAGGACCCCACCGCCGATCAGCGCAAGGCGATCCGCCGGGTGGTGGCCGAACGGGACTTCGAGGTGGTGTTCCAGTCGATCCACGACGCCGGAACCGGCAAGGTGGTCGGTGTCGAGGCGCTCGCCCGGTTCCCGTGCGAACCGTTCCGACCCGATAAGTTCTTCGAACAGGCCGCGTTGCTCGGCCTCGACATCGAGCTCGAGACCGCCATCGTCAGCCGTGTGCTGTCGCTGATACCCCAACTGCCCGACGACGTGTTCGTCTCGATGAACATCTCCCCGGCCGCTGCTCTGGCCGCCCCGTGGTCCGAACTGCTCGACGACGTCGACCCGTCACGCATCGTCCTGGAGATCACCGAACACGACGCCGTCCCCAACTACGGCGCCCTCGATGACGCGCTCGATACGTGCCGGGCCCGCGGCATGCGCGTTGCGGTCGACGACGTAGGAGCCGGCTTCGCGTCGTTCTCCCACGTGCTCGAACTGGCCCCCGAATTCGTCAAGATCGACCAGTCGATCACCCGGCACATGGACACTGATGACGCGCGCCGCCGGCTCGCGCAGGCCATCGCGCAGTTCGCCAGTCAGATCGGCGCCACCGTGATCGCCGAGGGCGTGGAGAGTCAGGGCGAGCTCGACGCCGTCGTCGCCTCCGGTATCTCCTGGGCGCAGGGCTTCTGCCTCAGCCGGCCCAAGCCGCACGCCCACGGCTTCCCGACCTCGCACGCGATCGCCGCGGCAGCCGACCCGCCGTCGTCGGCCGTAGATCTGTTGGGAGAGCGCCCGTTTGAGCTCGCGCTGGCCCATTCCCCGATCGGGATGGCCGTCGTCGCACTCGACGGCACGTTCCTGCGCACCAACCGGGCGCTGCGCACGATGCTCGGCTACAACCGGCGGGCGTTGGGCGAGATGAACTTTCAGCAAATCACCCATCCTGACGACCTGGACTCCGACCTGGCCCTGATGGCTGATTGCATCGCCGGGAGGCGGCGCTCGTATCGCATCGACAAGCGCTACATCGCCGCCGACGGGCACGTGGTGTGGTGCGCGCTGACCGTGGTGCTGGTGCACGCGCCGAAAGAACAACCGCTGTGCTTCGTCTCCCAAGTCGTGGATGTCACCGCCGACCGAATCCGTGAGGCCGAGCTGGCCCATCAGGCGGCCACCGATCCGCTCACCGCGATCGCGAACCGCTCCGCCGGATGGAGCCGGCTCGAGCAACGTGACACCGACGGCGCCGGCTACGGCGTGTTGTTCTGTGACATCGAACGATTCAAGGCCGTCAACGACAGCCGCGGCCACCACGCCGGCGACCAGTTGCTGGTCGAGGTGGCGGCCCGGCTGCTGTGCGTCGTCGGCGACGACGACCTCGTCGCCCGCTGGGGCGGCGATGAATTCCTGGTCATCACCGATACCGTCGACGACCACGGACTGGCGCTGCTGGCACGCAAGATCACCGAGCAGTTCGACACCGCGCCGATCATGCTGGCCGACGGCACCCGGATGCCGGTCACGTTGACGATCGGCTTCTCCGCCCACCGCCCAGGCGACGGCCGCGACGTCGATGCCGTCCTCGACGCCGCCGATCAGGCCATGTACCAGCAGCGCCGTAGACGCCGCAGCACCGACTGGCACGCCGGCGGCGACACCGGCTGGCTCGCCGAGTGATATCACCCGGCGGAAGAGGCTAGAGCCTTCGGCAGCTTTCTGCACTCGCGAGGTCAAAGCGAGTTCGGTGTAGATGTGGGTCAGTGGCCACAGGAGGCTGGAGCGTCTTCGCCCGTCCACTCGGAACTGTTTCAGCGAAGTCGTGATGCGGGACTGTGGCCGTGTCGCGGGGTGACATCCGCGATGTCCGTACTTGTCGGTGGTCGAATGTATGTTCGAAGTATGTCAGGTGGGGACCTACTCGGCGCGGTGACCGCTTTGCGGGCTGCCTTCGATGAGGTGGCCGGCTGTGACGTCGATTTGTTGACCGGGCCTGATCTTGTTGCGGCCCTGGATGAACTGGAGACGTTGTCGTGCCGATTGCCGGCGGTGGGTCATCGGTTGCTGGCGCGGTTGCAGACTGAGGCGACACCGCAGCAGATGGGTGCGAAATCGTGGAAAGAAGTGTTGACCGTCCGGTGGCGGATCTCGGCTGGTGAGGCCCACCGCCGGCTGACCGAGGCCGCGGTGTTGGCGCCGCGGCCGTCGTTGACCGGCCCGGCCCTGCCGCCGGTGCTGCCCGCCACGGCGATCGCCCAAGCGCACGGGCTGATCAACGCCGAACACGTCGACGTGATCCGCCGATCGCTCAACAAGGTGCCGGGCTGGGTAGACAGCGCCACCCGGGAGCGCATCGAGGTCGACCTGGTCCGCACTGCGGTGGGCAATGGACCCAAGGAGCTGAAAGACTCGGCCGACCGCACCTTGTTCCTGCTCGATCAGGACGGTCCCGAACCCGATGACACCGAACGTGCCCGCAAGCGCGGGGTCACCAAGCACAAGCAGCGTGGCGACGCGATGGTCGACCTGTCTGCGACGTTGACTCCGGAGGCGTGGGCGGTGTGGGAGCCGATTTTCGCGAGGTTGGCCGCGCCGGGGATGTGTAATCCCGACGATCCCGAGCCGTGTACGTCGGGGACGCCGTCGCAGGCCCAGATCGACAACGATCATCGCAGCCTGGCCCAGCGCCAGCATGATGCGCTCGTTGCGGCCGGGCGGATCGCGTTGATGAGTGGGCAGCTGGGGCAGCTCAACGGGTTGCCGGTGTCGGTGATCATCCGTACCACGCTGCAGGATTTGGAGTCCCGCGCCGGGGTCGGTGTCACCGGCGGGGGCACGGTGGTGCCGATCAGTGAGGTGATCCGGATGGCCGGGCACGCCAACCACTATCTGGCGGTGTTCGACCGGGCCACCGGCTCGGCGCTGGAGTTGTTCCGCACCAAACGCGTCGCCTCCCCGTCCCAGCGGATCATGCTGATCGCCCGTGATGGCGGGTGTACCAAGCCGTGCTGCACGGTCGGCGCGTACGGCTCCCAGGCTCATCACGTCGTCGCGGACTGGGTCGATGGCGGGAACACCAACGTCGATGAAATGGGCCTGGCGTGCGGGCCGGATAACCGCAGCGTCGGCGCTGACGGCGGTGGTTGGTCGACCCGGATGAACGACCGTTGTGAGGTGGAATGGATTCCACCTCCGGGCCTGGACACCGGTCAGGCCCGGCTCAACTACTACCACCGCCCCGAACGGCTGCTGCGTCCCCCCGAGGATCTGCCACCGGAGGGCCAGAACACCAGTGCGCCAACCCAACCCGCCGATGGTGGGACGGTCGACGACGCCGAACCGGGTCCTCCACGGCCGGCCGATGACCCCGGCGAACCCGGCGGACCCGCACCACCCGGCAACCAAGCGGCCTGACGGTCGCGGGGTTCGTTGACCCGTGCAACAGGATGGCTTGGCCGCCGGATTCTATGGCGCCGGCATCATGTGGCCGCCGCCTGCGCTGGTGCCGGCATCACCTGAGAACCGGTTATGGGCTTTCACCAACTTGGTCAGCGTCTTTTGGGGTCGGCGACGGCGGCTCTCTCCCGCAACCGCGTCGACGCCCCGACGTCAGCGAGCAGCAACGTGACATTCCCAGTTGGCAATCCGCTCATTGCTAGCCAGGATTCGCCAAACGTCAGCGCATCCGCGTATCTCGGGAGCTTCCGTATGGGCAGCGACGGCCCTCAAGGCGGCGGCGACCCGTCCGTGTGTATCTACGGCCGGGGTCGCGGCACCAGCCGTTCGAACTGTGTCACGTGGCCGGGCTCCAGCTGGTCGAGCGCGTTGACCCCGAGCAGCCGCATGGTGCGGGTGATCTGTTCGGACAGGATCGCGATGGCCCGATCGACACCGGCCTCACCGCCGGCCATCAACCCGTACAGGTAGGCGCGACCGACCAGCGTGAAGCGCGCGCCGAGCGCGATCGACGCGACGATGTCGGCCCCGGACATGATGCCGGTGTCGAGGATGATCTCGGTGCGCTCGCCGACGGCCTTCGCGACCCGGGGCAGCAGGTGGAACGGGATCGGCGCCCGATCCAGTTGCCGCCCACCGTGATTGGACAGCACCAGGCCGTCGACGCCGAGGTCGGTCACCGCTACCGCGTCCTCCAGCGTCTGGATGCCCTTGACCACCAGCTTGCCCGGCCACTGGGCTTTGATCCAGGCCAGATCCTCAAACGTGACCGTCGGGTCGAACATCGTGTCCAGCAGCTCGGCGACGGTGCCTGACCACCGGTCCAGCGACGCGAACGCCAGCGGCTCCGTGGTCAGGAAGTCGATCCACCATTGCGGGCGCGGAATCGCGTTGAGCACAGTCTTAGCGGTGAGCGCCGGAGGGATCGACATTCCGTTGCGCTTGTCACGCAGCCGTGCCCCGGCCACCGGCACGTCGACGGTCACCAGCATGGTGTCGAAACCGGCCGCGGCAGCCCGCTCGACCAGCGCCATCGACCGGTCCCGGTCCTTCCACATGTACAGCTGAAACCAGTTGCGGCCATGCGGGTTCGCGGCCTTGACGTCTTCGATGGACGCGGTGCCCATGGTCGACAGCGAGAACGGGATACCGGCACGGGCGGCCGCGTGGGCGCCGGCATACTCACCCTCGGTCTGCATCATCCGGGTGAAGCCGGTCGGCGCGATGCCGAACGGCAGCTCCGAACGGCCGCCGAGGATCGTGCAGCTGGTGTCGACCTTGGACACATCGCGCAGGATCGACGGGTGGAACTCGATGTCCTGGAACGCCTGCCGGGCCCGCGCGAGGGACAGCTCAGCCTCCGCGGAGCCGTCGGTGTAGTCGAACGCCGCCCTGGGTGTGCGGCGCTTGGCGATGGTGCGCAGGTCCTCGATGGTGAGGGCCTGGTCCAGCCGGCGTTTCCTCGCGTTGAACTCGGGCTTCTTGAACTGCATCAGCGGGGCGAGGTCCCTGACGCGGGGGACACGGCGTTTCATCGGGGTACCTTTCGCGCCTCGGCTGTGGCGGACGTATCCGGCGATTCTTCCAGATTGCCGAGGACCGGAGCGCCGGCGCGCAGCTCCAGCGGCCGCGGGTAGCGTCCGCGGGATGAACGACGGACGCAGGCGCCGCAAGGCCAAGCAGGCGCGCCGCGAGGCCCGGCGGCAGGACACCCGCGACCCGCAGGGCACATGGGAAGCCGAGGTCCTGGAGGAGACGCCGCTGCTCGACGAGGTGCGCGAGGCGCTGACCGGTCACCCGCTGGAGCTGCTCGGGGTGGTCAGCGTGATCGTCGAGGCCACCACGCCCGACTCGATGCCTTGGCTGCCGTCACGCGACGAGCGGGAGACCGTCGAGCTGGACCGCCTGCTCGACGGCTTCGTCGACGTGCCGAACACCGAGACGACCGCGCTGCTGGCCGTGCTGGCCGAACTCCTCGATGACGTCGGGCAGCGGGCGCGCTGCCGGCAGGAGCTCGACGCGCGACGCGACACCCTGCCGCGGTGGCTCACCGGACTGGGCGGCGTCGAGGTGTACCGCGCGGTGCGATGGCCCACGCGCCGGGGGCCGGTGACGAGGTGCTGATCGGGGCGCGGCTGGCCGGCGGTGCGGAGCTGACCGCGGTGGCGTTCGTCGACGCGTCGTCGGCGGTCAAGGACGCGTTCGTCGTACCCGAGGCGATCGACGACGTGATCCGTACGGCCGCCGACCGCAACACCGACCCGGACACCCGCTTCGTCGCGATGAGCCTCGCCGATGCGCGGGGGTGGCTGCAGCCCGGCCTCAGACAACCGTCCCTGGATCGGTCGGACTCGTGGCCCGCCTGCCGGCCGCTGCTGCGCTGGCTGGCCGGGCGCCTGCCGGAAGGCGGAACCCGGGCGGGGCAATAGCGGCTCTGGCCCGACCCGGCGGCCTTAGCCTCGATCCACTGATGAATTGGGGTAGGTGTGCCTCGCTGGGCTGTTGAGGGCTGGTCCTGGTCGCGGGCAGGGGGTATCTGCTGGTCTGTCCAGCTGTTCCTGTGCGCTCCGGTCGGGCCTTTCGGCATATGGTCAGGTGGTGGCGATTTCTGGTGGGCTGTAGCCGATGGTGTTGCGCCACAACGTGAGCCAGTGCTCTGTCCAGGGCCAGTGCGCTGGTAGGTGCAGGATAGGTTGGCGTTGCGGACGGGCCAGGCGGGCCGGGATAGTGATTATCTTGCGGCGCAGTGTCGCCCCGCGGGCGACCGCGTGGGCACCTCCGGCCAGGACGCCGACGGCGCGCAGCAGGTTGTGGGCGATCGCGGCGCACAGGATCCAGGCCGAGTTCGCGCCGAACCGCCCCGAGGGCATGTGCGCCAAAGGTCCGTCGATGAGGTCGGCGAACACGGTTTCGATGATGGCGTGGCGGCGATGAGTGATGTCAGCGGCGTCGACGGGTTCGTCGGAATTGGTGAAGAACGGGTGGTACCGCCACACCGGAAACAGCGCATCGAGGAACCGCGCGTCTTTGACCCGGCGCACGACCAACCGGGCGGTCACCGGAGTCTTGGTGGAACCGAAGGCTGTGTAGGTGGTTTCGGCGACTTCGGCATCGGAGATCCAGGCGCCGGTGTCGGGGTCACGCACAGCACCGGGATAGTTCACCGGGGTCCACGCGGTCTCGGGAATTGCGTCAATGGCGGCGGCAACTGCGGCGGTCTTGGTCAGCACCAGCGAGAACCGGACACCTGCTCGGTGGCAGGCGGTGACCACGGTGCTATTGCCGTAGGCCGAATCGCCACGCACCAGGATCTGCCCGGTGACCCCGGCAGCACGGGCGGTAGCGGCCGCTTGAGCGATCATGCGGGCTGCGCCCTTGCCGGAGTTGGCCTTGCCCGCCCGCAACCTCGCCCCGGCGATCACCGGCGCACCGTGGTCGGTGCTGATCGTGGTGATCAACGGTGAGAGGCCTTTGCGCAGGATCTGCCTGCCGGCGATCTTGGTGTGTCCGTAGCTGGCGCCCTGCTTGGCGTGCCCGTAGACCGGGCGTAGTAGTGAGTCGATGTCGATGAACGCCCGTCCGTCGGCGCCGGGCAACAGATCGACACGCCCGCACAGCGCGGCCAGGTGTTCGCGCAGGACAGATTCGAGCTGGCGGGCATGCCCGAAGGTGAACTCCCGCAATAAGGTTCCGATCGTCGACGGGGCGTACACACCACCGAAGAGGGTCTTCATCCCACCCGAGCGCACAACGTCTAGGTCATCAATGCTGTCCGCGCCGGCGCACATCCCGGCGATCAGCGTGGTCAGCTTCGGTGACGGATGGGCCGCACCCGAACGGATCCGCTCACAGGTGAACCGGATCTTGTCGGCCAATAGCTGCGACAGACCGGTCTGGTCGGCCAGGGTCATCACCGGCACCAGCCCGGCGCACGACACGAGATGTGCATCATCGAAGACCGCCGACGACACGGCGAACCTATGGGACACTTGCACCGGAAGTGCCTTTCTGAACGTGGGCTGATCGAAGTGTGGTAACTCCAATCATCCCAGCTCAAAGGGCACTTTCCTTACATCAACACCCTCCGAACAGGCGATTCATCGGTGGATCGAGGCTTAGCATGAGCTCGTGGTCCGCCCACTCGGCCAGCTGCAACGCTGGATGTACCGCGGCAACCGCCCGAACGGGCCGGCCCGGGTATCCAACATGCTCGCCGCGCGGCTGTTCTCGCGTCGGCGTGACGTCGCCCTGCAGGTGCGCCGGTTCACGAGCGGCGCCATGGTGAGTGTGCCGGTCGTCATCGGTGCCCGCCCGCACTTTCCGATCAGCCGTCATGCGCCCGTCGACGAATTCGAATCCATCGCAGCACGACTCCCCGTCGTCCGGATTGACCCGGATGCCCCAGGAGCACCCGATGGCACTGGTCGTTGAGGACTATCCGGACCTCGGGGTCACCCGGCTGTCACGCTGGATCTTCAACTGCTACCTCATCCGGAGCGGCACCGACTGTGTCGTGGTCGATGCCGGACTGCCCGCCAGTGCCGACGACATCGCCGGCGTGCTGGCCGTGTTCGGCGGCACCGTCACCGCCGTCGTCGCGACCCACGGGCACAGCGACCACGTCGCCGGCGCTCCCGCACTCGTCGCCGAAACCGGTGCGGCCCTGCACCTTCCCGAGATCACGGTCGGATACCTGGACGGTTCGCAACGGCCCCGTACCCCGGCGCTGTCCAAGGTGGCCCGCATCTGGCCGACGCTGCTGAGCCAGCCGCTGGACCGCACTGCCCTGACCGGCTTCGTGCGCGGCGGGCGGATCGCCGGCTACGGCGGCGCCGCCGGCATGGTCGGCGATCCACTGAAGGCCGCGCGTCCGCTGTCCGACGGCCAACCGCTACCGGCCGTCCCCGGCTGGCAGGTCCTCAGCGTCCCCGGGCACACCGACGATTCGACGGCGTTCTGGCACGCCGACAGCGCCACCCTGCTCTCCGGCGACGCGGTGCTCACCGCCGACGGTCGCGCCTGGTTCACCCCCGAGACCGTCGACGACGGGCTCGCCGCGCGCAGCGAGCGCCGGCTGCGGGCATTGACGGTCGAGCATCTGCTGCCGGGCCACGGCGTACCGGTGCACCAGCGCGATGTCTGGTCCGCGACCCGCTGACGCGGTCACACGCCGGCTCGGCGCCGTGTGCGTCACATTCACGCGGGCGTCGGGTGCCGCCACCGGCCGGGACGACCTAGCCTGGCGTGGTGCTTACTGAATTGGTCGATCTGCCCGGTGGCTCATTCCGGATGGGATCGGTGGATTTCTATCCCGAGGAAGCCCCGGCGCACACGGTGTCGGTGGCCCCGTTTGCGATCGAACGCCATCCGGTCACCAACGCGCAGTTCGCCGAATTCGTTTCTGCGACTGGATATGTCACCGTAGCCGAGCGTGAACTCGACCCCGCCGACTTTCCCGGGGTTCCAGCGGCCGAGCTCATCCCCGGTGCGCTGGTGTTCCGGCAAACCCCAGGCCCGGTTAATCTGCGCGACTGGCGGCAGTGGTGGACATGGGAGCAGGGCGCCTGCTGGCGACACCCGTTCGGGCAGGGCTCGTCGATCGACGACCGACTCGATCACCCGGTGGTGCAGATTGCCTATCCCGACGCCGCGGCGTACGCCCGCTGGGCCGGACGCCGGCTGCCCAGCGAGGCGCAGTGGGAGTACGCCGCCCGCGCCGGCACGACGACCGCCTACGCGTGGGGTGATGACGTCCGACCCAGTGGGACGCTCATGGCCAACACCTGGCAGGGCGACTTCCCGTACCGCAACGAGGGTGCGCTGGGCTGGCAGGGCACTTCCCCGGTGGGCACCTTCCCGCCCAACGGGTTCGGGTTGCTCGACATGATCGGCAACGTGTGGGAGTGGACCACGACCCGCTACACGCGCCACCACCGAGTCGACCAACCCGCCGGGGGCTGCTGCCCGGCACCGCCGCCGGCCGGGGATCCCACCGTGCACCAGGCGCTCAAAGGCGGATCCCACCTGTGTGCGCCCGAATACTGCCACCGCTACCGGCCGGCCGCCCGCTCGTCGCAGTCGCAGGACAGCGCGACCACGCACATCGGGTTCCGCTGCATCGCCTGACCCGCCAAGCGTGGTGGCGGAACACCGTCACTTCCGCCGCCGTGAAGCCGCTGGCCTCCGCGTTTCCGGCCCGTCGGGTGGCGTAACATTCGGTAATCCGCCACCTGGGCCGCGAAGTGGCACAGTGAGGGCATGCCCCGCCGCCCGAAGATTCCCCCGAAGGACTTTCCCCGTCCCTCGGTGCGCGAGTACGCGGGTACCCGGGCCGATGCCGCCCGCTGGGTGCGCGACGTGCTGCGCAGCCAGATCCTGGAGGGAGCTTTCGGTGGATTGGCGGCGGCCCGGCCGGCGCTGCCCTCAGAATCCGAGCTCGCCGCCGAACTCGGCGTGAGCCGCAACGCGATTCGCGAGGCACTGGAACTGTTGCGCGGTGAAGGTTTGATCACCCGGGTGCAGGGTTCGGGCACCTTCGTCACCGGTGCCAAACTGCGCCAGCACCTGGACCGTTTGGAGGGCCTGGCGGAATCCCTTGCCGGACATCAGCTTCCCGTCGACAACGAGGTGCTGTCGGTGCGCGAGTCCACCGCCACCCCGTTCGTCGCCGCGAAACTGCAGCTGCCGGAGAACGCGCCGATCCTGTTCATCGAACGGCTGCGGTCCGTCGGTGGGTTGCCGCTGTCGCTGGACACCACATCGCTGCGGATCGGTGCCATCCCCGTCGATGCCGAACTGACCCAGCAGGATGTGTTCGCACTGATCGAGCAGGAACTCGGCGTGCGCCTGGGTTGGGCGGAGATCACCGTCGAATCCGTAGCGGCGGACGCCACCACCGCCGAACTTCTCCAGATCCGCCCTGGCGCACCATTGTTGTTGCTCCACCGGCTCACCCATCTCGAGGACGGCACCCCGTTCGACCTTGAGACCGTGCGGTACCGCGGCGACAGGTGTTCATTGGTGACCACCGCCACCCGCGGTACCGCTCCTCCATCCTGACCGAGCGTCGCTCGTCCGCGCCCGGCAGGGAATCCACCGCAATGAGTAGAGAGGTCTATTCGTCATGCCCGAACAACCCAACATCGTGTACTTCCACGTCGACAACCTCGGCATGGGTGAGCTCGGCTGCTACGGCGGCGGCATCCTGCGCGGCGCCGACACCGCCCGTGCGGACGCCTTCGCCGCCGAGTCGCTGAAGCTGTCGCACTTCGTCGTCGAACCGCAGTGCACCCCGACCCGGTCGGCGCTGATGACCGGACGGTACCCGATCCGGTCCGGCAACCACACCATCGCGCTCGGCGGTAACGGTGGCGGCATCGTCGCCTGGGAGCGAACGATGGGTGACATCCTGTCCGAAGCAGGTTATGCCACTGCATGTTTCGGCAAGTGGCACATCGGCGCCGAGGACGGTCGCTGGCCGACCGACCACGGCTTCGACGAGTGGTACGGTCCGGCCCGCACCTACGACGAATGCCTGTGGCCGGACGACCCTTGGTATGACGGCGAGCGCGATGGCTACTCCTACATGTACGACGGGACCAAAGCCGACGGTGTCACGACAACCGACCAGCAGCTGACGGTGAAGCTCAAGGGTGAGATGGACGGCGAGTACGACCGCCGGGCCAAAGCGTTCATGAAGCGCAGCGTCGACGCCGGCAAGCCGTTCTACCTGTACCACAACCATTCTCTGATGCACTTCCCGATGGAGGTGCGCGAGGAGTTCAAGGGCAAGAGCACCAACGGCGCCTGGGGTGACTCGCTATTGATGCTCGACCACGACTTCGGCAGCATCCTCGATGCGCTCACCGAACTCGGCATCGAGGACAACACCATCGTGGTGTTCGCCGGCGACAACGGAGCGGAGGACCACCTGGCCGGACGCGGCACCGCGGGCTTCTTCGACGGCTCCTACTTCAGTTCGGCCGAGGGCGGTATCCGCACACCGTGCCTGATCCGCTGGCCCGGCAAGGTGGCGCCGCGGGAGAGCAACGAGATGGTGCACGTCACCGACATGTTCCCGACCCTGCTGCGCTGGGCGGGCGCCGACATCCCGGAGGACCGCATCATCGACGGCATCGACCAGCGCGACTTCTTCGCCGGCGAGACGGAGGAATCCCAACGCGACGGCTGCATGGTGTGGCTCAACGAGGAACTGCACGCCGTGAAGTGGTCACAGTTCAAGATCAACTTCAAGCGCCAGCAGCACTTCCACGACCCGGAGATCCCGCTGGGGTTCGCCCGCATCACCAACTTGCTCGAGGACCCGAAGGAGCGCGAGGCCGTCAACCAGACGTGGGTGCGGTGGTGGGTGATGCAGCACGCCTACCGCTTCATCCAGGCGTTCGAGGAGAGCGTCAAGACCGAGGAACTGATCCCGGCCGGTGCCCCTCTCGACTTCGTGCCGGCCCGCACCCAGTAGGAGCAGCCGTGGCCTCGTCGGAAAGCTATGGCGCCGAATCCATCACGATCCTGGAAGGGCTCGACGTCGTTCGCAAACGGCCCGGGATGTACATCGGGTCCACCGGCGAACGCGGCCTGCACCACATGATCTGGGAGGTCGTGGACAACGCCGTCGACGAGGCGATGGCCGGCTATGCCAGCCGGGTCGACGTGACCCTGCTTCCTGACGGCGGGGTCTAGGTCATCGACGACGGACGCGGGATCCCGGTGGCGCAGCACGCCACCGGGATCCCCGCCATCGACGTCGTGATGACCCAGTTGCACGCCGGCGGCAAGTTCGACTCCGATTCCTACAGCGTCTCTGGCGGTCTGCACGGGGTGGGCGTCTCGGTCGTCAACGCGTTGTCCACCCGGCTTGAGGTGGAGATCCGCCGTGACGGGCATTGCTGGTCGCAGACTTACGACCGCTCCCTGCCGGGCGTGCTCGCCATAGGTGCGCCCACCACAACAACCGGAACCACGGTCAGGTTCTGGGCCGACCCCGACATCTTCGAGACCACCACCTACCGCGTCGACACCGTCGCCCGCCGACTGCAGGAGATGGCGTTCCTCAACCGCGGCCTCACGCTCACCCTCGGTGATCTGCGTGACGGTGGCGATCTCCATGACGGTGGCGACTTAAACGACGACGGCGAGCGGCGCACCTTCCACTACGCCGACGGCCTGATCGACTTCGTCGCGCACCTCAACCGGGCCAAGGAGCCCATCCAGCCGTCGATCATCGGGTTCACCGGAGCCGGGCCCGGCATCGAGGTCGAGGTGGCGATGCAGTGGAACGCCGGCTACTCCGAATCGGTGCACACCTTCGCGAACACCATCAACACCCATGAGGGCGGCACCCACGAGGAGGGCTTCCGCGCGGCGCTGACCTCGGTAGTCAACAAGTACGCCAGGGACAGGAAGCTGCTCAAGGACAAGGATCCGAACCTCACCGGCGACGACATCCGCGAGGGCCTGGCGGCGGTGATCGCGGTCAAGATCGCCGAACCGCAGTTCGAAGGCCAGACCAAGACACGGGTGGGGAACGCCGAGGTGCGTTCCTGCGTGCAGAAGATCTGCCACGACCGATTGACTCACTGGTTCGAGGCCAATCCCACCGAGGCGAAGATCGTCATCACCAAGGTCACGTCCTCAGCACGGGCCCGAGCCGCAGCCCGCAAGGCTCGTGATCTGGTCCGGCGCAAGAGTGCCACCGACATCGGCGGCCTGCCCGGCAAGCTGGCCGACTGCCGGTCCACCGATCCGAGCAAGTCGGAACTGTATGTGGTGGAGGGTGATTCGGCCGGCGGCTCGGCCAAGAGCGGTCGTGACTCGATGTTTCAGGCGATCCTGCCGCTGCGCGGCAAGATCATCAACGTCGAGAAAGCCCGTATCGATCGTGTGCTGAAAAACACCGAGGTCCAGGCGATCATCACCGCGCTGGGCACCGGTATCCACGACGAGTTCGACCTCTCCAAACTGCGCTATCACAAGATCGTGCTGATGGCCGACGCCGACGTCGACGGCCAACACATCTCCACCCTGCTGCTGACGCTGTTGTTCCGGTTCATGAAACCGCTTGTGGAGAACGGCCATATCTTCCTGGCCCAGCCGCCGCTGTACAAGCTGAAGTGGCAGCGCAGCGAGCCGGAGTTCGCCTACTCCGACCGGGAACGCGACGGTCTGCTCGAAGCCGGCCGCGCCGCGGGCAAGAAGATCAACGCAGAGGACGGCATCCAGCGCTACAAAGGTCTGGGCGAGATGGACGCCAAGGAGCTCTGGGAGACCACGATGGATCCGTCGGTGCGCGTGCTCCGGCAGGTCACGCTCGACGACGCCGCGACTGCGGACGAAGTGTTCTCGATCCTGATGGGCGACGACGTCGAAGCACGGCGCAGCTTCATCACCCGCAACGCCAAAGACACCCGGTTCCTCGACATCTGAATCCGGACTGTGCCCGTCACAGCAGCGGCAGCACCAGATAGGTGACCACCAGCGCCGCCAAGATGAGCACCGCCGCCCCGGTGCCCATCACCGCCCGTCGTGCGGTGCGCGGCCGGGCGGCAAGCGTACGGCGGCGCACGACCCCGATCAAAATCACGACGCCGGTGACCACCGCGGCCGCGGCGCCGACGGCGATCCGCCCGGGCTGTTCGAACCCGTGGTATTTGGCCATGAACAGCCCACCGGCCATCAGCGCCGCGAGTGAGGTGCGGGTCCAGGCCAGGTGCGTCCGCTCCGGCTGCAGCCCGCGATCCTGAGCCAGCGCGTCGCGGGTCATGCGGCGACCGCAACACCCACTGTGGTGACCCCGACCACCAGCAGGCCGACTGTCAGGCAGATCGGCGTGCGCGGGCGGGGCAGTGGACGGTCACGCCGCATCGCGTGGTCGACCTGATGCCAACGGTGCAGACCCGCCGCGGCAGTCACCATAGCGAGCAGTCCGACCGCGGCGCCGAGAGCGTGCCGCAGGCCCGGCGAAGCGAGCTCGGGCAGGAACTGCACCACCGCGACCGCGGCAGCCAGCAACCCGAGCGCCGTGCGCTGCCATGCCAGGAACGTGCGTTCGTTGGCCAGGGTGAACCGGTAGTCCGGCTCGAGGAGATCCGAGTCTCCCTCGGCGACAACATGTTCGGATTGCACCGTCCCAGTGTTCCGGGGGTCGATGCGAATGGCCAGCACGGTGTCGGTGGCGTAACCAAGTCTTCACCGGGCGGGGGCGCCGGGACCGCCCGGCGGGCGTGATCAGACGGCGTCGACGGTCGCGCCGGCGATCACGACGGTGGTGCGCCCGGCGAAACTGCGGGCAACCGTCGCCCGCTGCATCCTCGACCTGGGACGATGAACAGCGCCGATGGCGTAACTGTCAGGCAACGTCCAGTGACGGCGAGGTAACAGAAGACCTCGACTCTGGGTTGCGTGAACGACCAACGCAGAATGTCCCGTCCCGGCGTCGCCGTGCCGCCGCCGTGCTGGCGACGCTGGCCACGGTGGGCAGCCAGGCGCTCACCGGGTGTGGTCTTCTGGCCGAACCGACCGTGACCGTCAACGTCGGATACCAGTCGAAGACCATAAACACCGTCAACGCCGGCACGCTGCTGCGTGACAGCCAGGAGTTCGAGCAGGCGCTGCGCCGCCTCGGCGCCGAGACCGGCCAGAGATACCGGGTGGTGTGGCAGGATTTCTCGTCCGGTGCTCCGCTGACCGCGCAGATGATGGCCACCCACGTCGACATCGGGTCGATGGGTGACTACCCTCTGCTGACCAACGGGTCCAAGACCCGCAGGTACGCCGACGCCGAGGCCGAGATGATCGCGACCACCGGCTACAGCCTGCGCGGCTCGCTCAATCAAGTTGTGGTGCAGAAAAACTCGGATGCTCGCACCCTCGATGACCTGACCGGCCGCCGGGTGTCGACCAGCCTGGGCTCCGCCGGTGACGGCATGTTCTCGACGGCGTTGCAGCGCAACGACATCGACAAGAACGCCGTGCACGTCGTGAACCAGGACCCGGCGGTCGGAGCCGCGGCGATCGAAGGCGGGCAGGTCGATGGGCTCGCGCAGTTCGTCCCGTGGCCCCAACTGGTGATCTTCCGGGACCAGGGAAGGCTGCTCTACGACGGTGGTGACAACGAGGTCCCCACTTTCCACGGCGTGGTCGTCCGCAAGCACTTCGCGGACGACAACCCCGAGGTGATGTCCGCGTTCATGCAGGCGGTCAGGACCACCACCGAGGCGATTGTGGACGACCCGCTGCGGGCCGCGCAGCGGGTCAGCGAGCTCACCGGCATCGAGCCCGAGGTGGTCTATCTCTACAACGGGCCCAACGGCCTGGTGTCGTTCGACATGACGATCAAAACGCAGTTCGCCGCCGCGTTCGATCAGGTCAAGCAGTTCCTGGTGAACCGCGGTTCGGTCACCGCCGACTTCGACGTCCCCGGATTCGTCGACGACAGCTATCTACGCGCGCTGTACGGGCCGGATTACGAACGACGCCGCGACGACGTCACCAACCCGGCGGCGCTGAGCGGCACTGATGATTTGTGCCGGCTGCCTGTCGACGACCCGGGACAGGCGTCGGAGGTGTGGCCGGCCGGCGCCGACGCCACGTTCGTCGCCGCGACCCCTACCTGCCTGTTGCGCCGGGTCGCCGCGATCGAGCAGGTGCGCGCCGCTTACGTCCCCGACACCCTCACCGGCATCCGGCTGTTCGCCGACCATGCCGCGTGGCTGCACGACCCGGACGCTCCACCGCTGCGGCGGTACAAGCCGTTCGCCACCGGCGCCGGCGCCGACACCTATCGCGCCGACCATCCGCGGGCCACGCCTATCGGATTCGACACCGCGGTCTCGCAGTCGAGATCGTCCGGCTGACCCACCACTCGCCCCCACCCAACGAAGGAGACACGAGATGACCCTCACCGTCGACGACCTCGGCGCGGTGCCCACCCCGGCACCGGCCGCCCCGCCCCGAACCCCGCTGCGCGAATCCCTCGCCGGCCTGTTGCCGGCCCGGCTACGAAGCCGCAGCGCGGCATTCGTGCTGCCGCTGATCCCGATCGCCGGTTTCCTGGTGCTGTGGCATCTGCTCACCACCTACGGGGTGGTCGCGTGGTTGCGCTTCAACCGGATGCCCACCCCGGCGAGCGTTCTCGATGCGTTCGTCGCCCGGGTCGGCTCCGGCTCCTACTATGACGACCTGCTGGCGAGCCTGCAGCGCATCCTGTTCGGTTTCGGCCTGGCCGCCGTGATCGGTATCGCGCTGGGCATCCTGGTGGGCCGCTCCGAGATCGCACGAATGACGCTGAGGCCGTTCATCGAGATCATCCGGCCCATTCCGGCGATCGCGCTGGTGCCGCTGACGATCCTGCTGTTCCCGTCCAGCGAGCAGGGGATCGTGTTCATCACGTTCTTCGCGGCGTTCTTCCCGGTGGTGGTCAGCACCATCCACGCGATGGACTCGCTGCCGAAGGTGTGGGAGGAAGCCGCCAAGACGATGGGCGCCGGCCGGGTGTCGCTGCTGTTCCAGGTGATCCTGCCCGGAGCGCTGCCGGGCATCTTCGCGGGCCTGTCGGTGGCGATGGGCGTCGCGTGGATCTGTGTGGTCAGCGCCGAGATGATCTCCGGACAGTTCGGTATCGGCTACTACACGTGGCAGTCCTACGGACTGCTCGACTACGCCGGCGTGGTGGTCGGCATGCTCTCGATCGGCGCCCTCGGACTGGCCACCGCGTGGCTCGTCGAGTACGTCGGACGCCGGGTCAACCGCTGGCTGCCGAGGGCCGCCCGATGAGCACCGGAGCCGTCACCCTCGACAAGCTGAGGCTGGGATTCAACGGCGTTCTGGCCGCCGACATCACCTTGACCGTGGACCCCGGCGAGGTCATCGTCTTCCTCGGTCCGTCGGGCTGCGGCAAGTCGACGATCCTGCGGGCGATGGCCGGCCTGCTCACCCCGATGGGTGGCACCGCCACGGTGGACGGCGCCGCGGTGACCGGCAACGCGGCCCAGTGCGCCATGGTCTTCCAGGAGGATGCACTGTTCCCGTGGCGCAGCGCTCTGAAAAACGTGCAGTACCCCCTCCGGCTGCGCGGGGTCCGTGGCCGGGAACTGAAGAAGGCGGCCACCGCGCGCCTCGAACAGGTAGGCCTCGGCGCTTATCTCGACCATCTGCCCGCTCAGCTGTCGGGAGGTATGCGCCAACGCGTACAGCTGGCCCGCACTCTGGCGTGCGAACCGCGGGTGATGCTGATGGACGAACCGTTCGGGGCCCTCGACGCCCAGACCCGGCTCGACATGCAGCAGCTGCTGATGTCGGTGTGGGAGACGCAGAAGATGACGATCCTGTTCGTCACCCACGACGTCGACGAGGCGCTGCTGCTGGCCGACCGCGTCGTTCTGCTCAGCCACCGACCGGCGACCGTCGCCGAGGTCATCACCATCGACAGGCCCCGTTCGCCCGAGGCGCAGTTCCACGAGGACTACCAACTGCTGCGCCGCGACATCCTCGGCTTCCTCGGCCACAGTCCCGCGCAGAGCGCCTGACGTCATCACCAGGAGATCATCGTGAGCACCACCCTTGCCCGGACGAGGGACCGTGTCCCGGCGGCACCCACTGTGCTGCAGGCACTTCGGTCTCCTGCGCTGTTGCGTACCGAGGTGCTGGCCGGACTGGTGGTGGCGTTGGCGCTGATCCCGGAGGCGATCGCGTTCTCGGTGATCGCCGGGGTCGATCCCCGGGTCGGGTTGTTCTCCTCGGTGACGATGGCGATCACCATCGCGATCGCCGGTGGCCGGCCCGCGATGATCTCGGCGGCGACCGCGGCTGTCGCACTCGTGGTCGCGCCGGTGGCCCGTGAGCACGGCGTGGGGTACCTGGTGGCGACGATCGTGCTGGCCGGGTTGTTCCAGGTGCTGCTCGCGGTCGGGGGCGTGGCAAAGCTGATGCGGTTCATCCCGCGCAGCGTGACGATCGGGTTCGTCAACGCGCTGGCCATCCTGGTGTTCGTCTCGCAGGTGCCACACCTGCTGGGGGTGCCGTGGCTGGTGTATCCGCTCACCGCGGTCGGCATCGCCGTGATGGTGCTGCTGCCGAGGATGACGACCGCGGTGCCGGCGCCGCTGGTCGTCGTGCTGGTGCTGACCGCGGCGGTGGTGCTGTTCGGGTGGGATGTTCCCGATGTCGGCGACCAGGGTGCCTTGCCGGATTCACTTCCGGTGCTGGGTATTCCGGCCGTACCGATGACTGTGGAGACGCTGCGTGTCATCGCGCCCTATGCACTGGGTGCAGCACTGGTAGGGCTGCTGGAGTCGTTGATGACGGCGAAGCTGGTCGACGACATCACCGAGACCCCGTCGAACAAGACCCGGGAGGCATTCGGGCAGGGGGCGGCCAACATCGTCACCGCGATGTTCGGCGGCATGGGCGGGTGCGCGGTGATCGGACAGACGATGATGAACGTCAAGGTCGCCGGCGCGCGTACGCGGTTGTCGACGCTGCTGTCCGGGGTGTTCATCCTGGTGCTCGTCGTCGCGCTGGGGCCTGTGGTCGGGATGATTCCGATGGCCGCGTTGGTGGCCGTGATGCTCGTGGTATCGGTGGCGACCCTCGACTGGCACAGCGTCATGCCCCGCACGCTGAAGGTGATGCCGCGCAGTGAAACCGCGGTGATGCTGGTGACCGTCCTCGGCACCGTCGCCACCGGCAACCTCGCGATCGGGGTATCGCTGGGGGTGGTCGCCGCGATGGTCGGCTTCGCGCGCCGGGTCGCCCATCTGACCACTGTGGAATGCGCCGACGAGCCGTCCGGCCGAAGGACCTACCGGGTGCGCGGCGAGTTGTTCTTCGCGTCCAGCAACGACCTGATTCACCAGTTCAACTACGCCGACGATCCCGACGAGGTGGTCATCGATCTCTCCGGCACCGACATCTGGGATGCGTCGTCGGTCGCGACACTTGACGCGATCCGGCAGAAGTACCAGGCGCGAGGCAAGAGCGTCGTGCTCTCCGGGGTGGACGGGGCGAGCCTGGAACGGCTGACCAAATTGTCCGGCCGCCTGGGCGTATAACCCACCCGCCGCGGTCACAGCATCGTAATATCGGCGCAATTGCCCTGCCACACCGGTGTTTTCTACTGGGAGATGTCCGCAGCCCCCGTCACGAGGACACCACCGTGAAAGAACTGAAGATCGTGCGTGGCGCCTGCCCGCATGACTGTCCCGACACCTGCGCCATGCTCTACCACGTCGAAGACGGCAAACTCGTTGACGTCCAGGGTGATCCGAACCATCCCATGACGCGCGGCGGTCTGTGCGTCAAGGTCAAGAACTTTCACGAGCACCACTACCAGTCCGACCGTCTGCTGTACCCGATGCGCCGGGTCGGCCCCAAGGGAGCCGGCGAGTTCGAGCGCATCACCTGGGACGAGGCACTCGCCGAGATCAAGGCGCGGTGGTCGCAGATCATCGACGAGTACGGCAGCCAGGCGATCATGCCGCACGCTTATCTCGGACATCAGGGCGTGCTCAACGGGCTCACGTCCGGGGACGCGTTCTTCAACCGGCTCGGCTCCACCGTCGCGGAGAAGACCTACTGCGAGTCGGGCTCGTCGACCGCGTGGCACATGACCGTCGGCGGCAGCGGCGGCCTGGATGTCGAATCGATGGCGCACTCGAAGTACATCATCGTGTGGGGCATGAACATGACCAGCACCAATCTGCACGGTTGGCCTTTCCTGCTGGAAGCGCGCAAGAACAACGGCGCCAAGATCGTTGTGATCGACCCGGTCCGCAACCGCACTGCGCGGCAGGCGGATTGGCACATCCCGATCCGGCCCGGCACCGACGGCGCACTGGCGATGGGCATGATCGGTGAGATCATCGCGCAGGGGCTGGTCGACACCGAGTACGTCGAGAAATACACCGTCGGCTACGAGGAACTCGCTGCCCGCGCCGCCAACTACCCGCCCGAACGCGTCGAGCAGATCACCGGCATCCCCGCCGACGACGTCCGCAGGCTGGCCTACGAGTACGCCACCACGCAGCCCGCGGCGATCCGGCAGGGTGTCGCGCTGGAACGCAGCCGCGGCGGCGGACAGGCGATCCGGGCGATCACCTGTCTGCCCGCGCTGGTCGGTGCGTGGCGGCACGTCGGCGGCGGCACCATGGAGATGCCGATCTGGGAGTTCCCCACCAAGTTCGACGCGATCTGCAAGCCGGAGTGGATCCCGGAGGGCACCCGCGTGGTCAACGAACTCGACCTCGGCATGGCGCTGACCGGAGAGCTCGACCTGGACCCGCCGATCAAGTCGTTGTTCGTGTACAACTCGAACCCGGTGTCGCAGGGGCCCGCGCAGGAGAAGACGATGCGCGGCCTGATGCGCGAAGACCTGTTCACCGTCGTCAGCGAGCATTTCGTCACCGACACAGCGAAATTCGCCGACCTGCTGTTGCCGGCCACCATGCAGGCCGAACAACTCGACGTCATGGTGACCTGGGGCCACCTGTACATCTCGCTGAACCAGCCCGCGATCGAGCCGCCCGGGGAGTGCGTGCCCAACGTGGAGCTGTTCCGGCGACTGGCCAGAACCATGGAGTTCGACGAGGAGTCCATGGCGTACTGGGAGCGCACCGACCGGGAGATGCTCATCGACTTCCACGACTGGGACGCCCCCGCCCTGGCCGGCATCACCTACGAGAAACTCGAAGAGGTCGGCTGGATGCGCTTGGCCGTCGGCACCCCCGACACCCGCGCGCCGCACGCCGAGGGCAACTTCCCGACCCCGTCAGGCAAGTGCGAGTTCACGTCCAGCCTCGCCGCGGGCGGCAACTTCGTCGTCCCGGTCTGGCGGTCGATGTATGAGGGCATGCAACCGGGCGGCTACGTCGACCCGGTTCCCGACTACGTGCCGCCGTTCGAATCGCCGCAATCCAATCCGGAACTGGCCGAACGTTATCCGCTGTCGATCATCTCGCCGAAACCGCACGCCTTCCTCAACAGCCAATACGGCAACGCCGCGGACAAGCAGAAGGTGCAGGGCGGTCAGCAGGT
The DNA here is from genome assembly GCF_025263565.1 of Mycobacterium sp. SMC-8. NCBI lineage: Bacteria > Bacillati > Actinomycetota > Actinomycetes > Mycobacteriales > Mycobacteriaceae > Mycobacterium > Mycobacterium sp. SMC-8. The sequence continues at coordinate 2,592,116 of NZ_CP079865.1, forward strand.
GTTCATCCACCCCGCCGACGCGGCCGAGCGGGGCATCGCCGAAGGCGACGTCGTGCGGGTCTTCAACGACCGTGGCTCCTTCCAGGGGCCGGCGGCCTACGAACCGGGCCTGATGCCCGGACTGGTGATGGCCAACGTCGGGCACTGGCAGGGCAAGACCTCGGGCACCACCGTCAACGCGATCACCGCCGACCGGCACTGCGGTCTGGGCAATGCCGGGGTGTACGGCGACAACCTCGTCGAGGTGGAGAAGATCCAGGAGCAGGCCGTCGCCAGCTGAGCGTCACGCCCGCGCAGCGGTGCTGAGCAACTCGGCGAGATCCCGATCGAAGTAGTACACCTGCTGCAGGGTCAGGAGCCGGGCCAGCAGTGGACCGGGGAGCGGCTCGTCGCCGCGGGCTGCCGACTGCAGCGCGATGACCATCGCGTCGTTGTAGTCACCGACCCCCAGACGCACATACGCGGTGTTCCGCTCGGTGGGAGTCATCCCCGTCTGGCAGTGCTCCACCAAATCCCAAGCCGCGATGCTCAACTCGGAACTGTCCATAACTCATTCTCTTTCACGGCTGCCCAACGCGCTCGGCGAGATGGAGACTGTACACACGCCGGCGCCTTCTGCGCTGTCACTCGGCGTTCACCCGCTGATCTTGAATCGCTCATCTGGCCGCGTCAAGGTCAACCGTCTGCGGCGGTCGGTCAGTTCAGCCGGTGTTCCAGGATTTCCAGCGACTTCGCCAGAGCCTCCTCGGGGAACGGGTTGTTGTGTGACGCCGCGATCAGTACGCCGACGATCGCTCCGGCGATCACCCGCCGCTCCATCTCGTCGTCCGGCCCTTCGGGGCGCTCGGTCAGCGCGTCGGCGATGAGGTCGATGAGCCGCACGTATTCGGTGTAGATGAGGCCGCGGGCTTCCGGGATCGCGTACATGAACTGCTCGCCGGCGAGGACGTCGTCGCGTTCCTCCTGCGACAGGTGCCCGAACACGGTGGCGACGGCATGCCGGTAGGCGGCCACGATGGACAGTTCCGTGGGCGCGGCGATGAACGCCTCGACGATCGGGGAGATCTTGTCGTCAGAGAGCAGCAGCCTCTCCTTGACCCCGAAGTACCGGTAGAACGTGCGCGGGGAGACCTCGGCCGCCTCGGCAATCTGCTCCACCGTGGTGTTGGTGTAGCCCTGCTCATCGAAGAGGCGGAAAGCCTCCCGGCGAATAGCCAGGCGCGTGCGGAGCTTCTTGCGCTCTCGCAAACTCTGGCTCGGGACCGGCGCTGACACTCTCCCAGTTTCTCTCATCGGGCTCGCCCTCCAACAGGGGCGACGTTTCCCAGGATTGCGAAATAAGTCATTGACATCGAACAGGAATTGCGCTGAATCACGACATTTTGGTGTCCAGGATGGTCAGCGCCTTCGACAACGCCTCCTGGGGCAGCGGATTGTTGTGCGACATGGCGATGAGGACCCCGACGATGGCTCCGGCGATCACCCGCCGCTCGAGAGGTTCGGCGCCGTGGCCGAGGCGGCCATCGAGAACCTCGGCGATCGAGTCGATCAGCTGGACGTATTCGGTGTAGATCAGACCCCGCGCCTCGGGCACCTGGTAGAGCAGCCGTTGCCCGGTGACGGCGTCGTCGTACTCGTCGGCGGACAGGTTGCCGAACACCTCTTCCACCGCGTGCCGGTACGCGCCGACGACCGACATCTCCCGCGGGGCGGCGGCAAAGGCCGCGACGATGGGGGCGCTCTGGTCGTCCGATATCAGCAGGGCCTCTTTGAACCGGAAATACCGGTAAAAGGTCCGAGGCGAGACGTCGGCCGCTTCGGCGATCTGGTCGACAGTGGTGTTCGCGAAGCCCTGCTTGTCGAACAGCCGGAAGGCCTCCCGGCGTATCGCCAGACGTGTCTGCCGCTTCTTGCGCTCCCGCAGACTATCGGAGCTGTCCGGCCTTGACACCAGGTAAGTTTCCCTTATCAAAGACCATTCGCCAAAACCGGAAGCGGTTATTTCTCGCCGATCAGGTGTACAGCGAAGCCGCACATACTCCAAAGACTGCCATAACAACGTCTGGATCACCGGATTTCGGTTAAGCCCTTAGATATTGGACCAACTTTCCAATACAAATGACTTGTCGGGCAAACTGCAGGCTGGGTCCATTCGTGGGGGCGGTGTCGGTCAGTCGGCGTCGGCGTGAAGTCTTGTGCGGTTGCCGGCAAGGTACTGCCGCAAACTCCGCGGCCGGCGCCGCGCGGCACGTGCTCGCCCCGCCCTGACCAGGTCCGGGACAATACCGACGACACCGAGAGGAGCTCACCGTGAGCCAGCCGATTCAGCGCATCAACCCACCTCAGCTGTTCGACTCGACCGCCAACCACCACTCGCAGGGAACCGTGGTGGAGGCAGGCAAGCTCGCGTTCTTCTCCGGGCAGGTGGCGTGGAGCCCGGCCCGGCCGACGCCGCCGTCCTCGCTGGCCGAGCAGGCACGGATGGTGACCGACAACCTGCAGGTGTGTCTGGAGTCCGTCGGCGCCACGCGCGACGACATCGCGATGGCGCGGATCTACGTCGTGAACCTGACACCGGAGCGGCTCGAGGAGGCGTTCCCGGCGCTGGGCGAGTTCTTCGGAACCTCGCTACCGAGCCTCACCGGAATCGGCGTGCAGGCACTGGCGGGCCCGGATCTGCAGATCGAGATCGAGATGGTGGTGCGGGTGCCGTCGTGAGGCGGCTGACGGCGCACCGCGTGTCGTGGCCTCACACCGCGTCCACATCGCGCACCGCGCCCTTGTCCGCCGACAATGCCAGCGCCGCATAGGCTCTCAACGCCGCCGACACCACCCGGTCGCGGTTCTTCGGCCGGTATCCGCCGCCGGCCTCCAACGCCGCACGGCGACGGGCCAATTCGGCGTCGGCGACGTCGAGTTCGATCGTGCGGTGCGGGATGTCGATGGTGATCGGATCACCGTCGGTGACCAGCGCGATCGTGCCGCCGGCTGCTGCCTCGGGCGACACGTGACCGATCGACAGACCCGACGACCCTCCCGAGAAGCGGCCGTCGGTGACCAGCGCGCACACCGTTCCCAGCCCGCGGCCCTTCAAAAACGAGGTGGGATACAGCATCTCCTGCATGCCCGGCCCGCCTTTGGGTCCCTCGTAGCGGATCACCACGACGTCGCCGGGCTGCACCCGCCCCGACAGGATCGCGTCGACCGCATCCTCCTGGGACTCCACCACCACGGCCGGCCCGGAGAACGCCAGGATCGACTCGTCCACTCCCGCGGTCTTGACGATGCAGCCGTCCGCCGACAGGTTGCCGCGCAGCACCGCCAGGCCGCCGTCCTGCGAATAGGCGTGGCGCACATCGCGAATGCAGCCCTCGGCCGCGTCGGTGTCCAGCGACTCCCAGCGTTCGGACTGGGAGAACGCCGACGCCGAGCGCACGCAGCCCGGCGCGGCGTGGAACAGTTCGAGCGCTTCCGAACTCGCCTGTCCGCTGCGGATGTCCCAGCGGCGCAACCACTCCGGCAGCGAGCGCGAATGCACCGAGTGCACGGTCTCGTGCAGGTGCCCGGCACGCCACAGCTCACCGAGAATGGCCGGGATACCGCCGGCACGGTGCACGTCCTCCATCAGGTAGTGCCCGTTGGGCGCCACCTTGCACAGGCACGGGATCGCCCGGCTGCGCTTCTCGATGTCTTCCAGCGTGTAGTCGAGTTCGGCCTCGCGGGCCGCGGCCAGCAGATGCAGGATGGTGTTCGTCGACCCGCCCATCGCGATGTCCATCGCCATCGCGTTGTCGAACGCGTTCCGGTCGGCGATCGCGCGCGGCAGCACGCTCACGTCGTCCTCGTCGTAGTAGCGGCGGCACAACTGCATCACCGTCGCGCCCGCGTCCTCATACAGCCGCCGCCGCGCGGTGTGGGTGGCGAGCACCGAGCCGTTGCCCGGCAGCGCCAGGCCGAGTGCCTCGGTCAGGCAGTTCATCGAGTTCGCGGTGAACATGCCCGAACACGATCCGCAGGTCGGGCAGGCGGACTCCTCGATGCGCGCCAGGTCCTGATCGGACACCTCGGCGCTGGCGGAGTCGGCGATCGCCGAGATCAGGTTGAGCCGGGTCCGCACCGTGCCGTCGACCAGCACCGCGGTTCCGCCCTCCATCGGGCCGCCCGAGACGAACACCGTCGGGATGTTCAGCCGCAGTGCGGCCATCAGCATGCCCGGAGTGATCTTGTCGCAGTTGGAGATACACACCAGCGCGTCAGCGCAGTGCGCGTTGACCATGTACTCGACGGAGTCGGCGATCAGCTCCCGGGACGGCAGCGAGTACAGCATGCCGCCGTGGCCCATCGCGATACCGTCGTCGACGGCGATCGTGTTGAACTCCCGCGGCACGCCACCCGCGGCCTTGACCGCCTCGGACACGATGCGGCCCACCGGCTGCAGATGGGTGTGGCCCGGCACGAACTCGGTGAAGCTGTTGGCGACCGCGACGATCGGCTTGCCGATGTCGGCGCCGTCCACGCCCGCCGCGCGCAGCAGTGACCGTGCCCCCGCCATGTTGCGTCCGTGAGTGACCGTCCGTGACCTCAGCTCCATACCGTCCACGCTGCCGCTTCGCGCCGCAGGCCGGGAAGACGGTGCCGATACTGGTAGCGGCACCACCACCGTCGAATACTCTCGGAAGGCGTGGACAGACGCACGCAGCAACGCCACGCCCTCGGCGAGTTCCTGCGTGCCCGCCGCACCGCCGTGTCCCGCGCCGACCTCGGACTTCCCGACCTGCCGCGCTCGCGCACCGGCGGGCTGCGCCGCGAGGAGGTCGCGGTGCAGGCCGGGGTCAGCGTCACCTGGTACACGTGGCTGGAGCAGGGCCGCGACATCAACCCGTCCAAGCAGGTGCTCGACGCGGTCGCGAAAACCCTGCGGCTCTCGGCCGCCGAACACGAGTACGTGCTGGCCCTGGGTGGCTACGTGGTGGACCCGGCGGTGTCCGACGGCCCGCTGCCGCCGCAGATCCAGCGGTTCCTCGACGCGCTGGACGGCTATCCGGCGTTCGCGATCACCCCGGACTGGGGGATCGCCGCCTGGAACGCCGCGTACGCGGCGCTGTACCCGAACATCGAGCAGGCGCCGGTCGCCGACCGCAACCTGCTGTGGCTGGTGTTCATGGACCCCTACATCCGAGAGCTGTTGCCCGACTGGGAATCCGACAGTCGGCGCTTCCTCGCCGAGTTCCGCGCCGATGCCGGGCCGCGGGTGGGGGAGGCGTCCTACACGGCGCTGGTCTCCCGGTTGTCGGCCGGCAGTGAGCACTTCGCGGCGGCGTGGCGAGCCACCAGTATCGAGCGGTTCACCTCCCGCGAGCGGCGGTTCCGCCACCCGGTGGTCGGCGAGCTGAGGCTGGAGCACCACCAACTCGCGCCCGTCGATGTGCCGGAGGTGCAGATCGTGGCCTACCTCCCGGTGCCGGGATCAGGTGCGTCAGAACGCCTTGAGGAACTCGCCGGTCATGCGGCGGACACCGCGCGGTAGACCAGGTCGGCGACCGTTCGGCAGTATGCGTCGTCAACAGGCTCGCCGGTGTACAGCGCCCGCATGTTGATCGGTGCGAACAACAGTTCCAGCGCGGTGAAATGGTCGATGCCGTCGCGCAGTTCCCCGCGCTGGCCGGCTCGTTCGAACACCACCCGAAGGCCGTCTGCACGGGATCGCCACGCCGACCGCCGAACCTCGACGCTGGCGACATGGGAATCGGCGATCATATGCCCGCCGTGCAATCTGCGGCCGGCGTCGGAGGTCACCATCGCGGCCATCCCGACGGCCAGCGCGAACAAATCGGTGCGCAAGGAACCGGTGTCGGGCAGGGACTGCTCGACACCCGGACGCCGTGCGAGCGCCTCCAAGACCAGCGTGTCGGAATCCGGCCACCGCTGCTGAATGGCCGCGATGTCCAGCCCGTGGCGGTGCGCCATTGCGCCGACATCGAAGCGATCGATGCCCCAGCGGGCGACCTCGTCATGGACGGCGGCGATCACCCGCTCGTGTTCATCGTCAGCACACGATTGGTCAACGGACACGGATCAACCTCCCCAGACTCATCCAGCGTCCACGATGCCACACCGCCTACCGGACGACGATGGTGTGGTCGCCGCGCGCGACGAGTTCGCCGATCACCGGCGCGCCCGGGATCTCGCCGGCGATCAGCAGCCCGCCGGAGGTCTGGGCGTCGGCCAGCAGCAGCGCCTCATCCTCGCCGACCGCGGACAGGTCGGTGTGCGGGGCGACCCAGTCGAGGTTGCGCCGGGTGCCGCCGCTGACGTAGCCGTCGCGCAGCGCCTCCCGCGCCCCGTCGAGATACGGTACCGCCGCCGACTCGAGCACCGCCGTGACACCGCTGGCGCGGGCCAACTTGTGCAGGTGGCCCAGCAGACCGAAACCCGTGACGTCCGTGGCACATTCGACACCGGCCGACACCGCTGCCTCGGCGGCCCCGGAGTTGAGGGTCGTCATCACCGCGATCGCCTCATCGAAGCGCTCACCGGTGCTCTTGTGCCTGCTGTTGAGCACGCCGATCCCGAGCGGCTTGGTCAGTGACAGCGGCACACCGGCTTTGCCGGCATTGTTGCGCAGCAACCGATTCGGGTCGGCGATTCCGGTGACGGCCAGACCGTACTTGGGTTCGGGGTCGTCGACGCTGTGCCCGCCGGCCAGATGACAGCCCGCCACGCCGCACACCTCGAGCCCGCCGCGCAGCGTCTCGGCGGCCAGCTCGAACGGCAGCGTGCCGCGGGGCCAGCCGAGCAGGTTCACCGCCACCACCGGCCGCCCGCCCATCGCGTAGACGTCCGACAGTGCGTTGGTCGCCGCGATCCGGCCCCAGTCGTAGGCGTCGTCGACCACCGGGGTGAAGAAGTCCGTCGTCGCGATCAGCGCGATGCCGCCCTCGATGCGCACCGCGGCCGCGTCGTCGCCGTCGTCGAGTCCGACGAGCAGTTCCCCGACCGGGTTCGTCGGCGTCGCCGCGGTGAGTCCGCGGACCACGTCTTCGAGCTCGCCGGGCGGGATCTTGCAGGCGCATCCGCCGCCGTGCGCGAACTGCGTCAGGCGGAAACTCTCTGCGGTAGCCATGGCGTCCATCCTGCCCTGTCATGATGGACGGGTGGGCCAGGGAGGCGTTTCCGGTCTGGTGACCGGCACGATCTTCAAAATCGGTGAGCGGCAGTTGCTGTCGCTGGCGGGTTCGATTCCCGTCCGCCTCCGCCATGGGTGATGACCCGCGGCGGCGGGTGCCGCGCACCGACGCCCTGCTGGCCGACCCGCGCCTGGCCGAGGCGGGGCAGCGGCTGGGCCGCACCCTGGTCAAGCGCGTGATCGCCGACGCGCAGCAGCGGGCCAGGGACGGCGACATCAGCCCTGAGGACGTCGCCGACCATGCCGTCGCCGCGCTGCCCGCCGGGGCCACCACCCTGCGCGCCGTCATCAACGCCACCGGCGTCGTCGTGCACACCAACCTCGGGCGGGCACCGCTGTCGCAGGCCGCCGTCGACGCGATCGTCACCGCCGCCGGCGCCACCGACGTCGAGTTCGACCTGGCCACCGGCCGGCGGGCCCGGCGCGGCCGGGGCGCCCTCGCTGCGCTGGCTTCGGCCGTGGCGACCGCGCGGGGCGTGCATGTGGTCAACAACAACGCCGCCGCTCTGCTGCTGGCCGCGCTGAGCCTGGCGCCGGGCAGGGAGATCGTCGTCAGCCGCGGCGAGCTGATCGAGATCGGCGACGGCTTCCGGTTGCCCGCGCTGATGGAGTCGACGGGTGCGCGCATCCGCGAGGTCGGCACCACCAACCGCACCCACGTGCGCGACTACGCCGACGCGATCGGCCCCGGCACCGGTTTCGTGCTCAAGGTGCACCCGTCGAACTATCTGGTCAGCGGGTTCACCTCGGGGGTGTCGGTGCGTGAGCTTGCCGGACTGTGCCACGGCGAACGTGACGACGGCCCGGTGCCGCTGGTGGTCGACATCGGCTCAGGGCTGCTGGCTCCGCACCCGCTGATGCCCGACGAGCCCGACGCCACGACCGTGCTGCGCGACGGCGCGGATCTGGTCACCGCCAGCGGCGACAAGCTGCTCGGCGGTCCGCAGGCCGGTCTGCTGTTCGGCGCGAGCGAGCTGATCGAGCGGCTGCGTCGTCATCCCGCAGCGCGGGCGTTGCGCGTCGACAAGCTGACGCTGGCCGCACTGGAGGCGACGCTCGTCGGCCCACCGGCGCCGGTCGCGCAGGCGCTCGATGTCGACGTGGACGTGCTGCGGCGGCGCGCCGAAGGCCTGGCCGCAGCGCTGCCGGGCGCTGAGGCCGTCGCGTGTGTCGCCGCGGTCGGTGGCGGCGGGGCGCCCGGAGTCGAGCTGGCCAGCTTCGCGGTCAGCCTGCCCGAGTGCTGCGCCGCCGCCCTGCGCGTCGGTGACCCCTCCGTGGTCGGCAGGTTGGAGAACGGCCGCTGCCTGCTCGACCTGCGCACGGTCGCGGCGGACGATGACCCGCGGCTGCTGGAGGCGGTGCGGGCATGCATGTCATAGCGACCGCGGGCCACGTCGACCACGGGAAATCCACACTGGTGCAACGGCTTACCGGGATGTGGCCGGACCGATTGGCCGAGGAGCAGCGCCGCGGGCTGACCATCGACCTCGGCTTCGCGTGGACGACGATCGACGGGCGCGACATCGCGTTCGTCGATGTGCCCGGCCATGAGCGGTTCGTCGCGAACATGCTCGCCGGGGTCGGGCCGGTGCCGGCGGTGATGATGGTGGTCGCCGCGACCGAAGGCTGGATGCCGCAGACCGAGGAGCATCTGGCCGCGCTGCAGGCGCTCGGTGTGCGGCACGTGCTGGCGTTGATCAGCAAGACCGACCTGGCCGACCCGGGTGCGGCGACCGCTCAGGTGCGGCAGCGGCTGCCCGATGCGCCGGTGGTGAACGGCGGGGACCTCGACGAGGTTCGCGCCCGGGTTGTCGCGCTGGTCGACGCGTTGCCCCCGCCGGACCGGGAGGCCGACGTCCGGCTCTGGGTGGACCGCTCGTTCACCGTGCGTGGGGTCGGCACGGTCGTCACCGGCACGCTGGCGGCGGGCACGCTGCGCGTCGGCGACGAACTGGAGCACGCCGGCCGGCGGGTGACGGTGCGCGGCCTGCAAACGCTGGAACGCGACCGCGCCGAGGTGGGGGCGGTAGCCCGGGTCGCGGTGAACCTGCGCGGGGTGGACCGCCGCGGCATCGGGCGCGGCGACACCGTGCGCACGCCCGGCGCATGGCTGGAGACCGGCGAGATCGACGTCGGGCTGCGGACCGCCGGGAAGCTGCACGAGCAGCTGGTGCTGCACATCGGCTCGGCCGCGGTGCCGGTGCGGGTGCGGCCGCTGGGCGAGACCGGCGCCCGGCTGCGGCTGAGCCGGCCGCTGCCGCTGCGTATCGGGGACATCGGGCTGCTGCGCGATCCGGGCGAGCACCGCATCGCGGCAGGCGTCGAGGTGCTCGACGTGCGACCGCCTGCGTTGCGCCGTCGCGGCGACGCCCGCGCGCGGGCCGCCGAACTCGCGACCGGGCGGGTCGCGCCGCCGGTGTGCGAACGGTCGGACCTATTGCGCGCCATGGGTTTCGACGTGCACGGCGTGACCGTGGGCGAGTGGGTGGCCGACGCGCGGTGGTGGTCCGGGCGGCGCAGACAGTTGACCGCGGCGGTGACGGCGTGGTCGGCCGAGCACGACATCGCCGCCGGTATGCCGATGGAGGCTCTGCGCCGGGAACTCGACCTGCCGTCGGTGGAGTTGTTGGCGCCGCTGCTCGAGAACAGCGGTTTGGTGCCGGCCGACGGGCGGGTGCGCCGACCGGGGGTGACGCTGCCCGAACGGGTCGACAAGGCGGTTCGGGTGATCGAGGAGCGGCTGGCCGCGGAGCCGTTCCGCGCACCCGAAGCCGACGAACTCGCCGAGCTGCGACTGGGACCGAAAGAACTCGGCGCCGCGGTGCGCGCCGGGCGGCTGGCCAAGATCGCCGACGGCGTGGTGCTCGGACCCCGCGCGCACGTCCGAGCCGCCGATGTGCTGGCCACACTGCCGCAGCCGTTCACCGTCGCCGAAGCCAAACGCGCATTGCAGACCACCCGCCGGATCGCGGTGCCGCTTCTGGAAAGCCTTGATCAGCAACAGATTACGCGGCGCAATCAAGACGGTACGAGGGTTGTCATCGCCGGCGGCCAGCAGTGACTCACAGCGGCGCTGGTACGGGCGCGATCGGCTGCGTGACGTGCTCAGCGGACACAACGCCTGACGAGGCTCACCCGGCTCGTCTTCGCACGCTGTCGGGCTTCTCCGCGTCCCGCCGCGTGGCGCGCAGCGAACCGGGATGCGCCTTGGCGGTCGGGTCTTTGCGGGTCTTGATCAGGCTGGCGACGGTGACGATGGTCAGGATCACCACGATGACCACCAGGCTGAGGTAGGTGTCGACCTCCGGGATGCTCGGGTTGATGTCCACATGCGCCCAGTGCAGCACCAGCTTGACACCGATGAACGCCAGGATGATCGACAGCCCGGTCGAGAGGTACACCAGCCTGTCGAGCAGCCCCTTGACCAAGAAGAACAACGCCCGCAGACCCAGCAGGGCGAACGCGTTCGCGGCGAACACGATGTAGGGCTCGCTGGTGACGCCGAAGACTGCGGGGATCGAGTCCAGCGCGAAGAGCAGGTCGACGCTGCCGATCGCGATGAGCACCGCCAGCAGCGGAGTCGCCACCCGGCGTCCGTTGGCCCGGGTGAACAGCTTGCCGCCGTCGTACTCCTCGCTGATCGGGATGAACCGCCGGGTGGCCCGGATCATGATGTTGTTCTCGACGTCGGGGTCCTCGTCGCGATGCCGGAACAGCTGAATCGCGGTGAAGATCAGCAACAGCCCGAAGATCAGGAACATGAACGAGAACAGCGACAGCAGGGTCGCGCCGAGCGCGATGAAGATGGCCCGCATGATCAGCGCCAGGATGATGCCGAAGGTCAGCACCTTGTGCTGATGCTCCTCGGGCGCCGCGAAGGTGGCCATGATGATCACGAACACGAACAGGTTGTCGACCGACAGGCTCTTTTCGACGACGTAGCCGGCGAAGTACTGGGTGCCGAAGTCGCCGCCGTAGGTCATCGCGAACCACACCCCGAACCCGATGGCCACCAGGATGTAGAACACCGACCATGCAGTGGCCTCCCGGAAGCCCACCCGGTGCGGCCGCACTGCCGCGAGAACGAGGTCGACCGCCAGCAACGCGACGATGAGGCCGATGGTTGCCGCCCAGGTCATCAGGCTGATCTCGAGCATGGTCCCTTTGTACCTGAGAGTGCGGGGTTGATCTGGCCGCCAAGGGGTACCTTGAGGCAGCGAGGCGGACGAAGGTGGACGGGTGGACATCAGGAAACTCTTCGAATCGTGGCCGGTGTACCGGCAGCTCACCGGTGAGGACACGCTCGGTCGCGGCAAGGCCGCGCAATCCAGGCGCAGCCTGACCCTGACCCCGCGCACCGCCGACGCCGACCGCGTCGCGTATTCGGTGTGCCCGTACTGCGCGGTCGGCTGCGCGCAGAAGGTGTACGTCAAGGACGACAAGGTCGTTCAGATCGAGGGCAATCCGGACAGCCCGATCTCGCGCGGGCGGTTGTGCCCGAAGGGATCGGCCAGCAAGCAACTCGTCACCGGGCCGCAGCGCCTGACCAAGGTCCGCTATCGCGCGCCGTACGCCGCCGAGTGGCAGGACCTCGACCTCGACACCGCGATGCAGATGATCGCCGACCGGGTGCTCGAGGCCCGAGAAAAGGGTTGGCAGGACTTCGACAAGGACCGCCACACGCTGCGCCGCACCATGGGCATCGCCAGCCTCGGCGGCGCCACCCTGGACAACGAAGAGAACTATCTGATCAAGAAGCTGTTCACCGCGCTGGGCGCCCTCCAGATCGAGAACCAGGCGCGTATTTGACACAGCGCCACGGTTCCCGGTCTGGGAGCCTCCTTCGGTCGCGGCGGGGCGACGGACTACCAGCAGGATCTCGTCAACTCGGACTTCATCGTCATCATGGGCTCCAACATGGCCGAAGCTCATCCGGTGGGATTCCAGTGGGTGATGGAGGCCAAGGCGCGGGGCACCGGCGTCGTGCACATCGACCCGCGGTTCACCCGCACCAGCGCGCTCGCCGACCGGCACGTGCCGCTGCGCGCCGGAAGTGACATCGCGTTCCTCGGCGGCGTCATCAACTACATCCTGAGCAACGAGCTGGAGTTTCGCGAGTACGTCACCGCGTACACCAACGCGCCGTTCCTCGTCGACGAACGCTTCGCCGACACCGAGGATCTCGACGGTCTGTTCTCCGGCTACGACGACGTGACCGCCTCCTACGACCCGTCGACGTGGCAATACCAGAACACCGGTGCGCAGGAGGGCGGCGCCGAGGCCAAGGAGCAGAGCGCCGGTGACCGCTACGGGTCCGGCGGCCCGCCGATCGAAGGCGGCGCCGGCGACATCCCCAGCGATCCCACGCTGCAGCATCCCCGGTGCGTCTACCAGGTCCTCAAGCGGCATTACGCCCGCTACACCCCGGAGATGGTCGAGCGGGCGTGCGGCATCCCCGCCGACGTGTTCCTCGAGGTGGCGCGCGCGTGGACGGAGAACTCAGGCCGCGAGAAGACCGCCGCGCTGGTGTATTCGGTTGGCTGGACTCAGCATTCGGTGGGCGCGCAGTTCATCCGGGCCGGGTCGATCATCCAGCTGCTGCTCGGCAACATCGGCCGCCCCGGCGGCGGGGTGTTCGCGCTGCGCGGGCATGCCAGCATCCAGGGCTCGACCGACGTACCGACGCTGTTCAACCTGCTGCCCGGATACCTGGCGATGCCCCATGCCGGCGAGGAGACACTGGCCGACTACCTCGGCGGCATCAAGAGCCGAAACCAGAAGGGCTTCTGGCGCAATGCCGACACCTACATGGTGTCGCTGCTCAAGGAGTACTGGGGCGAGGCGGCCACCGCGGACAACGACTACTGCTTCGACTACCTGCCCCGCATCAACGGCGACCACGGCACCTACCGCACCGTGATGGACATGGTCGACGGCAGGGTGTTCGGCTACTTCCTGCTCGGCCAGAACCCCGCGGTCGGGTCGGCGCACGGACGGCTGCAGCGGCTCGGCATGGCCAACCTCGACTGGCTGGTGGTGCGCGACCTCGTCGAGATCGAGAGCGCCACCTTCTGGAAGGACGGACCCGAGATCGAGACCGGCGAGGTCTCGCCGCAGACCTGCCGCACCGAGGTGTTCCTGCTCCCGGCTGCGTCGCACGTCGAGAAGGCCGGCACGTTCACCCAGACCCAGCGCATGCTGCAGTGGCGGGAGCAGGCCGTGCAACCGCCGGGCGACGCGCGCAGCGAGCTGTGGTTCTTCTACCATCTGGGCCGCATCCTGCGCGAAAAGCTGGCCGCCTCAACCGATCCCCGTGACCGGCCGCTGCTGGACCTGTGGTGGGACTACGAACTCGACGGTGACGAGCCGTCCGCTGCGGACGTGCTGCGCCGCATCAACGGTGTGGACCTGACCACCGGCCGGGCGGTGAACAGTTACACCGAACTTCAGGCCGACGGCTCCACCGCGTGCGGCTGCTGGATCTACAGCGGGGTGTACGCCGACGAGGTGAACCAGGCCGCCCGCCGAAAACCGCACACCGAACACCGCCGGCAGAGCCGGCAATCAGACGAGGGCCCCTACGACCACGAGTGGGGCTGGACGTGGCCGCTGAACCGGCGCGTGCTCTACAACCGGGCGTCGGCCGATCCGCAGGGCCGGCCGTGGAGCGACCGCAAGAAACTGGTGTGGTGGGATCCGGACAAGGGGGAGGCCGGCGAGTGGACCGGGCACGACGTCCCCGATTTCGAGAAGACCAAACCGCCGGACTACTATCCCGAGCCCGGCGCGGTCGGTGTGGAGGCGCTGCGCGGCGACGACGCGTTCGTGATGCAGGCCGACGGCAAGGGGTGGCTGTTCGCGCCGAACGGGGTGGTCGACGGCCCGCTGCCGACGCACTACGAGCCGCACGAGTCCCCGGTGCGCAACCCGCTGTATCAGCAGCAGAGTAATCCGGCGCGCAAAGTGTATGGGCGAGCCGACAATCCGTCGAACCCGTCCTGGCCGGACGCGCACGGGGAGGTGTTCCCGTTCGTGTTCACCGCGGCCCGGCTGACCGAGCATCACACCGCCGGCGGGATGAGTCGGCAGCTGCCGTACCTGGCCGAGCTGCAGCCGGCGCTGTTCGTCGAGGTGTCACCCGAACTGGCGCGGGTCCGCGGATTGACGCACATGGACTGGGCGCACGTGGTGACCAGCCGCGCCGCCGTCGACGCCCGGGTGTTCGTCACCGACCGGATGCGCCCGCTGCACGTCGAAAACCGTGTGGTGCACCAGATCTGGTTGCCGTACCACTGGGGCCACGCGGGCCTGGTCGACGGCGACGTCGTCAACGATCTGCTCGGTGTCGTCGCGGACCCGAACGTCTTCATCCAGGAGAGCAAGGTCGCCACCTGTGACATCCAGCCCGGCCGCCGCCCGCGTGGCCCGCTGCTGCTGGAGTACCTGCGCGAATACCGCGACCGCGCGCATATCACCCCGTCGACCGGCACCGTTCTGGACACCACCGCGCCGTCGCGCGGCCACACTGAGGAGGCGCCATGAGCACCAGCGGGAAGCGCGGCCGATCGCGCGTCGGACCCACCAGTTTCTACGGGCCGCTCGACGACGTGGCCGCTGACGCCGGCTACGACGAGCACCCGCCGCGGGTCGGCTTCTTCACCGACACGTCGGTGTGCATCGGGTGCAAGGCGTGCGAAGTGGCGTGCAAGGAATGGAACGACGTGCCCGTCTCAGGAGATGGGGACGGGTTCGACCTGCTCGGCATGTCGTTCGACAACACCGGCAACCTCGGCGCGAACTCGTGGCGGCATGTGGCGTTCATCGAGCAACCTGGCCACCCAGTCGAGGATCTGGGGATGCCGGGCTTCGAACGTCCCGGGGATGCGACCGGCGCCGAGACCCGGCAGGACTTCCGCTGGCTGATGGCTTCGGACGTGTGCAAGCACTGCACGCACGCCGGCTGCCTGGATGTCTGCCCGACCGGCGCGTTGTTCCGCACCGAGTTCTCGACAGTCGTTGTGCAGCAGGACATTTGTAACGGGTGCGGGTACTGCGTGTCCGGGTGCCCGTACGGGGTGATCGAACGCCGTGAAGGCGACGGCCGGGCCTGGAAATGCACGCTGTGCTACGACCGGCTGCACGACGGTCTGGAACCGGCCTGCGCGAAAGCCTGCCCGACGGACTCCATCCAGTTCGGGGTGCTCGACGAGCTCCGCGAGCGCGCCGCGCTGCGCATCGACGAATTGCACGAGCGCGGGGTGACCGAGGCGCGGCTGTACGGGCACGACCCCGGCGACGGCGTCGGCGGGGACGGCGCTTTCTTCCTGCTGCTCGACGAACCGGAAGTGTATGGGCTGCCGCCGGATCCGGTGGTTCCCACCCGCGATGCCGGTGCGATGTGGCGCTACGCCGGGATCGCGGCGTCGGCCCTGGTCGGGGTCGTGGTGTCGGCGTTTGTGGGGCGCTCATGAAGGAAAAGCGCGGCGACATGGCCGTCCCGCCCGCTGATTTCCGGTCATACTACGGCCGGCAGATCCTCAAGACGCCGGTGTGGAACTGGATGATCGCGGCGTACCTGTTCGCCGGCGGGTTGTCGGCGGGCTCGGCGCTGCTGGCCGCAGGGGCCGACCTGACCGGACGCCGGCGGCTGCGGAAGGTGTCCCGGCTCGGTGCACTGGCGGGCCTGTTGGCCGGCCTGTGTTTCCTGATCGGCGACCTGGGCCGGCCCGGGCGGTTCCATCACATGCTGCGGGTGGCCAAGCCGACTTCCCCGATGAGCGTGGGCACCTGGATCCTGTTCGGCTACGGCCCGGGCGCAGGCATCGCCGCCGCCGCGGAGCTGATGCCGCGTCGTCTGCGGCGAACCTGGTTGGGCCGCCTGGTTTCTCGGCTGGCCCGGCCTGCCGGACTGGAAGCCGCCGCGGTGGCGCCGGGTCTGGCGGCATACACGGCGGTGCTGTTGTCGCACACCGCGGTCCCGGCCTGGAACGAGGCGCACCCGTATCTGCCGTTCATTTTCACCGGTTCGGCCGCGGCCGGCGGCGGCGGCCTGGGCATGCTGCTGGCGCCGGTGGCGGAGAGCGGTCCGGCGCGGCGAATGGCGGCGACGGGCGCGGTGCTGGAGGTGGCGGCGTCGCGCACCATGGAGCGCCGGCTGGGACTGGCCGGCGAGGCCTACACCACCGGCCGGCCGCACACGCTGAGGCGGGCCTCTGAGGTCCTGACCTTTGCCGGGGCCGTCGGCGCGGTGGTGTCGGGCCGGCGCCGCTGGGCCGTCGCGCTGTCGGGGGCGGCGCTGCTCGCCGGCGCGGCGCTACAACGGTCCGGGGTGTTCGAAGCGGGCGTGGCCTCGACGAAGGACCCGAAGTACGTGGTGGTGCCGCAGCGGGAGCGTCTCGACGCGCGCTGACGTCTAACCCCGCGTTTTCGGGGAACAGACGGTCTGTGGAATTCGAATGTGCAGTCGTCGGTGGCGGCGCGGCCGGCCTGAGCGCGGCCTTGGTGCTGGGCCGGGCCCGGCGCACCACGATCGTCCTCGACGCCGACGACCCGAGCAATCGCGCGGCCCCGGTGATCGGTGGGCTGCTCGGCTACGACCGGCGCCCGCCCGACGAGTTCTACGCGGCCGGGCGCGACGAGCTCACGGAGTATCCGAGCGTGCAGTACCGGCGCGCGGAGGTGCTGGGCGGGCGAGCGGTCGACCGCGGGTTCGTCCTCGACGTCGACGACGGCAGCCAGGTGCACGCGCGGCGGGTGCTGCTCGCGACGGGCATGGCGTACGCGCCGCCGCAGTTGCCCGGGCTGCCCGAGCTGTGGGGCACCTCGGTCTTCCAGTGCCCGTTCTGCCACGGCTGGGAGGTGCGCGACACCCGGCTGGCCGCGCTGGCCTCCGGGGAGCAGGGAGTGCACACCGCGCTGATGCTGCGCGGCTGGAGCGACGACGTGGTGCTGCTGACCGACGGACAATCGCAGCTCGGCCCCGACGACCAGCGGCTGCTGCACGATGCCGGCGTGACTGTCGACGACCGGCGCGTCGTCGAATTGATCGGTACGGAAGGTCAATTGGAGAGCATCGCGTTCGCGGACGGGACCCGGTTGGAGCGGGACGGGCTGCTGGTCGAGGCGCCGGTGCGGCAGCGGTCGCCACTGGCCGCACAGCTGGGCGCGACGTGCACGCCGGGCCCGTTGGGCACCGAACCGCTGACGGTCGACACGATCTCGCGGACCAGTGCGGGAGGGTGTTCGCCGCCGGCGACGTCTGCACCCAGCAGCCACACATCGCCGGCGCAATCGCGTCGGGCTCGCAGGCGGCGATGATCATCGTGCAGAGCCTACTGGCCGATCAGTTCGGGTTGCCGTATCCGCCGGAGTAGCGAGATCGGTACCCTCTGTCGGTGGCGGACACGGTGTGGGAATTGGATTCCTCCGACGGTGAGCTTCGGCTGAGAACGGGTGTGACGGGCCCGGCGGCGAAGATGGGTCACCGGCTGACCATCGCGATGACGTGGCGGGCCACCGTGCAGTGGGCAGGTGACGAGCCGGCCTCGGTGCAGCTGACGGTGGACGTCGGGAGCCTGGCGGTGCTGGGCGGCCAGGGTGGCGTCGCCGGACTGTCCGGCCCGGAGAAGGCACTGGCACGCTCCAACGCACTGAAGATCTTGGATGCGAAACGGTTCCCGCACATTGTTTTTCGGACTGAGTCGGTGGAGCGGGCCGACCTCGGCTACCGGTTGACCGGCAGGCTGGAGATCCACGGCAAGGTCCGCGACCGGGTGGTGGAGCTCCGGGTCGAGGAGGTGGGCGACCGCTGGCGGATGTCGTGCCAGGAGACGGTGCGTCATTCCGATTTCGGTCTCAAGCCCTATTCGATGATGATGGGCGCGATGAAAGTCGCCGACGAGGTGACGGTGTCGTTCACCGCGGAGCGCAAGCGCGGGTGAGGCTCGCAGCCGAAACGCGAGCCTCATGCATCGCTGTCCCGACGCTGTGGACGAGATCGACGTGAGGGCTGTTGCTGTCGCCGTGCCGGGTGTCCACGACCGTGGTGTCGATCTCGCGTTCAGTGTGTGAATCAGTCGAGTTCGCGCACCGCGAGGTAGTGCTGGGAGACCGCCGGGCCTTCGGTGTAGCGCTCGACGTTCTGCTCGATGAGCTGGTCCTGCGCGGTGAGCCGGGTGTAATGCTGGTGCATGTGCTCGCCCCAGGAGCGCACGATGAACGTCTCCACGAACGTCGACTCCTGTTCCACGCTGCGGAAGAGTCGCCACAGCGACGCCCCGGTGCGCTGCCGGGACCGGCCCAGCACCGCCATCGCGGCCAGGAACGCCTCCTCGTTCTCCGGTGCCACCCGGTAGGAGGTGATCACCAGCACCGGCCCGTCGAGCGGCTCGGGTTCGAAGAGCAGCGTCGGCTCCGGCCAGTGCGACGACGGCGTCAGATCGAGATTGCCGGTGCTGGCGTGCAGCGGCCACCACAGCAGGGACAGACCGCAGAGCACGAGCAGCGTCATGCTCACCAGCAGGCTGGTGACACTGCTGGTGGCTCCGGCGAGCACACCCCACACCAGCGACCCGATCGCCTGACCGCCCATGAAGACCAGCTGATACACCGACAACCCGCGGGCGCGCACCCATCGCGGCAGGCTGAGCTGCATTGACGCATTGAGCGTGGACAGCGTCAGCAGCCATGCGGCGCCGCCGACCACCAGCCCCGCCACCACGGCGGCGACGTTGTGCACCAGCGCGAGCACCCCGGTGGCGACGGCGAACCCGGCCGCACCGACGATGAGCAACACGTTCTGGCCGAACCGGGCCCGCAGCCGCGACAACGCGAACGCACCGAGAACCGCGCCGACCCCGAGCGCACCGAGCAGCACACCATAGCCGGCCGAGCCGAGGCCGAGCTGGTCGCGGGCGATCACCGGCAGCAGCGCCCACACCGCGCTGGCGGGGGCGATGAACAGCACGGTCCGCAGCAGGATGCGGCGCACGACCGGGGAGCTGCGGATGTAGCGGCCGCCGGCGCTGAGCGCGGCCAGCGCCCGCTCGGGCGGGAAGTCGCTCTGCTCCGGCGGACGCCGCCACGAGACGAGCACCAGCACGATCCCGACGAACGACACGGCGTTGAGGGCGAACACTATCGTCGGCCCGGCCACTGACACCAGTGCGCCGGCGATTGCCGGTCCGATCGCCCGGGCGCCGTTCATGCTCATGCTGCCCAACGCCGCTGCGGCCGGAATCTGATGCGGGGGAACGAGATCCGGCTGAATCGCCTGCCAGGCCGGTGCGGTGAGAGCCTGCCCGCATCCGATGAGGAACAGCAGCGTCAGCAGCACGGTCGGCGTGGTCAGCCCGGCACCGGTGAGGGTGGCGAGCAGGCCTACCCCGGCGGCCATCGCGCCCTGGGTGGCGATCAGCAGCCGGCGCCGGTCGACGAGGTCGGCCAGCACGCCGGACGGCAGCGCCAGCAGCATGACCGGCAGCGTGGTGGCGGTCTGCACCAGCGGCACCAGGACCGCGGCGCGGGGATCGTCGACCAGCATCCATTGCGCGCCGACGGTCTGCATCCAGGTGCCGAGGTTCGAGACGAATTGCGCGATCCACAGTGCGCGGAAGATCGGCGATCGCAGCGGCGCCCATGTCGAGGTCGACTCTGTCGATGTCATCCGTCTCCCCATACCGGCTCCGTGGACACTGTAGGCCCGCGACTGCTTACCCGGCGAAGGGTGGGTTCACGCGTTGGGCTGCGTTCAGGCGCGGGATGCAGCGGCGGTCATGCCAGTCCCCGGTGGGGGCTGCAGGGTCAACCGTTGCGCGACAATGCCGTAGCGTTCGAAGCGCTCCGCGTCGGCCAGGGCGTTGTAGAGCACGATGCGGGTCGCGGTGGCGCCGTACCTGGCGGTGAGCGCGTCGGCCAGACCGTCCCACGTCGACTCGGTGGCGAACGTCGCGATGTGCTCGTCGGTGATCTGCGCGGCCATGCCCTGAAAGTCGCCGGCCTTCTGCTTCTCGCGGATGCGAGCCGTGGTGCCCTCGAAGCCGGCCTCGTCCCAGATGAACGCGTAGTTGGGTGTGCTGCCGTAAAAGCTCATGCTCGCCCGCACCAGTTCGCGCTCGCGATGCCGTTCCTCGTCGGAATCGCCGACGATCGTCATCACCGGCACGATCAGCGCCACCTCATGCGGTGATCGTCCCGACCTCGCAGCTCCCTCAGCAACTTTCGGAACGACGTGGCGCGCGATGTAGCCGGGCTCGCCGAGCGGATGCACATGCACCCCGTCGGACACCTCGCCGGCCATCCGCAGCATCCACGGGTTGACCGCGGCGATGTCGACCTTGGGATCCGGGGCGTCGATCGGGCCCGCGCTCCACTGCGGGGTGATGAAATCGAGCGTGTAGAACTCGCCGTGATGGTCGAGGGTGCCTGTGCGGAACGCCGTGAAGCAGGCTTTGACCGCCAGCACGTAGTCCCGCAGCCGCGGACCGGGATGGGCGAACTCGGCGCCGTAGCGGCGGACCACATGGGTGCGGACCTGGGTGCCCAAACCCAGCCGGAAGTTGCCGCCCGTCGCCTCCTGGAGTTCCCACGCCGTCGCGGCGGTGACGAACGGGCTGCGCGGGAACGCCACCGCCACGCCCGTCGACAACTGCAGTCCCGGCGCCGCCTGCGCCGCCATCGCCGCGTTCAGGTAGGCGGTCCGGCCGGTTTCGGTGAACAGCAGCCCGTCGAAGCCGGCCTTCTGAGTGCGGCGTGCGAGATCGCCGGTCTGCAGGAGCGGCTGGGGAGTCGTCATCACGTCGACATGCACCATCGGCACCCTACGCAGAAAAGTCGTTCCCCGCGTCAGACTGGAGCGGGCACCTTCGCGGTGGCCCGCATCTCGCGGCGCAGCGCACCGAACTCCGAGATGGTGCGCGTCGCGACCGTCGCCACGGGTCGGGCATTGCGGCCCGTGGCTTCGGTCTTGGACACCATCACCACGCTGTCGATGTAGGGCTGGATCGTCGTCGCGTTCTGCACGGTCGCGACGATCACCAGCTGGAACCCGAACTTGCGGAACGCCTGCAGCGCCTGCTGGGCGAACTGCGGATCCGACTTGGAGAACGCCTCGTCGAGCATCAGCTGCGCGAACACCGGCCGGTTGGCTTCGTCTGTTCCTGCGTGTCCGGGCGCCGCAAGGTTGAAGCTCAGCGCACCGGCCAGGCAGAACGCCATCAGCTTCTCCTGCTCACCGCCGGAGTTGTCACCGGCGTTGGAGTGCGTGCGGATCAGCTCCTCGCTGGCGACATCCCACTCGGCGCAGTCGAACGTGAACCGGTTGCGCACGTCGAGCGCGTCGCGGGTCCACGCCTTGTCCTCCGGCGCCGTCGACGCCAGCCGGTTGCGCAGCCGCAGGATGTCGGCGTACTGGTCCAGGATGGCCTGCTTGTCGCCGAGCCCCACCTCGGCGATGCGCCGCGAGATCGCCCGCACGATCTCGGTCAGCTCCGACACCGCCGTCAACGCCCGCGGGGTGGCCCGCAGCGTCAGCCGGGTGCCGCGGTTGAACTCCACCGCTCCCAAACCGGTGTTCACACGGGCGATCTGGTCGCTGATGCGGCGCGCTTCCTGCTCGGCCACCCGGTGCAGCGTCAGGATCGCGTCCGGGGCCTGCTCGGTGACCAGACGCATCATCCGCTCATAGGCCTCGGGCAGCTCGCGTTCGTCGATGTGCCGGCACAGTGCCACGTAGTCGTGCACGCGTTCCTCAAAATTGTCCGAGTTGTTCGGGATGGCGTCCGGGAACGACGTGTCGAAGGTGTTCAGGATGCGAGCCAACTCGTCGTAGGAGCGACGCCGGCTCTCCCGCAGCTGTTCGCGTTCCTTCTTGATCGCGCCGAAAAGCGCGTCGCGGTGCGGCTCGGGATCGAGCAGCTCCAACGGCACCGGCAGCTGGGCGGCGTAGCGGTTCAGCAGCTCCGTCAACGGTTCCGACACGAACGCGGGCTGCAGCCGCTCCTGCAGCTCCAGAAGCTGCGTGCGCCGAGAGTCGAGGTCGTCACGGCGGGTCTGGATCGCGCCGCGGCGCGTCATCAATTTCTGGATCTGCGTCCAGCATTCGTCGGCGCGGGCGTTGAGCGCCTCGATGTCGGGATGGTCGGCCAGCAGCAGCTCGTACTGCTCACGCAACCGGTCGGCGTGCCCGTCGGCGGTCTCGGTGTCGATCTGGCTCCACTGCGGGAACTGCTCGCAGATCGCCTTGCACGCCGCGGCCCGGTCGCGCCACTGCTGCCGCTGGGCGGCGATGTCGTCGGCGGTGCGCCGCGCCTTCTGGTAAGCCTCCTCGGCCGCGGCCAGATCGACCGTCAGCGCGTTGATCTTCGCCGACACGTCCCCCTGGTACAGGTATTCCGACTGTTTGAGCGGACGGCGGTCGTCCTTGATCGCGAGCCGGTCGGAGTCCTTGTACAGGCCGGTGTCGGTGACCGCGCGGCGGAAACGCGCGAACACATCCGGGGTGTCGACGCACACGTGGTCGCCGGCGGCGGCGACCACGTCGACGGCCTCGGCCGCACAGGGGTGCTTCGGGTCGACCGGGAAAAGCTTGCCCGCCAACGTGTTCGGCTCCGGAGCGACCGGCTCGGCGCCGAGGAACTTGGCCCGCACATGGTGCAGCTGCAGCCGTCCCCGCATGTTGGTCTCGTTGACGAACTGCAGCACCGTGGTCCAGTGCTGATCGGGCACCATCAGCCGCAGACCGACTCCGCGCAGCACCTTCTCGACCGCGGTGCGCCACCGGGTCTGGTCCGTGCGCAGATCCAACAGTTCGGCGATGTAGGGCAGCTCGCCCGCGTCGACCCCGACGGCGGTGCAGATCTGCTCCCGCATCAACAGCGCGAACTCCGGCAGCGCCGACCCGACGTGCTCGACGCGCTTGAGTTCCTTGGCGGCCTCGTCGCGGGCCATCCGCGCCGACTTCTGCGCGTACTCCGCGTCGGTGGATGCCTCCCGGTTGCGCTCCACTTTGGCGAGCAGCTCGGTGGCCTCGGCCAGCAGCTCCTCGCGCAGATTCCAGAAGTCGTCGGCCGTCTCCGGGGTGTCGCGCTGCTGCGCGGCCAGCATGTCCTCGTAGGCGCCGCGCCGACGCGACACCTGCTCGGCCTCGGTCTCGGCCGCGGTCACCTGCGACTGCAGCGGACCGATGCTCGCGCTGGATCCGCTGATCTGCGCATTGAGCGAATCCGCCTCGGCCTTGGCGAGATTCAGGCTCCGGGTGACGTCCTCGTACTCGTTGTCGAGCTGCTCGATGGTGGTGTCGAGCTGCGCGATCTGAGCCGGGCACTGCGCGAACCGGATGTGGTCGGTGTAGGCCCGCACCATCGGCAGATCGACCAGGTCGATGATGCCCAGATCGGTCGACTCCGACGCGTAGCGCTGCTGGATCTTCTCGATGTCGCCGAGGATCTTGCGCTTCTTCTGTGCGACCGCGAGCAGCTCGCGGGCCTCCACCAGCGGGTCGATCTGCTTGAGCGCCTCAGGCAGGCGGGCCAGGCTTTCGGGTTCGTCGAGCATGAACTCGCGGACGAACTGTTCCAGCCCACCAACGCTTTTCAGTGACTTCGCCTTGCCGAGCAGCTGCTGGGCGGCGTCGGAGGCGCGGATGCCGATGGTCGCGTACAGCTGAGCCAGGTACTGCGACTCGACCTTGGTGGTGAACCGCCAGCCGTGAGTTTTGAACACGCCGGTGTCGAATCGTGCTGCCGCCCAACGGTTGCAGACGTCCTCGATGTCGAGGTCACCGTCACCGAGGACGAAGCGGCTCGACGAGTCGTTGCGTGACTCGCCCGTCAGCCATTTGAGCACCAGGCCGGTCACGGTGCGGCCCGAGTCGCTGGAGTAGGTGACCGCCACCGCTGACCATGCGGTGCCGTCGCCGCGCAGGTACATCACCCGGCTGGTGCCGCCGTCGCTGCGCTGCCCCCACGCGCCGCGCACGTACTTGTCGACGGTGCGCCGGCCCGCGCTGGAACCCGCGGCGGTGTTGTCGCCGGAGGCGTTGAAGTTGCGCCGGTTGAACGGCAGGAACCCCAGCGAGATGGCGTCCAGCAGTGAGGATTTGCCGCTGCCCGAGGCGCCGGCGATCAGCGCGCCGCCCCGGCTGAACGGGATGTCGTGGTAGCCGTCGAACACACCCCAGTTGATGACCTGAAGCCGGGACAGATGGAACTGTTCAGTCAAGGTTGGTGTCCTCCTCGGCCGGGGTGCCGCCGCCCAACAGCAGCTCGAACTGCTGCTGCAGCTCGGTGATCACGCTGCCCGTCATCACCGCTGTGATGACGGGGGAGATGGTGTAGCTGTCCTCGTCGTCGCGGCTCTTACGCAGGATCTCCAGGCCGGCGAGCCGCGCGATCGCGGCGTCGATGCGGCCGGCGAACGTGACCGCGTCGCGGTCGGTGTCGTTGAGCACGCCGGAGAACAGATTGTGCATCTCCTCGCGGGAGATCAGCACGCTCTGCCCGCCCGCCGCACGCATCATCTGCGCCAGGTGCAGCGCCAGGATCGAGTCGTAGGTGCCGAGCGGTTCACGGCGCAGAAGCTTGATGCCCTTGGCGGATTCGTAGCGGGCCTGCTCGACGAACGCGACGTCGGTACCGTCCACCACCCGCAGGATCAAGTCGAGCTCGGACAGCCGGACCGACAGCTGGTGGCGGTACTCGAGCACCCAGGCGTAGATGTCGCTGTCGGTCTCGGCGCTAATGTAACGGCGGGTCAGCAGGTGCTGCAACGCCCAGCAGGCGCGGTCGGGCAGCTCGGAGGCGTCGCCGTCGAAGCGCGGGCGGCGCTGGTGCGGGGGACGGGCGGTCTGGTCGACCTGCGGCAGCGAGGAGAACGCCTCGAAGTCGGTGTCGTGTTCGGTGGTCACTGCGCGGCTCCGACACTGATCGGTTCTGTGAATATCAATTGGGGAACGGCGATTTCGCGGTCCTTGCCGTCCAGGGACCGGAAGCGCACGGTGGTCGACTCAGGGCTTTCGGTGCCGGGTTGCTTGAGCGCCCACGACCACAACACGATGACGTGACCGAGGTAGGCCCCTTGGCCTGAACTACCGAGCATGCCGATGGCCTCCGGCAGCGACACCGGCCCCTTGGCGACCGCGGTGTTGAGCATGTCCGACATCGCCGGCGCATCGACCTGGGTGGTGAGCGCGGCGAAGCTGGACAGGTCGACCTCGCCCGCCGCCGGCTTGGCCGGTTTCGGGGTGGACAGGTCGCCGATCTTGAAACTCAGCGCCCCGACGGAGCTGATCGCGTGGCGGGCCAGCGGCAGCTCGATGTCCAGCCGCGAGTCGATCAGGCTCGACTTGAGCAGATTGCGTGCCGCGCCGATGGCCTCGTTGAGCTGACGGGCCACGCCGCGGCTCTGCTCCAGCGTGCCGAACGCGGTGAACCGCTTGACCCGCTGCGCGCAGCGCTGCTGGATCCGCTCGACCTCGTCGATCTGATGGCCGACAAGCTCGAAGAACCCGGCCATGACCTTGCGCAGGGCTGGGTCCAGCCCGGGCAGCGCGGCGGCGACGGCGGCGACATCGGCCTCGAACTCGGCACGCTGATCGGGATCGTTGATCATCCGCAGGAACGCCCGGTGGCTGTCCCGGCCCTGCGAATCCCAAGCGGCCTGGTAGTCGGCGTACATCTGGCGCTGCCGGTCGCGGTACTCGACATTGGAGTCGATCGGCTCGTCGAGCGCGGCGGTGGCCTGCTCGATCATCGCGCCGTACTGGCCGATGTCGGTGATCAGCCGCTCCATCTGCATGGCGATCGCGCGGGCCTCGTCATAGGCGTCGGTGAGGTCGGCGTCGTCGGGCGACGGCGACTGGCCGGCGTCGAGGAGCTCGAGCTCGTGACGCAGCGCCTCGATCTCGGCCTCGATGCTCTTGCGGATGCGGGCCGGGTCGTTGCCCACCTTCAGCGCCACATGCTTGAGCCGCGACGCGATGCCGGTGATCGACCCGCCGGTGGCGATGGTGTCCTGGCGGCGCATACCGCGCAGGAAGTCCAGCGCCCGGCGCGCGTCCTGGGTCAGGTAGCAGACGTTGCGGCCTGCGGCGCCTGCGAGTCCCCGGTCATCCACGATGCGGTGCACCCAGCCCTGGCTGGCCCACGACTTGATCAACGCCAGGCCCGACTGGTCGTCGCCGAGGTCGTCGAGGTCGCGTTCCAGCCGGACCACCAGCTCGGTCTCCGGGATCACCCCGTCGGCCAGATGCCGCTCCATCAGCGTCGCGTACAGGCTCAGGTTGGTGGTGGCCAGCAGCCGGATCGCGCGCGAAGACTGCAGGTCGCGATTGAGTTCGAACAGCTCGACGGCAGACACGGTTGCGTTGTCGTCCACCTGGCCCCTCGATGTGTGCGTCGTTTGTCCGTTGCCGGACGCCCCAACATAGGGCACGGCGCAGACATCGCCGGGCGCAGGGAGGGGAGTGTCGCGGCCTTTTCGCCCGCCGGTGTGACTCGTGTGACCAGCGGGATTGCAGTGCGTGCTGGGGTTTCGCGAGACCGCCACCACGGTAGTGGTGCGGGGGAAATCACGACGCTGGTGGCGTTCTCGCGAGGATTGCGCGCGCGTCGCCGACCAGCCGGCCGATGACGGCCGCGGCGGCCTGGGCGGTCGTCACGTCGGCGACCCCCTGCCCGGCGTTGACCGGCGCCCACCGGTAGTCGTCGGCGGCGATCGCCGAACGCAGCTGCTCGCGGGCGTCGGCGTCGAGGTCGTCCTCACGGCCGTCCCAGGCGTCGGTGAAGGCGTTGCGCAGCACCCGTTCGGGGATCGTCGCCGGCCACGGGTAGCCGAGCGCGACGTCGAAGGCGCGGGTGGTGACGGTGTCGCTGTCGCCGGCGGTGAGCATCTGTTGTCGGGCCGCCTCGGGCAGCGTGGACTCCGGGCACACCGCGAACGCCGTCCCGATCCACGCGCCGGCCGCACCGGCCGCCAGCACCGCGGTCAGGGACCGGCCCGAGGAGATGCCGCCGGCAGCCAGCACCGGCACGTCGACCCGATCGAGGACCTCGGTCAGCAGCGGCAGGGTGGCGACCGCGGGCCGGCCGTGCCCGCCGCCCTCCGCGCCACGGGCCACCAGGACCT
The DNA here is from genome assembly GCF_025263565.1 of Mycobacterium sp. SMC-8. Lineage (NCBI taxonomy): Bacteria > Bacillati > Actinomycetota > Actinomycetes > Mycobacteriales > Mycobacteriaceae > Mycobacterium > Mycobacterium sp. SMC-8. The sequence goes on from NZ_CP079865.1 coordinate 2,619,423, forward strand.
GGACGCCGGCGTCGACGGCGCGCTGCGCGTCGGCCAGGTCGGCGACCTGTGTGGCGCTCACGCAGCCGGCGTCGTGGGCGCGCGGCACCCAGGACCAGTCGTCACCGAAGCTGACCGACAGCAGCGCCGGGGCGGCGTCCAGCGCCGTCTCAAGAAGTGCGGGTTCCTTCTGAATTACCCCACTGATCAGTCCAATCCCATACGGGCGGTTCAGGTTTGCGGTGTGCCTGAGGTGCTGGCGCAGTTGTGCCGCGGATCCGGAGCTGCCGATGCCGATCATGCCCAGCGCCCCTGCCCGGCTGACCGCGGCGGCCAGTTCGCCACCGGCCACGCCGCCCATCGGCGCGTTGACGATCGGCACGTCGAGGTTCATCGCCGTCGACCACTGCGTTTGCACCGGCCCATTATCGGGGCCGTGTCAGGATGTGGGCCATGACGGTGGTGTTCGTGCATGGCAATCCGGAAACCGACGCGATCTGGGGGCCGCTGACGGCCGTGCTGGGCCGCGACGACGTGGTGCTGCTGTCGCCGCCGGGATTCGGTGCGCCGCTGCCGGACGGGTTCGGCGCGACGATGCTGGAGTATCGGGACTGGCTGGAGTCCGCGCTGGAGGGAATCGAGGGCCCGATCGACCTCGTCGGCCATGACTGGGGCGGCGGCCACGTCGTCAACGCGGTGATGCACCGGCCCGAACTGGTGCGCAGCTGGGTCAGCGACTCGGTCGGCCTGTTCGACGCCGACTACGTCTGGCACGACATGGCGCAGGTGTGGCAGACGGCCGGAGCGGGGGAGGAGTCGCTGGACGCGATGATGGGCGGCGGAGTGCCGGCGCGCACGGAACTGATGGTCTCCTTCGGCATTCCGGCCGACGTCGGCGCCGCGCTCGCCGAACAGCAGAACGACGACATGCGGAAGGCGATCCTGGCGTTGTACCGCTCGGCCGCACAACCGGCGATGGCCGAAGCGGGCCGTGCTCTGGAGGCGGCCGCGGCGCGGCCGGGCCTGTCGCTGCAGCCGACCGACGACCCGTTCATCGGGCCTCACGACAACCGGCGCCGGGCCGCCGAACGTGCTGGTGCCCGCGTCGAAGTGCTTGAGGGACTGGGACATTGGTGGATGGTCGAGGATCCGCATCGCGGCGCCGCGGCGCTGACCGCGTTCTGGGACTCGCTGGGGTAGGCCGCACGCTCGCGGGCTGGGGGTGCGAGATGGCGTACCGGCGGTCGCGTCCCGGTGAGCGTGTCGCCGTGGACCGTGTCGACCGTGGGCTGCCCGGCCGGGCAGGCACGAAACAGGGCTACCGCGGCGTGCGAGCGTGCGACTTTGTCGGGGACACACCGGGTGGAGGGCCGCAGACACGCACGTTCGCGGGGGAGGCTTCCTACAGCTGGGCGACGGCGCGGCGGCATTGCCGGGCGAGCTGTTCCTCCCGGCCGTAGAGCAGGCCGAAGGTGAAGCCGTTCTCACCGGATCGGGTGCCGGCTTGTGCGCCCATCTGCCGCAGCATCGGCCGGGCCACCACAGTGTCCTGGAGATCGCCGAGGACACTCTGAATGCGCTTGTAGCGCTTCTTGTTCCGCTTGTTCCTCGTCGACGGATCATCAAGCTCGATCAGCTCGGTGGCATACCGCGCACGCTTGGCGGCCTTGCGGGCGCGATGCAGCAGCGCGTCGTCGGCGCCGTCGAGCGCCTCCTGGAGCCGACGGTCGGCCTTCGCGCCGGCGCGGCGTGCCCGCTTCCGCAACACCTTGGCGCCGACCTTGCTCTGGACCGGCGGGGCTTCCCGCCAGCGCTGAAGTTCGCCGACCAGGTGCTCGAACCGCGCCGTCGCCATCGCCTCGGTCACCCGCCGCCGGGCCGGTGCCTCCACACCCCGCAGGTCGCGTTTGATCCGGCCCGAAACCCGCCCCAGCACCAGCTCGTCGGGCAGCTCTGCGACCGCGGCCCGCAACCGCCGCCGCTGCACCTGCGGATCGCGCACCTCACCCAGCACACCGGCGAACCACTTCAGGTCGTCTTCGAGCGCGCCGGCGTCGTCATCGAGCGCCTTGCCGAAGACGCGGATGGTGCTACGGACGCGTCGGATGGCGACGCGGGTGTCGTGGATCGGGTCGGTGCCGTCCCGCAGCCCGGCCATGCCGTCGAGCACAAGGCCGGCCTGCTCGGTCAGATAGCCATGCAGCGGTGTCCTCGCGGGCATGGCGAGCGCATACCCGCACCCGATCGGGGGTACACGTGACCAGGTGAAAGCCCGGAACGGTCGCTGGATGCACGACCATGGTCTGTTGCTGGCGTGCCTTGGCCTGTTCGTGGTGTTCTTCGCGGCGATGATCGTGTCCGGGGCCGCGAATCACAACCAGGAAGAGCGCGACCACGGCTCGACGGAAACGGTCTCGGTGATCGGATACCTGGCCAGCGGTGACTTCGTGGAGGCGACGTTCGAGAACTGGGAATCTGAGTTCCTGCAGATGGGGATGTACGTCGTGTTGACGGCATTCCTGTACCAGCGGGGCTCCTCGGAGTCCAAGCCGATCGACGGGCAGCCGCCGCAGGACGACGATCCACGCCTGGCCCGGCTCGACCCCGGCGCGCCGTGGCCGGTGCAGCCCGGCGGCGTGGCGCTCCGCATCTACGAACATTCCCTGGCGATCGCGTTCTTCGTGCTGTTCTTCGCATCGTGGGCACTGCACGCGGTCGGCGGCGCCGCAGCGTACAACGACGAGCAGGTGCAACACGGGCAATCTGCGGTGTCGATCGCCGAATATGTGACGACACCGCAGTTCTGGTTCGAGTCGATGCAGAACTGGCAGAGCGAGTTCATCGCGGTCGCGGCGATCGTCGGGCTGTCGATCTTCTTGCGTCAGCGCGGCTCGGCGGAGTCCAAGGCCGTCGCCGAACCCGCCCGCGAAACCAGCGCTTAGGTCTTCTGCGGGGGACCCGGATCGGGTGTGGTGGACGGTCCAATCGGCGACTCGGGCACCTCCTCGGGGACGAGCCGTTCGGGAACCTCGACGGGCGTGAGCCGCTCGGGTGGTTCGTCGGGCGCGCTGTCGCACCGGTTCAGAAGGACGCGCGTGACAGGCGGTTCTGCGGCGAGCGGACGCGCGGGGTGGGTGTGCAAGGTGCTGTTCATGACCGGGGCGTACCCGCGGTCGGGCGCCGGGTAACCGGGCCGGTCACCCGCAGACGCGTTGCAGCGCATCGAGCGCGTCGTCGACCTCGGTCTCGGTGGTCGCCCACGAGCAGACGAACCGCACGACGGGCACCCCGGGGTCGGGCTGGTGCACCGAGTACGCCGCGCTGAGTCGGCGCTGGGCGTCCGCGTCGAGCTTGACGAAGACCTCGTTGGATTCGGTCGGCGACGCCAGTTGCAGACCCAGCGCCTCCATGCCGGTGCCGAGCCTGCGCGCCATGGCGTTGGCGTGGGCGGCGTTGCGCAGCCAGAGCCCATCGTCGAACAGCGCGGCGAACTGCGCGGCGACGAACCGGTGTTTGCTGGCCAGATGACCGATCTGCTTCTGCACGAAGTGGATTCCGTCGAAGTGCTCGGGCCGACGGACCAGGATCGCATCGCCGAACAGCAGACCGTTCTTGGTGCCGCCCACGCTGACGACATCAGCGTCCGCGATCGCCTCCTGCGGTGAGACGCCCAGAGTGGCAACAGCATTGGCGATACGCGCGCCGTCGACGTGCACCAGCAGGCCGAGCGCGTGGGCGCGGTCGACGAACTCGGCCAGCGCCGCGGCGGTCCACACCCTGCCGTTCTCCGTGGACTGGGTGACCGACACGATGCGCGGTTGTGAGTGGTGCACGGCCTTGCGGCCCAGCACTCGTCGCTCAAGCTCGTCCGGTGCGATCAGTCCGTCGTCGCTGGCCAGCCGGGTGAGCTGAGCCCCCGACAGCCGAACCGGCCCGCCGGCCTCGTCGACGAGGACGTGCGCGACGTCGCTGCAGAAGATCTCATGCCACGGTCGCACCGCCGACGCCAGCGCGATGATGTTGGCCGCGGTGCCGGTGAACGCGAACAGCACGTCGGCGTCGGGGGAGTCGAACGCGGTCCTGATCGCGTCGGCCGCGTCCGCGGTGAGCGCGTCGCTGCCGTACGACGGGGCGGACCCGGCGTTGGCCCGGAGCAGGGCTTCGAGCACCTTCGGGTGAGCCGGTGCGGCGTTGTCGGAGGCGAAGGCAGAAGACGGCACGCGCTCCATTGTGCGCCGAGCGAGAAAGCCAGGGCTGTGATCGAGGGGCTGAACGCAGCCAGGAATGCTATTCCGCGGGGGTGGTGGTGTGGGTGCGCAGCCAGGTGAAGAAATCGTCGGCGCCGAACACCGGTTTGCCGTACTCCTGCGCCTTGCGGGCCTTGCCCGACTGCGTGCCCGCTTCGGCCGTCACGAGCACGTCGCAGCGGGTCTTGGTCACCGATTTCACCGGTGTCAGCCCGGCCGCGGCGGCCATGCGCTCCATCTCGTCGCGCTCGACGATGCGCCCCGAAGCATCCTGTGCGGTGCCGGTGAAACAGATGCGCATACCCGGCGTCAACGTCGCACCGATGTCATGGCGGGCCAGAAGCTCGGTGCCGGAAAGGATCTCCACACCGAGCAACTCCTCGACGCGACGCAGGCGATCCACGACGTCTTCGGTCAGCTGCACCCGCGCCGCCGCCGCGCGCAATTGATCGGCCACAGACTGCCGGGCCGCCGGTTCCCACCCGGTATCGCCGCGCGGGGCCGTCCCCTCCCCGTCGGGTGACACCTCGTCACGTCCCAACAACACGGCACCGACGTCCCGACTGATCCGCAACACCGCCGACAAACCCGGTAGGTGATCGGCGATGGGTGTCGGCGCCGACGTATCCCGGCTCACGAGAAGCCCTGCCGTCTCGATGGATTCGGGTTCGTCGAACGCCGAAGAGCCTGCCCGGGACTCGGCGCCGCGATGGGCGTGCAACGCCGAGCGGGCGCGCTCCAGCGCGGTGCGGCCCGTCATTCGCGCGCCGCGAAGCTCGACCCCCAGCGGCATCGCCGTCACATAGCCGAGGCGCTTGAGCTCGAAATCGATCAGCCCGAGTTGTTCGTCGATCCCGACCCCGACCGGGGTGCATCCCGCCAGCATCGGAGCGATCACCGCCCAGGCCTCGCGAAGGGTCGGGGCCAGCAGCACGTCGGCGACGGTGATCCCGAATCGTGTTCGCGCGTCGGCGAGGTCGCGCTGCGGGTTGACCAGCGTGGTGATCGCAGTGCCGTCGTCGAACGCGACGGCCAGCTCCACCGGCCGTGGACGCGACATCCGCCCTTCGTCGCCGACGGTCAGCATCCCGATCGCGCAGTACCGGCGCACCGCCGGGTCCGCCGCCGAGGTACGCAGGAAGCGGGCGATGCGCCGGTCGGTCTTCAGGTCCTTCGGCAGCACAGGCCTTTTCAGCACCAGACCAGCCAGCGAGGTGCACCGGCTCAGCGCCACATAGAGCTGTCCCGTCGAGAACATGCCCCCGGTCAGGTCGACGACCACCCTGTCCAGCGTCTGGCCCTGGCTCTTGTGAATGGTGATCGCCCACGCCAGCTTGAACGGCAACTGTGTATAGGAGCCGACCACCTCGCGGCCCAACGAGGAACCGGACATCACCGGCCGCGTCACCTCCCATGTGAACGGGGTGACCTCGGCACTGGTGCTGTCCGGGAACTCGACTTCCACCACCGCGCCGTAGCGGTCATAGCCGACGCCGACGACGCGGCCCACCGTGCCGTTGACCCAGCGGTTGCCCTGGTCGTTGTTGAGCATCATCACCTGCGCGCCCACCTTGAAGCGCAGTGTCTCCTCGACAGGCGGGTCGAACAGCGTCAGGTCACCGGATGCCTTGGCGTGGTGCACCATTTCGTCCCCGGGCAGTCTCTCGAGCTGCTGCCGGTTGCGCGCCGTGACGAGCCGGTTGGTCGGCGCCAGCGTCAACCAGAACTCGTCGTCAGGTGGGACGAAGTCGTTGTCGGCGCGGGCGTTCAATTGCTCCTGCGCGTGGCCGAGCAGCACGCCTTCGCGAATCTCATTGAGAATGGCCGTCATCCGGTCATCGCCGAGCTGGCGGAACACCGTCGTCAACGACACGGTCGAAAAGTCGGCGCGATCGAACGAGTGCGCCGAGAAGAAGTACGGGGTCTCGTAACGAGGTGGGGAGGCCGACGAAAAGAAATGGGCTTCGTCCTCGCGGATCACCGGCGGCAACTGGTACAGGTCGCCGACGAGCACGATCTGCACACCGCCGAAGGGTTCACCCGGAACCGGGCCGAACCGCTGCAGCGCGGCGGCAACCATGTCGAAGACGTCGGCGCGAACCATCGACGCCTCGTCGACGATGAGGGTCTGCAGCGAGGCCAGCGTCTTGGTGAATCGGCCCGGCCGGTAACCGCCGGTGCGGATCTCCTCCAGTGTGGTGGTCGACCGGAAGCCGAAGAGCCGGTGGATGGTGTAGCCGTCGACGTTCAGAGCTGCGATACCCGTCGGCGCGACAACGACTGTGGTGCGGTCGGTGGCGGCCAGGAAGCGGCGGATCAACGTCGACTTGCCGGTGCCGGCCTTGCCGGTAAGGAACAGGTGCTCACCGTCGGACAGCCGCGCCAACGCGTGGCGGAACTCGTCGGTGAGGACGAGGCCCGTCATTCCCGGGACCGCCACCGCTGCCAGCCGCGGCGCGCCGCGAATGCGCCGACCACCGCCGTCGCGCACCACACCACGATCGCGGCGGTCAGTAGCGGCGCGGAGAACTCGCCCAGCGTCGACCCCAACGCGGTGTAGGCGAACGCCTTGGGCGCCGACCCGATGAACGCGCCCGCGGCCATCTGCCACAGCGGCACTCCGAACGCCCCGAACGTGTAGGAGGCCAGCGCGTCGTTGACGCCCGGGATCCAGCGCTGTCCGACCACGGCCCACAGGCCTCCGCGCCGGATGAGACCGTCGACGCGCGCCGCACGGTCCGCGCCCAACAGCGCGCGGGCGCTGTCGCGGCCGGCGCGGCGGCCCGCGAACGCCGTGATCACCGCCGACCCGATCGTCGCGCCGAGGGTGACGAAGGTGCCCAGCAGAGGGCCGAACAGGAAGCCGCTGCCGGCCGCCAGTAGCGGGCCCGGCACCAGCAGCGCGCCGAGCACCGACGACACCGCGACATAGGTCAACGGCGCGAGCGGGCCCGTCGACTCGATGAGCCCGCGCACGTACTCGACGTCGATGACCCGTTCGATCGCGGTCAGATAGAACAGCACCGACAGCACGGCCGCGAACAGGGCGAGCCGGGTGATGTGCCTGCGCCGGGAAGTTCCGGGAGTGTCGTCGATGTCAGCCATGCCCCCGCAATCCTGCCCTAACCCCCGATTGCGGTGGCGAGATCGCCGGTCGGCGAGCACGGGCACCCCGAAAGCGCGGAGGTAGCCTCAGGTCCTGGAGGTAATCATGACTGCCCGCGACGACGTGTTCATCACCGCGACGGAACTGGCCCGGCTGCTCGACGCCGGTGAGCCCGTCACCCTGCTCGATGTGCGGTGGACGCTGGCCGAACCCGACGGCACCGCCGCCTACGAGGCGGGGCACCTCCCCGGCGCGGTGTACGTGTTCCTGGACGACGAACTGTCCGACCACACCGTGCCGGGGCGCGGCCGCCACCCGCTGCCGTCCGGGTCCGCCGTCCAGGACGCCGCCCGACGCTGGGGAGTGCGCGACGGTGTGCCGGTGGTGGTCTACGACGACTGGAACCGCGCCGGGTCTGCCCGTGCGTGGTGGGTGCTCACCGCGGCGGGCATCTCCGATGTGCGCATCCTCGACGGCGGCCTCGGTGCATGGGCACGCGAATTGGATTCCGGCACAGTGATTCCCGCCCCCGGCAACGTGACCGTCACGCACGAGGACCTGTACCGGGGTGCCCGCAGGACCATCACCGCCGACGACGCGCTCGACGCGCCGGCGCTGATCGACGCCCGTCCCCCCGAGCGTTACCGCGGCGACAACGAGCCCGTCGACCCCGTCGCCGGGCACATCCCCGGCGCCGTGAACGTGCCGAGCACCAGCCTGCTGGCCGGCGACGGTACGCTGCTGGCCGATCCCGGGCTCGCGCAGCGTCTGGGTGCCCACCACTCCGACGTCGCGGTCTATTGCGGATCGGGAGTGACGGCGTCGCTGGTCGTCGCGGCGCTGGCCGTCACCGGCGTGGACGCCGCACTGTTCCCGGGTTCGTGGTCGCAGTGGAGCTCGGATCCGGCCCGCCCGGTGGCGCTCGGAGAGGAGTGAAACCCCCCGGGGATTCAGAACTGGACGCCGCGGGTCAGCGCACCGTCGACGAGCAGGTTGGTGCCGGTGATGAAGCCGGCTGCGGGGCTGGACAGGAACACCACCGCGTTGGCGACCTCCTGAGGTGTCGCCATCCGGCCCGTCGGATTCAGTGCCAGCGCCGCGGCGAACAACTCCGGGTCGTTCTGCTCGATCGACGGCCACACCCCGCCCGGGAAGTAGGTGTTGCCCGGGCTGACGGTGTTCGCCCGCACCCCGTTGCCGGCCAGCTTGAACGCCAGCCCCTGGGTGTAGTGGATGATGGCGGCCTTCATTGTGCCGTACGGGCCTGCGGCGAAATCGATCTCGCGGCCCGACACACTGGAGATCGTCACGATCGACGCGGCGTCGGATTCCAGCAGATACGGCAGCGCGGCATCGACCAGACCGACGGTGCCCATCATGTCGACCTCGAAGGTGGTGCGCCAGTTGTCGTTCGACTCGGGGATGGCGAGCGCGCTCACATTGGCGACTACGCCGTCCAGTCCGCTGAACGCTTCGGCGGTGGCCTCCACCCACGTCGCGAGCGCGGCACCGTCGGCGACATCCACCGCGGTGCCCACCGCGCCGGGCACGGCTTCGTAGGTGCGGGCGCAGTAGGCGACCGACGCCCCTTCTGCGAGCAGACCCTCGACGACCGCGCGGCCGATACCGCGGGTGCCCCCCGTGACCGCGAACCGCTTACCCGAAAGCCCCAGATCCATGGCACTCCTTCTCAGTAGTTGATCGCACCCAATGACTTTGCCGCCGAACGAAGTTCAGCATGAATACCGCCGTACGAGGAGGACGAGGGCAGCAGCCGCTTGTCGATCTTGGTTACCGAGCTGTAGTTGGTGTCGACCACGTTGGCGATCGGCGCCAGGGAGATCTGGGTGAGCAACTGGTAGGCGTCGAGCCGGTCGAGGCCGTAGAGTTCGCCCAGCCAGGTGATCATCTCGACCTGACCGGCGCGCCAGGCCTCCTCCAGCGGTCGCCCGGATCCGACACACATCAGGTGGGTGTCGGTCTCCAACCGCGGCCATGCCGGGCCGCCGCCTTTGATCAGGTCGACGATCGCGGTCACGTGCATGGCCCCCTCGACGGCGGTGCCGCACGACTCGCCCTCGCCCTGGCGGTAGTGCCCGTCGCCGAGGGAGAACAACGCCCCGGGCACGTTGACGCGCAGGAAGCATGTCGCGCCGGTCGTCATCTCGGGGGTGTCCATGTTGCCGCCGAACACGTCGGGCACCAGTGACGTCCGTACCTCGCGGCGGGCCGGCGCCACTCCGACGGTGCCCAGCATCGGGTTGGACGGCAGCGCGACACTGAAATCGCTGCCTTTCGCATTGAATGCCAAAGTGCCTGCTGCCGAGTCATATTCGTAGATCCAGGTACGCTCGGGCAGCGCGTCCTGCAGGGTCGGGCTGACCGGCACGCTGGTCAGACCGCCGAAGAACGGGATCAGCGTGGACGCGCCCCAGGTGCGCGCCGGGGTCAGGTCGACCAGGTGGACGGCCAGCGTGTCGCCGGGTTCGGCGCCCTCGATCCAGAACGGACCCGTCTGCGGGTTGAGGTCCTCGGTGTCCAGCGCCATCGACGCGACATCGTCCCCACTGGTGATGCGCCCGCCGAAGGCGTCCTCGGTCCACAGCGTCAGCACGGTGCCCGGTCGGATCCGTCGCACCGGCTCCGCACCGCCGAAGGTGAAGCTGAATTGATCGGGCGTCGGGACGAAGGTGACGTGGTCCATCCGACCATCCTGGCCCGGCAGCGGTCGGACCGCCATACGATCGACGACATGGCAGACCAGTCCGCCGGGGAGCGCGACTTCAACCAGGGCATCATCGACGAGTTCCGCGCCAACCGAGGCAAGGTCGGGGGCCAGTTCGAGGGCTTTCCGCTGCTGCTGCTCACTTCCACCGGCGCCAAGAGCGGGCGGCAGCGGGTGAATCCGGTGGCCTACTTCGACATCGACGACAAAATCTACGTTGTCGGATCCTCCGCCGGCCGCGAGCGAGATCCTGCCTGGGCGTTCAACATTCGTGCCCACCCCGACGCGAGCGTGGAGATCGGATCCGATGCGCCGCTGCCGGTGACGGCCCGTGAGCTGCCGCGTGAGGAGCGCGACCGGGTCTACGCGGTGGTCGCCGAACGCGCCCCGGGATTCGCCGAGTACGAGACCCAGACCGACCGCGTCATACCCGTCTTCGAACTGGTGCCCGCCGGCTGAGGGGCATGCGGCCGCAACGCTGGCTGAGCGCGGATTACTCCAAAAACCCGACACGGGCCGCTAATCTGCGACCGTGTCAATAACTTGGTTGCGGCGTGGTGTGGTGCCGGTGATGGCTTCCGGGCTGCTCGTCGTCGGATGCGCGGGCGCACCCGAACCCCCGCAGGCGGCCGACCCCGACGTGGATTCGGCGCCGCAAGACAGCGGCTCGATGCTGGTGACCTACGAGGACGCCGACAGCCCCGAGGCGATCCGGGGCAGGAAGCTGCTGCAGGATGCGCAGCTGCTCGAGGACATGGCCGACGACCTCAACCAGTCGCTGATCCTGCCGTACGACATAGCGCTCACCGGCGCGCAGTGCGACGAGGCCAACGCGTACTGGGACGCGGACGCCAAGTCCATCACGATCTGCTACGAAGACGTTTCCACCAGCGAGGACATCTTCGCCGAGGCCGGGGATCCCGATCCGGCGGCTGCGGCGGTCAACGCCGAGTGGGCCACGTTCTACCACGAGGTCGGCCACATGGCGATCACGGTGTACGACCTGCCGATCACGGGACGGGAAGAGGACGTCGCGGATCAGCTGGCCGCCTATGTGCTGTTGCAGCCCGGCGAGGACGGCCAGGCCGATCCCGGATCGGTGCAGGCGGTCAAGGACTTCGCGTGGGTGTTCGGTGCGAGCGGAGCCGAGCGCGGCGCGGCGGGCGAGGCGGACTTCGCCGACGTGCACACCCTCGACGAGGCCCGGATGTACAACCTGCAGTGCTGGATCTACGGGTCGGACCCGCAGTCCAACGCCGACCTCGTCGGCGACGGCCAGCTGCCGGCAGACCGGGCCGAGGGCTGCGAGGACGAATGGAGCCAGCTCGACAACGCCTGGTCGACGCTGCTCGACCCGCACTTCAGGTAGTCAGCGGGGTGCCGCGGCCGGTGCTGCGGCGGCCGGCGGCGGCAGCGGGGGTGCGCCCGGCGGCAGGGGTGCGCCCGGCGGCAACGCCGTCGGCGGAGGCGGTGGCGGTGGCGGCGGGGCCAGCAGCCGCACGATGTCGGCTTTCATCGCCTGCAGCTGCGCACCCCAGTACCCCCAACTGTGCGTGCCGTTGGGCGGGAAGTTGAAGATCGCGTTGCGGCCGCCGGCGGCCAGATACTTGTCGCGGAACTCCTTGTTGGTGGCGATGGTGATGGTCTCCAGCGAGCCGGCGCTGATGTTGACGCCGAGATCGGTTCCGGTGTCGAGATCCGAGGCGACTCCGTTGCCGCAGTAGATCCACAGCGCGGTACGGTTGGCGACCAGCCGGTTGATGTTGAGCATCGGGTCCGCCCGCAGCCAGGCCGGTGAGCCGGGTTTGCCCCACATGTCGAAAGAGTCGAAGCCGCCCGCGTCCTGCATCGCGATGTCGATGAGCGGAGGCCAGAACTTCTGCGACGGCGCCAGATACCCCGACAGCGAGGCGGCGAACTTGTACTGGCGGGGATAGTAGGCGGCCATGGTCAGTGCCGCGCTGCCCGACATCGACAGTCCCACAACAGCGTTGCCGAACGGGTCCTGGCCTCGGTTGGCCGCCAACCACGTCGGCAGTTCGCGGGTCAGGAACGTCTCCCACTTGTAGGTGACCGTCCCGTTGTGACTCCTGGCCGGCCGGTACCAGTCGGCGTAGAAACTGGACTGACCGCCCACCGGCATGATCACCGAGACGCCGGACTCGTAGAACCACTCGAAGGCGGCGGTGTTGATGTCCCAGCCGTTGAAGTCGTCCTGGGCGCGCAGGCCGTCCAGTAGGAGCACCGAATGCGGTCCGCCGCCCTGGAATTCGACGCGGATGGTGCGTCCCATCGACGGTGAGGGCACGTCGAGCTGTTCGATCGGCAGCCCGGCCCGCGAGAACGCCTGGGCCGAGGGCGGGGTGCTCACCGTCAGCAGGCCGGCGGCGAGCAGCACCGCGACGGCGATGCGGGCGAGAAACGTCACGCGCGCGAAGTTAACAGCGCCGGCGGGGTGGACTCCTCGGGCGCGCAGGGGCGGTGACCGGCTTGTTATCGACTCATGACCCCGCCGAGATTGCGTCTAGCGTGTGATTTTCGGGACTTGACGCGCGTGGAATGCGATTTCGGCGGAAAAACTAGTCGAGGTCGACCGACATCGGGCCCACGCCCCAGATCTCGTCGCAGTACTCCCTGATCGCCCGGTCGGAGCTGAACTTGCCGCTGCGCGCGGTGTTGCGGATCGACATCCGCGACCACGCGTCCCGATCCAGCCAGGCCCGCGACACCGCGTCCTGGCAGTCGACGTAGGAGCGGTAGTCGGCCAGCGCCAGGAACGGGTCGTGGTGCAGCAGATTGTCGACGATCGGGCGCAGCACCTCGGTGTCGCCATGGGTGAACTCGCCGCGGGCGATCAGCTCCAGCACCGCGGCCAGTTCCGGATCGGACTCGACGAAGCTCATCGGGCGGTAGCCGTCGGCCTTGACCTGCTCGACCTGACTCTCGGTGAGCCCGAACAGAAAGAAGTTCTCCGCCCCGGCCTCCTGCCGGATCTCGACGTTGGCGCCGTCGAGCGTGCCGATGGTCAGCGCGCCGTTGATCATGAACTTCATATTCCCGGTGCCGGAGGCCTCCTTACCGGCCGTGGAGATCTGCTCGCTCAAATTCGCCGCCGGATACACCAGGTGCGCGGTCTTGACGTTGAAGTTCGGCAGGAAAACCACTTTCAGGAAACGGTTGACGCCCGGGTCGGCGTTGACCGTCTCACCGACGGCGGTGATCAGCTTGATGATCCGCTTGGCCATGAAATAGCCGGGCGCGGCCTTGCCGCCGAAGATGAACACCCGCGGTGGGATGGACAGCCCCGGGTTGGTCTTGAGCCGGTGGTACAGCGCGATGATGTGCAACACCATCAGGTGCTGACGCTTGTACTCGTGGATGCGTTTGACCTGCACGTCGAACATCCACGACGGGTCCAGCTCGATGCCGGTGATTGAGTGCACGTACTCGGCCAGCCGGGACTTGTTGGCACGCTTGACCTCTCGCCAGCGTGACCGGAACGCGGGATCGTCGACGAACGCTTCCAGTCCGTGCAGGCGCTGAAGGTCGGTCAGCCAGCCGGGGCCGATGGTGTCGTCGAGCAGCCCGCGCAGGCCCGGGTTGGACAGCGCCAGGAACCGCCGCGGCGTCACCCCGTTGGTGACGTTGCCGAAGCGCTCCGGCCACATCTCGTAGAAGTCCTTGAGCACGCTGGCCTTGAGCAACTCCGAATGCAGCGCCGCGACCCCGTTGACCGCGTGGCTGCCGACGGTGGCCAGGTGCGCCATCCGCACGCTCTTGCCGCCGTCCTCACCGATCAGCGACATCCGGCGCACCCGGTCTTCGTCGCCGGGGAACCGGGCCCGCACCTCGTCGAGGAACCGTTCGTTGATCTCGTAGATCAGCTCCAGATGGCGCGGCAGCGCCTCGCCGAACATGTGCAGCGGCCAGGTCTCCAGCGCCTCGGGCAGCAGCGTGTGGTTGGTGTAGCCGAAGGTGCGCACCGTGAGGTCCCACGCCTCGTCCCAACCGAGCTGGTGCTCGTCGATGAGCAGCCGCATCAGCTCCACCACCGCAATCGACGGGTGGGTGTCGTTGAGCTGGATCGCCCACTTGTCGGGCAGCATGCGCAGCGGCAGGTGCGCCCGCTGCAGATGGATGTTCAGGATGTCCTGCAGCGAGCACGTCACGAAGAAGTACTGCTGCAACAGGCGCAGCCGCTTGCCCGCCTCGGGCTCGTCGTTGGGGTAGAGCACCTTCGACACGGTCTCGGAGACGACCTCCTCGTCGACCGCCCTGTAGAAGTCGCCGGTGTTGAACGCCTCCAGCGCGAACGACTCGACCGCCCGTGCGCTCCACAACGTCAGCGTGTTGCAGGTGTTGACGCCGTAGCCCTGCACCGGGGTGTCGTGGGAGACGCCCTTGAGCACGCGCTGGGGCACCCAGCGCACCCGCAGCCTGCCTGTGACGTCCTCGTAGGTCTCGGTGTGACCGCCCCAGTTGACGATGTAGCTGGCGTCGGGCTTGTCGATCTCCCACGGATTGCCGTGGACGAGCCAGTTGTCGGTCTTCTCGACCTGCCAGCCGTCGGCGATCTCCTGGGTGAAGATGCCGAACTCGTAGCGGATGCCGTAACCGATCGACGGCCGTTCCAGCGTGGCCAGCGAATCCAGGTAGCACGCCGCCAGCCGGCCGAGCCCGCCGTTGCCCAGCCCCGGTTCGCCCTCGCAGTCCAGGATCACGTCGAGGTCCTGACCCAGGTCGGCCAGCGCCTGCCGCGCGGCGTCCTCGATGCCCAGGTTGAGCAGGTTGTTGCCCAGTTGCGGGCCCATCAGGAACTCCGCCGACAGATAGCAGGTGACCTTCGCCGACAGGTCCAGCCAGTCCTGGGTGGTGGCCATCCACCGTTTCTGCATGCGGTCACGCACCGCCAGCGACAGCGCGCGGTAGTAATGCTCGGGGGTGAGCACCGCGGCGGGGCGGGCGATCGAGTACACCAGGTGATCGGTGATGGCCGCGCGCAGCGCATCGGCGGTGAGCCCGGACCGGGTCTGCCCGGTCGGGCCTCTCTGCGCGCCGTTGACCTCGGTGAATGCCTCCGAGGCGGGGTTGACGACGTCGGTCACGTGCTCTCCTGTGGTCGCGAACTCGAGGTTGCGGACGCGTCATTGTGTCCTGCGCGCGTTTCCACGGCGGGTCGGGGGTGTGAACGACACGTACGCCGCCATTTGCGGCCAAGGATTGCCGAGACAATATTGACGCTGTTGACTGTTTGAATGTCGAAGGGCCGTGCGGTGCCTCTGACCGGCGCGAGGAGCCGCCGGCAGTCGTGGCGTGCGCGGTTGGCGGCGGCCGATCTGCTGCCCCCGTTCTGGAGTCTGGTGGGCTGGACCGCGGGCGTGGTGGCCGCCTCGGAACTGGTTCGCTTCCTGGCTTCGGTCGACGGCCGGACCTTCACGGTGGTGTGGCTGGCGGCGGCCCCGCAGTTGGTGGCGCTACTGCTGGCCCGGCGCCGGCACTGGCCTGCCTATCTGCTGACCTTCGCGTTCTTCCAGTACGTGCCGGCCTGGGTGCTGCTGGACCGGCCCCCGGAGCTGGCGGCGCTGTCGACGCTGACCGCGGTGGTGTTCGCCGCGGCGACGCTGCACTCCGACCAGGACTGGATCCACGGCCGGACCGACTCCCTGCGCAGCTGGCGCCGCTTCGTGCTGTACGCGGTGATCGTCGCGCCGGCGTTCGCCGGAACGATCGGGGCGTTGAGCGTGCTGGTGCATCAGCAGGGCCGCACGGATCCGAAGTCGCTGTGCATCGTCGCGCTGATCTGGTATCTCGCCGAGGCGGTCGGCATCGCGTTCCTGGCGCCGGTGCTGCTGCGGTGGCGCCGGTACTGGCGGCGGCACACCGCCCGCCAGGTGTTCATGACCGGCGGCTTCACGGTGCTGATGGTGGTGCTGGGAACCGTCGCGGCCTACGAGTCGAACTTCGTGCTGATGTTCCTGACCGCGGTGCCCGCCCTGCTGGTGCTGATCGAGTTCGGGATCGCGGCGGCGTTCTGGCAGATGGCCGTCGGCGCGGTGATCCTGCTGAGCACCACGTTCGCCGGGATGGGGCCGTTCGTGGCGACCGCCGTCGACCGCACCGAGGCGATGATCCACACCCAGGTGTTCCTGCTCACCGGCTACGCGATGGTGGTGCTGGTGGCGGCGGCGCTGGAGGAACGCAACCGCCTGACCGCGCTCGACCACGCCAGCCACGAGGTGTACGACCTCGTCGCCGACCTGACCGGCGACCTGGTGATCGTCGTCGACGCCCGCGGGGACGTGCTGCATCACGCGTTCACCGGGCACAGCGACCTCAACCTGCCGGCCGGGCGCATCGGGCGCCACCAATGGCGTCACCAGGTGCATCCCGACGACCTGCACCTCATCGCCGAGCACTGGTTCGCCGCCCGCCCCGGCGCGTCGCTGCCGTTCCGGATCAAGGCCCGCGACGGGTCGTGGCGCTGGCTGGTGATGCACACCCGCCATGCCGCCAAGGGGCTGACGGCGGCCGTACTGCGCGACGTCACACTCGAGCGCGAGGTGCAAGAGTCGCTGACCGACATGGCGAACTCCGATCCGCTGACCGGGCTGCCGAACCGGCGCGGACTGGCGGCGCGGGCCCGCGACATCTGGCTGCGCGCCCTGGAGCGCGACGAGCCACTGACCGCGATGTTCGTCGACGTCGACCACTTCAAGGCGTACAACGACCGGTTCGGGCACCAGGCCGGTGACGTCTGCCTGCGCGAGGTCGCCGAGGTGCTGGCCCATCTCGCCGATCCGGCCAGCTGTGTGGCCGCCCGGTACGGCGGCGAGGAGTTCGCGGTGGTGCTGTCCGGATGCGGCGACCCGTACACGTTCGCGACCGGGCTGGCCTCGGCGATCCGGGCGCTGGGGATCAGCCACCCAGCGTGCGCGTCGGGGGTGGTCACCGTCAGCGTCGGTGTCGCGACCGTCTTCCCGCGCGACGAGGCCCGGTTCGGCGGCGCCGATCCCGACGCGGCGGTCAGTGAACTGCTCGACCGCGCCGACAAGGCCCTGTACTCGGCGAAATCGAAAGGGCGCAACGCGATTTCGGTGGCCCACGACGACGCGCTGCTAGTCGGCGAGCAGGTTCACCACCCCGGTGAATAGACCCGGAAAGGTGCTCGAGGCCGGGACGATGACTGAGCGCAGCGGCGACGTACCGGCCCGCAGCACCCCCGCAGTCGTCAGCCGGTAGCGGCGGGTGGCCCGCCGCCACTGCTGCTCATAGTCCTCGGGCCGGTCGGCCAGCACGGACTCGACCAGCAGCCGGGCCGCGGCGAAGGACAGCCCCAGCCCCTCCCCGGTGAGCGCGTCGACGTAGCCGGCCGCGTCGCCGACGAGAAGCACCCGCCCGGCGACCCGGCTGCGGACCCGCTGCCGCAGCGGGCCGGCGGCCCGGTCGGGCTGGTGCGGCAGTCCCGCGATGCGTTGCCGCAGTGCGGGAAACGCGTCCAGATGCGACTCGAACCCTCCCTGCCGGGAGGTCAGGACGGCGATGCCGACGCAGTCGTCGGCCACCGGGGTCACATAGATCTCCCCGGCCTCAGGGTCCGGTGACCAGTGCACCTCGACGTTGTCGCTCCACGGCGCGACGGCCACGTGGCGTTTGATCCCCCAGCGCCGCGTCCGGCCCGCGGGGAGCCCCAGGCCCAGGCCGGCGCGAATCGGGGAGTGCAGCCCGTCCGCGGCGGCCAGATACCGGGCGCGGAAACCGTTGACCGACACCGACTCCGCGTCCTGGGTGGGCTGGCCGACCCTGTCGTGCACGACCGTCACCCCCGCCTCGGCGGCCGCCTGCAGCAGCGACGCGTGCAGCGTGGTGCGGCGCACGCCGAGCCCGGGCCCGGAGCGCAACCGCGCGGTGACGCGGCGGCGGCCGTCGACGTAGGTGATGCCGTCGAAGTGTCTCCCGGCGGGACGTGCCCCGAGCTGATCCAGCTGCCGGACCGCGTGCGGCATCAGGCCCTCGCCGCAGGCCTTGTCGATCGGGCCGGACCGCGCTTCGATGACGACGGTCTGCAGGCCGGACCGCGCGGCGTGGATCGCCGTGGCCAGACCGGCCGGACCGCCGCCGGCCACCAGCAGGTCGATCATGGCGGCGACGGTGTCAGAGACCGTAACGCGGTGTTCTCCACCGAGATCCGCACCCACAGCAGCGCGGCGTTGAGGGCGGTGAACACCAGCGCCGTGATCCAGGCGGTATGCACCAGCGGCAGCGCGATGCCCTCGATGACGACCGCGACGTAGTTGGGGTGCGACAGGAATCGGTACGGCCCGGCGGCGACCCGGCCGGCGTTCGGAACCACCACGACCCGGGTGTTCCACTGCCGCCCGAGCGTGCTGATGCACCACCAGCGCAGCGCCTGGGCGGCCAGCACCAGCGCGAACATCGGCCAGCCGAGGGCGGGGATGAACTCCCGGTGCATGGCCTCAAGCAGGCAGGCCGCCAGCAGCGCGGTGTGCAGTGCGACCATCACCGGGTAGTGGCCGGCGCCGAACTCGACACCGCCGCGGTCCCGGCTCCACTTCAGGTTCTGTTGCGAGACAACCAGTTCGGCCACGCGCTCGAGCGCGACCGCGCCGATAAGCAGGGTGTAGGCGAGCATGGCGGTCAGCGCCACCGCAGCAGCACGAGCTCGGAGCAGAAGCCCGGGCCCATCGCCATCAGCAGGCCGGGCGTTCCGGCTGGGGGTTTCTTGGCCAAGGTGTCGCGCAGGATGTGCAGGACCGACGACGAGGACAGGATGCCGACCTCGGCCAGAGACCGCCAGGACAGCTCGAGCGCGTCGTCGGGCAGGTGCAGCGCGCCGGAGATCGCCTCCAGGACCTTCGGGCCGCCGGGATGGGACACCCACGCGGCGATGTCCTCGGCAGCGAGGTCGTGCTCGCCGAGGAAGCCCGCGACGTCGTCGGGCAGGTAGCATTCGATGAGCTCGGGCAGGTCGGGCGAGAGGAGCAGCTGGAATCCGTTGTGGTTCACCGACCATCCCATGATGTCCAGAGAGTCGGGGTACATCCTGCTGCGGCTGTCGAGTACCGCCGGGCCTGCCGCGTTCATCGTGCCGACCCGGTCTTCTCCGACGGCGATCACCGCGGCCGCACCGTCGCCGAACAGCGCGCTGCCGACGAGGCTGCCGATGGTCGGCTCGAGCGCGGGGCGCGTGAGCGAGCACAGTTCGACCGAGACCAGCGCGGCGACGTGGCTGGGTGCACCGCGCAGGTAGTCGTGCATGCGGGCGATGCCCGCCGCCCCGGCCACACAGCCGAGTCCGAACAGCGGCACCCGCCGGACGTCGGGGCGCAGACCCAGCCGGGCGGCGATGCGCGCGTCCAGAGACGGAACGGCGATCCCGGTCACGGTGGTCGACATGATGATGTCGAGATCGGTGGGCATCAGCCCGGTTTCGTCGAGCGCCGCGGTCAGCGCCTGGCAGCCGAGTTCGACGGCATGCTCGATGTAGAGATCGTTGGCCTCGCCGAAATCGACCAGGTCCGGGTACTGCTCCAACGGCAACACCAGGTGGCGGGCGTCGACCTTCGCATTGTCGTGCAATCCGCGCAGCAGCTCACCGACGCCGGCGAAAGCCGGTTCCTGGACGAACCGTTCGGTGATCTCGGCTTGTGTGTAGCGGTATGGCGGCAGTGCGCCCTGCACGCCGGCGATGACGCTGATCGGGTTGTTCATGATGACGTGATCCGTTCGGGTTGGGGGCTCGGTGCCTCGGCGAAGCCGAGGCGTTCGTGTACGCGTTTGAGCCAGGCCGGGGCCCACCAGTTGAACCCGCCCATCAGCCGCATGAACGCCGGCACGAGGACCATCCGCACCAGTGTCGCGTCGACCAGGACGGCCAGGGTCAGGCCGAGGCCGAACATCCGCATGAATGACACGCTTGCGGCGATCAGTGCGGCGAACGAGATCGACATGATCAGCGCGGCGGCGGTGATGATGCGGCCGGTGTGGGCGATGCCCAGCGCCACCGACTCGTCGGAATTGCCGGTCCGGAGCCAGAATTCGCGGATACGTGCCACGAGGAACACCTCGTAGTCCATCGACAGCCCGAAGGCGATGCAGAACAGCAGCACCGGCATGTTGGCCACCAGCGTGCCGGTCGGGGTGGTGCCGAGACCCCCCAGATGCCCGTCCTGGAAGATCCACACCAGCGCGCCGAACGCGGCGGTCAACGAAAGCATGTTCAGCACAAGGGCTTTGAGTGGGACGATGACGCTGCCGGTGAGCAGGAACAGCAGCGCGAACATGATGACCGCGATCAGCGCGAGCACCACCGGCAGCGTCGAGGTGATGGCATCCACGCTGTCGCGGTTGACTTGGGCGGTGCCGGTCAGCAACACCTCTCGTCCGCCGGGACCGGCCACGGCGTGCAGCCGATCGAGCTGGCTCTCGGATGCCGCGGAGAACAGCGGCGCCGTGCTCGCGACGGTGAGGAAGGTGCTGCCGTCCTTCACGCCGGCCGGCGCCGACGGAGGACCGGACCGGACGCCGCCGACGAACGTGCCGGTGGGCGCCGACACCGCGGGCACGTCGGGCACGCGGGACAGTTCGGCGGCATACCCCGACAGTTCTTCTGGGCTGAGCCCCGCACTGTCGGGCACGACCACCGTCACCGCGGTGTCGGTGTTGTCCGCGAACCCGGCGCGCAGCTGGTCGCCCACCTGATGCGCGGACGCCGACGTCGGCAGCACCCGCTCGTCGGGGAACCCCCACTTCACACCCAGAAACGGGGCGCCGAGCACGAGCAGCAGCGCCACCACGGCCAGCCCGAGCGGCAGCGCCCGGCGCATCACCGCCTTCGCGCAGCGGTACCAGAAGCGCTGTTCGACGGGCACCGGCTGCGGTTCCGGCCGGCGCAGCAGGCGCCGCGCCAGTCTGCGGACGTCCAGCGACTCGACGCGGTCGCCGAGCACCACCAGCGCCGCCGGGGTCACGACGACGGCGGCTGCCGCGGCGAACGCGACGGTGGCCACCCCGGCGTAGGCGAACGACTTCAGGAAGTGCATCGGGAACAGCACCATCACCGCCATCGACAGCGCGACCGTCGTCGCCGAGAACAGCACGGTGCGCCCCGCGGTGGCCACGGTGCGCCGGATCGCGTCGGGACGGTCCGCGCCGGCGGCGAGTTCGTCGCGGTACCGCGACAGGATCAGCAGCGTGTAGTCGATCGCCAGTGCCAGCCCCATCGCGGTGGCGAGGTTCAGCGCGAAGATCGACACGTCGGTGGCGAAGGTGACCAGCCGCAGCACCGCCAGCGCCCCGATGATCGCCATGCCGCCGATGGCCACCGGCAGCGCGGCGGCCAGCAGCCCGCCGAACACCCACACCAGCACCAGGAAACTCAACGGGATCGCCAGCGCCTCCATCACCAGCAGATCGCGCTGGGAGTGCTCGGTGATCTGCACGTTGACCATCGCGGTGCCGCCCGTACGCACGGTGATGCCGTCGCGGTCGCCGGTGACGTCTTCGGAGATCTGCTTGGCGTAGGTCTGCTGTTCGGCCTCGTCGCCTCGGATACCGGCCACGACCAGACCGGCGGTGCGGTCGCGGCTGATCAGATCGGCGGCCGCCGCGGGAGGCGAGGTCCACGGCGACGACACGTCGGTCACATGGGGATCGGTGTCCAGGCGTCGAACGATGTCGAGTCCGGTGTCGCGCACGCGGGGGGCGTCGATACCGTCGGCCGAGGACACCACGATCAGCATCTGCACGTCGCCCTGGCCGAACCTGTCGGTGAGAAGCGCCGAGGCGCGGGCGGATTCGGAGCCGGGATCGGAGAACCCGCTCGGCGACAGGCTCTTGGCGACCGGCACACCGAATACCGCCAGCACGACGGTCAACAATGCCGCGGCGAGAAGGATCCGCCGGGGGGGCGGCCAGAGCCAGTGAGGCGATTCTGGGAAGCAGCTGAGTCTCCCGTCCACGTAGAGCGCCTTAATCTACGACACGTAATACGCCCTGCGGGGGTTCACGTATTGCACATGATCGCCCGCGAAGTCGGGAGGGTCAGTCGATTTCGAAGTGCTGGTAATCGAGCGGGGTGCGCCAGTGCCCGCCCCACCGCCAGCCCCGGTCGGTGAACGCGCGCACGGCGGCGTCCCCGTCGTGCAGCATCCCGGGATCGGTGCGGCCGCGGTCCACCCAGGGACCGGCGTTGGCGGGTTGGAAGTCGCCGCGCCGGTCGATGTACGGGTTGAGTTTCGGGTTCACGTCCACCGCCCGGCCGTAGGCGTGCAGCGACCAGCTGCCGGTGCCGGGGATGTCGCGGCAGTTGAACGCCGAGGTGTTGTTGTCGCGCATCGAAAGTTCGTCGTAGGCACCGGGATAGCGCTCGACGGTGTCCATCTTCTCGATCGGATACCTTAAGCGGTGCAGTTCGGCGAAGACGTCGATGACCGCCTGGGTGACGTCTCGGTGCACCACGAGCCGGCCGCGGTGTGTCTGCCCGTCGAAGCCCACGTAATCCAATTCGACACGGCGCAGGGCGTCGGGGTCCAACGGGCAGCCCGGGCGCCACGTCGCCCCGAGATCGGCGGCGGTGACCGGATGCACCTGGGCGGCGCGTGGCCGCGGCGGGGCCGCGGTGACGGTGCGGACGGTCTCCGGGGACAGCCGCGGGGACGCCGCGATGGACGACCCCGTGGCCGGGTCCCCTGACCGCGCCGGCGGCTCAGGCGCCGACGCGCACTGCACCAGCACCGCCGTCATGACCGCCAGCGCGGCCGGCATCGCGAACCTCACCGCCGACCAACCTACCCGAGCCGACGTCGCGGTTAGCAGCCCTAATCAGTTCCGTTAGTTGAGCTTTCGAATTTGACGGCTTGGTCACAACATCGCCGTCATTCATGTGATGTGCGTCATGCCTGGGCTATATTGTGGGCGTCATCACAGAAGGGCGTGGTCATGGTCGGAATGGGTGAGGGCGCGATGGTCCCACAGGGTGTCGAGTCGCACCGCGCATCGCACGCGTCCAGTTCGGTCAATTGGGCGCTCGTGCTGCTCATGGTGGCGCTTTTGATCGCAGCGATCGCCGGCGTAGTGGTTGCGCTGTACAGCGGGCTGCCGACCGTGGCGCTGGTGATCGCGCTGGTCACAGGCGCGGTGTTCGCCGGAGTCGCGTGCTGAGCACGCGTTAGATCTGGCCGTGTCGTGGCGGCCTGACCCCAGACAGGGTGTGGCGGCCGATGTGCTGCAGTTTCCACCGCGTCGGGTCGTGCAAGGTGTGCGTGCGCGCGTCGCGCCAGTACCGGGACAGGTTCGCCGCCGCTGACGCGCTGCGGGTGCCGCCGAGCTCGAACAGTACGTTCGACGCCTCCAGCGAGGCCCGCACCGCCGCGACCTTCGCGACGGCCGCCGCGATCGACGCGGCCGCCGCCGTCTCGTCGGTGAGGTTCTCGGTCGCGGCGTCCACCTGCCGCGCCGCGTCGGCCAGCAGCGCCTGTGCGCCGCGCACCGTGACCGTCGCCTCGCCGGCGAGATGGACCAGGGTCGGATCGTCGGCCGCCGCGTCGACCCCCGCCTCGAAGTGCGGCCGGGCCCGGCCGGCCTGGCGCACCCCCTCGGCGAGCGCCCCCGTGGCGATGCCGACGTCGATCGCGGCGTGCCAGAGCTGTGCCCGCGCGCCGTAGGTGGTCGGGCCCGAGAAGATCGGGGAGAACGGGACGACGTGCTCGCCGGGCACGGCGACGTCGGTGAGGGTCACGGTGCCCGAGGCGGTGGTGCGCTGGCCCATCCCGTCCCAGTCGTCGACGACCTCCAGGCCATCGGCGTCGCGTTGCACGAACGCCAGCGCCTTCGGCGTAGATGCGGTCGGGGTGTGGCCGGAGCCGTCGGCCAGTGACGCCCGCACGACGACCCAGTCGGCGAACAGCGCGCCGGTGGAGTAGAACTTGCGGCCCGCCAGCGTGTAGTCACCGCCGGGCCGGCGCACCAGCGTGGTGGTGTCCACGTCGACGGGGTGCGGCCCGCGTTCGGACTGGGCGTTGGCGAACAACGCGCCCTGGCGCACGTGGTCGTAGAAGCAGGCCTGCTGGGCCGCGGTGCCCTGCAGCCGCAGCGCCTCCAGGAACACGAAGTGCGAGTGCGGGATCTGGGCCAGCGACGGGTCGGCCTGGGCCAGCAGCCGGAACACCTCGGCCAGTACCGCGGCGGGCGCGTCGGGACCGCCCAGACTCCGCGGCACCGACAGCGTCAGCAGACCGGATGCCTTGAGCGCCTTGACCTGATCGTGGGGCAGGGTGCGGTCGGCGTCCCGCGCGGCCGCGTCGGCGGCGACGTCGGCGGCCAGGCGTTCCGCGACGGCGATCGCCTCGCCGGGTGTCACCGCGCCGCGCCGAGGAACGGAATCGAGCCCGGCGCAGCACTTTTCACGTCCGGCGCGAACAGCCCGCGCTCGCGCAGCAGCGGCACCACGCCCTCGCCGAGCCAGTACAGCTCCTCCAGATGCGGATAGCCCGAGAAGATGAACTCGTCGATACCGGCGTCGGCGTACTCGGCGATGCGGTCGGCCACCTCGGTGTGGCTGCCCACCAGCGCGGTGCCCGCGCCGCCGCGAACCAGACCGACGCCGGCCCACAGGTTGGGCGCTATCTCCAGTGTGCGGGCGTCGTGCCAGGTGCCGTCGGCGCGATGGGCCTCGTGCAGGGCCAGCATCCGCTTCTGGCCCTCGGACTCGCTGCGGCCCAGCCCGGCCTGGGCGCTGCGCACGGTCTCCTCGTCGAGCGCACCGATCAGCTTGTCCGCCTGTGTCCACGCCTCGTCCGCGGTGTCGCGGGTGATCACGTGCAAGCGGATCCCGAACCGCACCTGCCTACCCTGCTTGGCGGCGAGCCGGCGGATCCATGCGATCTTCTCGGCCACCGCGGCGGGCGGTTCGCCCCACGTCAGATACACGTTGGCATGGCGTGCCGCCACCGGGCCGGCGGCAGCGGAGCTGCCACCGAAATACAAGGGCGGCAACGGGTTCGGCAGCGTCGGGATGGTCGCGTCCTCGACCCGGATGTGTTCACCGTCGAGGGTCACCGTCTGCCCGTCCCACAGCCGGCGTACCACGTCGAGGAATTCGTCGGCGCGGGCGTACCGGCCGTCCTTGTCGAGATGGTCACCGAACGCGCGCTGTTCGTGGGCCTCGCCGCCGACCACGACGTTGAGCAGGATCCGGCCGGGCGCGTGCCGGGAGAACGTCGCCGCCATCTGCGCCGACAGCGTCGGGCTGACCAGGCCCGGCCGGAACGCCACCAGGAACGCCAGCGACGTCGTCTCCCGGGCCAGCAGCGCCGCCGTGATGAACGCGTCCTCGCACCACGCGCCGGTCGGGATCAGCGCACCGGTGAAACCGAACGTTTCGGCGGCGCGCACGATCGAGGCGAGGTAGTCGATCGACGCGTCGCGATCGCCGCGGGCCGCGCCGGCCGGCGTGCCGTGTCCTCCGCCGACGATCAGCCGGCTGTCTCCGTAGGTCGGAAGGAACCAGTGCAGTTTGATCGCAGAAGTCACCACGGGATGGTCCCCGCCGCGCGTCCGGCGCTCACGGGTTTACCTCACCGCGATTGGAAGCCCCCGAGGGAAAGGGGGCGGCGGGTCAGTAGCCGAGCCGCAGTCCGACGGCCTTGGCGGCTTCGACCATCAGGAAGATCATTACGGAGAAGAGCAGCGCGACGCCCCAGCCGAGCAGTGTGATCGGCGCCGAGTGGAACCACGCGTTCATGAACGGCGCGTAGATGAACACCAGCTGCAGCGCCAGCAGCGCGGCGGCCATCCGCCACACCCACGGGTTGCCCCGCAGGACGGCCGGACGCAAGCTCGATCGCGACACGAACCGGCAGTTGAACAGGTAGGCCAGCTGACCCATCGCCAGCATGTTCACCGCCGCGGTCTGCGCCACCGGCAGCGGATAGCCGTTGGCCCGGCCGATGAAGAAGATCGCCAGCGCCGCACCGGCGACGAGCACCGACACCAGCGCGATCATCGATACGTCGGCAAGCCGGACCACGGGCTGCGTGGCCGGCCGCGGCGGCCGGGTCATCAACCCGTCCTCGGCCTTCTCGAACACCAGCGCCAGTGCCAGCGTCACCCCGGTGACCAGGTTGACCCACAGGATCTGCACCGGCTGCAACGGTAGCGCGAAGCCGAACAGCACCGCCACCAGGATGACCAGAGACTGAGACCCGTTGGTCGGCAACAGGAACAGCACCGACTTGCGGATGTTGTCGTAGATCCGGCGGCCCTCTTCGACGGCGCGCTCGATGGTGGCGAAGTTGTCGTCGGCCAACACGATGCCGGCCGCCTCCTTGGTGGCCTCGGTGCCCTTGACCCCCATCGCGACGCCGATGTCTGCCCGGGTCAGCGCGGGCGCGTCGTTGACGCCGTCGCCGGTCATCGCGACCGCATCGCCCTCGGCCTGCAGCGCGCTGACGATTCGCAGCTTGTGCTCCGGACTGGTCCGGGCGAAGACGTCGACCTGGTTGACCACCTCCCGCAGTCGCGGCTGGCTCATGGCCTGCAGGTCGGCTCCGGTCAGCGCCGACGGCTCGCCCTCGGCGCCGATGCCCATCTCGCGTGCGATGGCCTTGGCGGTGCCGACGTGGTCACCGGTGATCATCTTCACCCGGATTCCGGCGCTGTGGCAGTTGGCGATCGCCTCGATGGCCTCCGGGCGGGGCGGGTCGACGATGCCAACGATGCCCAGAAACTCCAGCCCGCTGTCGACGTCCTCGATCGCGACGCCGTCGGCGGTGCCGGCGGGGCGCCGTGCCGCGGCGAGCACCCGCAGCCCCTGATGGCTGAGTTCGTCGACGCGCGCGTGCCAGAACGCGCTGTCCAGCGCTTCGGTCACACCGCCGCGAAGCTGTGTGGCCGCCCTTTCGAGCAGGCGGTCCGGAGCGCCCTTGACGTGCAGCCACCGTTCCCCGTCCGGTGCTTCGTCGAGGGTGACCATGAACTTGTGTGCCGACTCGAACGGGATCTCGGCCAGCCGGCGCATGGGGCGCCCGATACCGGCCTTGTGCGCGAGCGCGCGCAAAGCCCCTTCGGTCGGCTCACCGACCACCCGCCAGTGACCGTCGACCTCCACCAGCCGCGAGTCGTTGCACAGCGACATCGTGACGATCACCGCGTTCAGGTCGGGGTGCGCGGCCAGTCCTGCTGCGGCGCCGTCGAGTTCGAGATCGCCGTGCGGGGCGTAGCCGGCGCCGGTGACGGCATAGCGGTGGCGTGACGTGATGACGGTGCGCACCGTCATCTCGTTCTGGGTCAGGGTGCCGGTCTTGTCCGAACAGATCACGTTGACCGACCCGAGCGCTTCGACCGCGGGCAGCTTGCGGGTGATCGCGTTACGCCGCGCCATCTGCTGCACGCCGAGCGCCAGGGTCACCGTCACCACCGCCGGCAGT
Organism: Mycobacterium sp. SMC-8; assembly: GCF_025263565.1. Taxonomy (NCBI): domain Bacteria; kingdom Bacillati; phylum Actinomycetota; class Actinomycetes; order Mycobacteriales; family Mycobacteriaceae; genus Mycobacterium; species Mycobacterium sp. SMC-8. Next base: position 2,646,924 of record NZ_CP079865.1, read on the forward strand.
CCCTCCGGGATGGCCGCAACCGCGAAGCCGATCGCTGCGGAGATCAGGTCCTCGATGGAGAACTGATGGATGACCCTGCCGATGATCAGCATCACCGCGGCCATCGCGAGGATGAGCACCGACAGTTGGCGGCCGAACTGCTCCAGCTTGCGGGTCAGTGGCGTGTCGATGCCCTCGACCTCGGAGATCATCGTCTGGATGCGCCCGATCTCGGTGGCCGTCCCGGTCGCGGTCACCACGCCGACACCGGTGCCCGCAGCCACGATCGTGCCTGAGTACACCATCGAGGTGCGGTCGCCGAGACCCACATCGGACTCGACGTGGGTGACCCTCTTGGCGGTGGGCACCGACTCACCGGTCAGCGCCGACTCCTCCACCCGCAGGTTGTTCACCTCGAGCAGGCGCAGATCGGCAGGGATGCGGTCGCCCGAACCGATCCGCACCACGTCGCCCGGCACCAGGGTCGCGGCGTCGACATTCGTCCACTGTCCGTCGCGCAGCACCCGCGCCGACACCGACAGCATCTCGCGGATGCTGTCGAGCGCCTTCTCGGCCTTACCCTCCTGCAGGTAGCCCACGACGCTGTTGATGATCGCCGCCGCGCCGATGACCGCGGCATCGATCCACCCGCCCAGGATCGCCTTAAGCACGGCGGCGGCGATGAGGATGTAGATCAGCACGTTGTTGAACTGCGCGAGGAAACGCATCAACGGCGAGCGGTGAGGGGGCGCAGGCAGCCGGTTGGGGCCGGTTTCGGCGAGTCGGGTCTGCGCGTCCACCGAGGTAAGGCCGGCGGCGGTGGTGCGCAGCGCCGCCAGGATGTCGGCTCGGCTGCGGGCGTGCGCCAGCCCCGCGAAATCGGCCTCCTCAGCTACCCGCTGGACGTCGGCCGTGGTGGTTTCTCGCGCCATACCCCGATGCTGTCGGCTCGGCGGCCGGGCTGCAACCGGCGGACCGCAGGCTCAGATCATGTCCCTGCGGGTCAGCCAGCGCATGATCGGCCAGCCGATGAAGACCGGCAGCCAACAGGTCAGGATCCGGTACAGCAGCACCGCGGGCACCGCGACGGCCGCGGGTACCCCGAACGCGGCCAGCCCGCCGATCAGCGCGGCCTCCACCGCGCCGACGCCGCCGGGGGTGGGTGCCGCCGACGCGAGCGTCCCGCCGATCATCGTGACGATCGTGACGGTGACGAAGCTGGCGTCGCCGCCGAACGCCTCGATGCTCGCCCACAGAGCCAGTGCGCCACCGAGAGTGGTTGCGGCGCAGCCGATCACGATCAATGCCAGCCGCCGGGGTTCGCGGGCCAGTGCGAACAGGTCGTTGACGACCTCCTCCAGACGCGGGCGCACCGCGGTGGCCAGCCAGTGCCGCAGCTTCGGCACGAACAGGAAGATCCCGACGGCCCCGAGCGCCGCGCCGGCGACCAGGTAGATCACCGTCGCGCTCGGCACGAACCGCGACAGGTCCGCCGACACCCCGACCAGCGCGCTGAACAGGATCAGCAGCGTGATGTGGGTGATCACCTGGACCGATTGCTGCAGCGCCACCGCGGTGGTGGCCCGCAGCGCGCCGAGCCCGGCCTTCTGCAGGAAACGGGTGCTCAACGCCAGACCGCCGACACCGGCGGGCGTCGTCGTCGCGGCGAACGTGTTGGCCACCTGCATGATGGTCAGGTCGCGGAAACTGACCAGCCGGTCGGCGCACGCCCACAACGCCGCCGCGGCTCCGAGGTACTTCAGCGCCGACACCGCCAGACCGGCCAGCGCCCACCACCAGTTGGCCGACCGCAGCTCGGAGAAGAACACCGGCACCGAGCTGATGAACGGATAGGCGACGTAGACCAGTGCGACCAGCAGCACCATCTGGATCACCTGGTTGCGGGTGAACCGGGTGATCGTCGCGGTCTTGATCTGGTCGGCGCCGGTCTGGTTCTTCACCTCGTCGCGCACCGCCGACATCACCGCGGCGGCGTCGGGCACCGAGTTTCGCAGGCGTTTCGGGACGGCCGTCTTGGTCAGCCGCCGCGACGCGGCGAGTACCGGCTCGAAGCCGAACACCGTGATCGCGGCGGCCACCGCCTTGCCGACGCCGTACAGGTGCGCGGTGGTGAGCAGGAGCGCCGCGATGTCGCTGTGCAGGTGCGCGTCCGAGGCGCCGTACTCGGCGTGGGCGAAACCGCCGAACAGCGGGGTGCCGTCGACCACGGTGACGGACTTGGCGCGCAGGTCGCCGTGCGAGATCTGCTGGCTGTGCAGGACGCCGAGCGAGTCCCACACGCGGGCGACCGGGGTGTCGGCGGCGCAATCCTGCAGCGGTGTGCCGCGGGCCGGCTTGTGCGCGTACACCGTCCAGCCCCGGTCCAGTGTCGCGACCGCGAGCGGGGTGGTGTTGGCCATGCCGAGGTTGCCGACGGCCAGCGCCATCAGCGCGCGGTGTTCGACCGCGCGGCGCATCGAGGTCTGCAGCGGCGCGGTCTCGCTGTCGCGCAGCCGCAGCTTGCCCCAGAACTGGCGCAGGAAGCCGCCCCCGCGTTGGTGCGGTCCGTACAGTTCGACGATCGCGGTGCCGGGCACGGTGCCGGCGGGCACATCCTCGGTGGCGTCGAGCATCATCGGGCCCCGCCCCGCCGGCCGGACCACGTTCAGCGCCGACGCCCGGAACCCGCGGCGGGCCATCGCCCGCACGGCCCCGTCGAGCGGTACTTCCAGCGCCGGTGTGCCGACGACGAGCACCACCAGCGCGCCGACGAACCAGCCGACCGCCAGGCCCAGCAGCGAGCGGGCCGGTACGACGGCACTGACCACCAGATGGATCGGGACGAACGCCAGCAGCAGCGCCCACCACCAGCGCCGCCACCGGGCGGGAAGCCACGGACCCGACACCGTCAGCACGGCGGCGAGCATCGCGATCCACCGCGGATCGTCGAGGAACTGCGACAGCACGGTGTCGAGGCGGTCGTTGAGGTCCAGATGCCAGCGTGGCGCCGCGATGCCGTTGCCGGTGATCGACAGCGAAAGGATCGCGAGCAGGCCCGCCGCGGCGTACGCGCCGAGCAGCTTCCACTGCCGAGACAGGATCAACCCGATCAGGATGATGAACGGCAGCGCCAGGATCGCGACGCCGTAGATGAGGTAGACGGTGTTGGACTGCGCCGGACTCAGGACGCCGACGATCTCGGAGATCGACCGCTCCAGCGCCTCCCACTCGTAGCGGGTGATCAGCGAGCTGGTCACTACGACCACGAGGAACACCGCGGCCAGTGCCAGTCGCATGATGTCGTTGGTGCGGCGGGTCAACGGCTGCAGAAGGCTGCCTGTGACAGCGACGTCCTGCCCGTCAACTCGCATATGTCAACGATCTCTTTCGATTGGCTGCAAGCCGCCATCGGCTCACCGACAAAATAGCGACTGTTCGGTGACGATCGGTACACGCGCGACGGTGCTCAGCGAATGGTCACGTAATACACCTTGCCGACGACGCGAAGTTCCAGTCCGTCGTCTCCGCCCTCGTTGACCCACTCGGTGACGTTTCCGCCGGTGTGGATGCCGACGACCTCGGCCTCGGCGAGCGGCGCGCTGCCCAGCTTGTTGACGATCACGCGGTTGCCCTCGGCCTGCAGCCGGCTGATAGTGGACTGCGCGTCGCCGGTGGCCGTGGGGGCGGCAGCGGCGGCGCCGGCCAGGCCGAGCGTGGCGGCGGCCAGAGTGGTGGCGATACCCGTGGCGATCCCGGCGGTGGTGGTCAGGTTGCTCATGTCCGGGGAAACCGGCCGGCCGGCGCGGGCATTTCCGTTGGCAGCAATTGGCCGCGCCGTGGCAGAAAGCGATCACCGAGATTGCGTCTGCGGTGCGAAAAAGCGTGAAATGACCGCGTGGAATGCGATTTCGGCGGAGTTGTGGGGAAGGCGATTTCGGCGGGGTCAGGGGCGGGTGCGCAGCTGCTGGGCCAGGCCCGACGCGCGGGTGGCCCGACGGTCGATCGCCTCCCGCACCGAGGCCTCGGTCCCGACGACGTGCACGCGCTTCTTGGCGCGGGTGACCGCGGTGTAGAACAGCTCGCGGGTCAGCAGCCGGGACTCCGGCGGCGGCAGCAGCACGGTCACCTCGTCGGCCTGACTGCCCTGGCTCTTGTGAATGGTCATCGCGAACATCGTCTCGACCTCACCGAGCCGGCCCGGCGCGAACCGCAGGGCACCGACGTGGGCGCGCAGCCCGTCCGGCGAGGCGACGACGACGCCGGTGTCGCCGTTGTACACCCCCAGCCCGTAGTCGTTCTCCGTCACCAGCAGCGGCCGGCCCGGATACCACTGCGCCCACAGCGGCTGCCCGGTGGTCTCGGCCAGCCAACGTTCCACCTGACGGTTCCAGTGCGTCACACCGAACGGCCCGCGACGGTGTGCGCACAGCAGCCGGTGACTGTCGAGCACCGCCAGCGCCGCCCCGGCGTCGCCGAGCAGCGCCGCCCGGCGCAGCTGCTCGGCGCGGGACGTCAGCGTGGGCCGCAGCGGGCCCGCGGCATCGTCGGTGTCCAGCCACGCCACCGCGTCGCCGCCCGCGCGCAGCACCGCCAGCGCGGCATCGGCGTCGCCGGCGCGGATCGCCTGCGCCAGCGATCCGATGGTCTCGCCGTAGCGGTGCGGCGTCTTGAGCTCGACCACCCCGGCGCTGCCCAGACCGTCCACCAGGTCGGCGAGCACCGCGCCGGCGTCCACCGACGCCAACTGGTCGGGGTCGCCGACGAACAGCAGCCGCGCGTCCGGGCGCACCGCCTCCAGCAGCCGCGCCATCATCGTCAGCGACACCATCGAGGTCTCGTCGACGACGATGACGTCGTGCGGAAGCCGGTTGTCGCGGTGGTGCCGGAACCGTGACGACGTGCCCGGTCTGCTGCCGAGCAGCCGGTGCAAGGTGGTGGCCCGCAGGCCCGCCAGCCGCTTCCGATCGACCTCGGTGAGCCTGCCGAGCTCGTCGTGCACCGCGTCCTGCAGCCGGGCCGCCGCCTTGCCGGTCGGTGCGGCCAGCGCCATCCGCGGCGGCGTGCCGCCGGCCACCTCGGCCTGCTCGGCGATCGCGGCCAGCAGCCGTGCCACCGTCGTCGTCTTGCCGGTGCCGGGCCCGCCGGTGAGCACCGTCAGCGATTGCTGCAGAGCAACTTTGGCGGCGGCGCGCTGTTCTTCCCAGCCGTTGGGAAACAGCCGCTCCAGGCCCGGGACAGGTCCGCGCGGCGCGGCGGCCAGCAGCGCCAGCACGTCGTCGCGGACCTGCTGTTCCTCCCGCCAGTACCGGTCCAGGTAGAGCAGGTCGCCGTGCACCCGCAGCACCTGTCGGTCGGCGAGCGCACTGGCCCGCACCGCGGTCAGCCACTGATCCGGTGACGGCCACGGCAGCTCCGGCATTCCGGCCTGCCCGGCGATCGTGCGCAGGTCGACGCACACCGAGCCGCCGCGCAGCGCGCGCACCGCCAGCGCGACGGCCAGCGCCACCCGGTCGTCGTCGTCCCGGACCAGGGTCGTGAGCCGTTGCGCCACCTGTACATCCGCGGGTTCGAACAGTGCGGCGAACGCGTCGACGGTCATGCGGCCGCCGTCCCGGCGTCCAGCAGCTCCGACAGGGCCTCGACCAGCGCGGCCGGCGGCCGCCAGCTGAACACCCCGGCTGGATGGCCGTCGACGGTCGGGGTCTGCGGACCGCACATGCCGCGCACGAACAGGTAAAGCACCCCGCCGAGGTGCTGCTCCGGATCGTATCCGGACTGCCGCCACCGCAGGAAGCGGTGCAGCACAACGCAATACAACAGCGCCTGCAGCGGGTAGTCGGAGTGCAGCATCGCTTCGGCCAGCCGGGCCCGGCCGTAGTCCGCGGCGGTCAGGGGGCGGGACGGATCGCCCAGCCAGTTGGTCTTGTAGTCGACCACCAGGTAGCGCCCCCCGATCCGCAGCACCGCGTCCAAAGACCCGGTCAGATAGCCCTTCAGCGACTGGGCGGCCAGGACGCTGTCGGTCAGCCGGTCGGCGTAGGGCGCCAGCGGGTCGCCGGCGGGCAGGTGCTCGGCGAGCAGTCGGCCGACGTCGGCCAGGGTGATCGACGGCGCCGAGGACCGGCGGTCCCCCCCGGCGAGCGGGAACTCGAACTCCATCTCCCGCAACCGGTCCCGCAGCCCGATGTCGCGCAGGGTGACTCCGGGCGCCAGCGGTCCGAGCGGGGTGTCGTGCATCGGTACGAGCGCGGCGGCAAGCTCCGCGGCCGGCACGTCGACGGGCCACCACAGCGAGTGGTCGCCGATCTTCGCCTCCAGCTCGGCGGCCAGATCGGGGGCGAACGGATCGGCGGTCTCCAGCACCGCGTGCACCAGCGTGCCGAACTTGGCGCCCATCGGCAGTTCTGCCATCGGGGACGGCATCGGCTCGCCGGCTTCGGCCGGCTCCTGCACCGGAACCTCACCGGTCTCGTCGTCGAGTTCGGCGACCTCGGGCTCACTGGTCACGCCGGCGCCCTGCTCGGCCTCCACCGCCCGGATCAGGCCGGAGTACGACGTCCGCCGCCACGACGTGTCGATCTGCCGGTGAAAGTGCCGGACGTCCAGATCATCTGGGGCAGTGGGCAGCTCGACCTCGACCGCAGGCGCGATGACCGACTCCTCCAGCGCAGGTCCGCCCGCGTCGGACCAGGCGCGCAGCAGCGCCATCGCGTCGGCGTCGTCGATGCGGGGCGGATCGCACCGGTCGGGCACGGCGGCCTCGCCGGGCGCACGCCCGCGGAGCAGCCGGGACAGCCCGCCGTTGGGTTCGTCGTGGGACGGCGCCCACCACGCGACCACCTGGGACTGCGCGCGCGTCATCGCGACGTAGGTCAGGCGCACGTCATCGCCGGCGGCCTCGCGCCGGCCCTGCTGCTGGGCCGCGGCGTGGTCGGGGCTGAGCTCGCCGCCGATGTGCAGACAGCGGACGTCGCCGGCCGGTGTGGACTCGTGGAACGTCACCACGTCGCGGGTCTGGACGTTGCGGTTGAACGCGAACGGCAGGTACACCACCGGGAACTGCAGGCCCTTGCTCACCCACACCGTCATGATCTGCACGGCCGCGGCGTCGCTGTCGAGCCGGCGGTTGCGTTCGGGGGCGCCGCTGCGTTCGTCGCGCTGGGTGCGCAGCCAGTCGCGCAGTGCGGGCAGGCTGAAGTGCTCGCGGTGGGCGACGGCCTGCAGCACCTGGGTCAGGTGCGCGAGGTCGGTCATGTGCCGCTCACCGTCCACCCAGGACAGCACCCGCTCACCCATGCCGCCCAGCGAAGCGGCCTCGAACACCGCGGCGACCCCGCGTTCCCGCGCGAAATCCGCCCACTGCCTGAGTGTCTCGGCGACCCGATCGGTCAGTGTGTCGTCTTGGGCGGCAAGGGTTTCAGCGGTCTCGCCGAAGAACATCGTGGTGGCCGCGGCGCGCACCAGCCCGGACCGGTGCGGCTGGTCGAAGGCCTCCAGCAGGCACAGCCAGTCATCGGCGGCAGGGCAGGAGAACACGTCCGAGTCGCCGGTGTAGACCGCCGGGACACCGGCAGCGGTGAGTGCGTCGAAACACGCGTGGCCGTCGCGGTGGCTCTCCACGATCACCGCGATGTCGCCGGGGTGCAGCGGGTTCCCGCAGAACGTCGCGCCACCGGCCAGCAGCGCGGCGATGTCGGTGGCGAGGTCCTTCGGGATGTGCCGGCGGAGCCGGTCGATCGGAACGGGTTTGTCGGGATGGGTGCCGAACTGGTCACGGCTGACCACCCGGAGCCGGAACGGCGCGTTGTGCGGCGCGCCCTGCAGGCGGTGCTCCTTGTGGTGGGCTTGCACCCGGTGCACCACGATCCGCGGATCGCCGAGCTGCGCGTCCCGCATGACCGCCTGCAGGCTCTCGACCAGCGGGCCGTCGCTGCGGTAGTTGGTGCCCAACGTCTTCTGCTCGCCGGCGGTGGAGGCGGCGTGCAGATAGGTGACGATGTCGCCGCCGCGGAACGCGTAGATCGCCTGCTTCGGGTCCCCGATCAGGATCACCGTGGCGTGGCCGCTGAACGCGCGGTCGATGATCTGCCACTGCACGGGGTCGGTGTCCTGGAACTCGTCGACCATCACGATCGACCAGCGCCGCCGCATCCGGGCCCGCGCGGGGGAGTCCTGCGGCTCCAGCGCCCGGGCCAGCCGGGAGAGCAGGTCGTCGTAGTGCAGGATGCCGAGCCGGCGTTTGCGGGTCTCCAGTTCGGCGCAGACCGCGCGGGCGAACTGGACCCGCACGTGCGGGTCGAAGCCGGGCGGCGGGTCGGCGGGCCGTAACTCGGTGTGCGCGTTGCGGACCACCTCGTGGGCCAGGTTCAGCGCCGCGTCGTAGGACAGCAGCGGCTCGTCGCGCTGCTGCCCAAAATGCGCCAGGTACAGGTCGTCGACGATCTCGGTCACCAGGTCGTCGAGGCTTTCCACCAGCTCCACGCCGGAGTCGGTGTCGCCGGCGACGCCCAGCGAGCGCAGCACCAGCTGACAGAACTGGTGGGTGGTGGCGATGGTGGCGGCGTCGAAACCGGCCAGCGCGTCCCGGAGCCGCTGCCGGCGGTCGGCCAGTTCCTCGGCGGTGCCGTCGAGAAGGTGGGCGAGGACCTCGTTGTCGGCGGCGCCGGCGGGATCGTCGAATGCGCGCACCGCGTCCACGATCTGGCGGCGCACCCGCTCGCGTAGTTCCTGACTGGCGGCGCGGCCGAACGTGATGAGCAGCATCTGGTCCAGGGTCGCCACGCCCTCGGCGACGTAGCGGGTGACCAGACCGGCGAGCGCGAAGGTCTTGCCGGTGCCGGCGCTGGCCTCCAGCACCGTGGTGGTGCGCGGGGCGGGCAGCGGGCCGAGCAGCTCGAAGGGCTCCGTCACGGCGGTGTCCTCTCGGCATGCAGCAGCGGTGACCACAGCCGCGCGGCGAAATCGGGCAGGCCCGCCTCCACCAGACCCGACAGCGGGAAATTCGGACCCCACACCCGGACGTGGGCGCGGTCGGCGTCCTCGCCGGGAAAACGACCGGACCGCCACTTCCAGCCCGCTTCGCGCATTGGCGAACCGCGGTGGTGCTCGGTCTCGGCCCAGGCGTAGGACGTCTTGAGCGGCAACGGGATCGGGGCTCGGCGGCCGGCGTCGTACATCGCGACCAGATCCCGCAGCACCTCGACGGCGGAGTCCGGCGGGCCGAGCAGCCGCTGCCTGACGGCGCCGTCCCTGCCGCCCCGGCTGTTTCCCCGGCCGATGCACACCGCGGTCCAGTCGGTGCCGGGACGGTGAACGGTCAACGCCACCAGGCGGATCCAGGACTCCAGCAGGTGCCGGCCGTCGAGTTTGGAATACGTGACGGCCACCATGTGGTCGCCGTACAGGCGCGGCACGGTGCCGGTCAGCCGCCGCGACGGCCCCACCGCGACGTCGACGTCGACGGCCCGCGGGTCCTGGGTGCGGTGACGCTGTGCCTCGGCGGCCAGGGCGGCCGAGCGCGCCGCGATCTCCTGCGCCTTGCGCCAGCCCAGCCGGCCCGGCGGCAGCGAGCCGCGCCGCCATTCCGCCTGCTGCGCATCGGCCGTGCTCATGCCCCGCAGCATGTCGTCGAGCATGCGGTCGCCGATCTTCCATTCGGCCAGCGCGTCGATCTCCACGGGCATCGCGTCCTCGACTGCGTCGACATCCCACGGCAGCGTGTAGTCCAGCGCGCGGAAGAAACCCTTCACCGGATCCTTGAAGAAGCCGACCAGCTCATCGAGGGCGATGTCGGCCGGGGGCGGGGCGGGCAGCAGCGCACCGAGCAGCCGCGGCCGCTCGTCACGGTGCCCGGCCGCGGCCCGGGCGGCGGTCAGCGCGGTCGGGTCGAACGTGAACGGCAGGTCAGGGGGCATGCCGAGCCTGCCCGGGGTGACATTGTCGATGTCGAAGGGCTGCAACGGATGTTCGATCAGCACGTGGTCGCGCACCGGGGCGGTGGTGGTGAGGTCGAGGGCGTCGAGCAGCTCGATCACCGGGACGGCGGGCGGTTTGCGCTGACCGCTCACCTCGTCGGCGCCCGTGTAGGTGATCACGAGTCTCTCGGTCGCCGCCCCGACCGCGTCGAGCAGCAGCTGCCGGTCCTCGGCGCGCAGGTCACGCTCGCCGGTCATCGGGTCGCGGGCCAGCACGTCGTCACCGTCGACCACGCCGACGCGCGGGAACACGCCGTCGTCCAGACCCACCAGGCACACCACCCGATGGGGGACCGAACGCATCGGCACCATGGTGCAGACGGTCAGTGTGCCGGTGCGGAAGTTGGCCCGGGTCGGCCGGCCCGCGAGATGGCGGTCCAGCAGCGCCCGGACATCGGAGAGCCGCAACTCGATCCCGGCATGGGCGCCGGCGACGGTGCGGATGCCGTTGAGCTCGCGCTGGACCTGAGCGGTCTGCCACAGGTCGGCATCCGACACCGCGGTCAGCATGTCCAGCCCGTCCGACAGCCGGGTCAGCCAGCTGCTCAACGACGCTGTGCCCGTGAGTGATTCGACCACCCGGTGCAGACAGTCGACGTAGTCGGCCAGCCGGCCGGCCAGTTCGACGCGGTTGCTGCTGACATCGTCGAGCGGCAGCGTGGTGTCCAGCCAGGCGCGGGAGTCGTCGGACATCGCCACGCCGGCCAGCACCCGGTCGACGCCGAACCGCCAGGTGTTCTGCACGAAGTCGACGCCGTAGGGGCGGCGGTGGTCACGGTCGAAACCCCAGCGGATGTTCGCCTCGCGCACCCAGTCGCCGATCGCGTCGAGGTCGTCGTCGGAGAACCGGAAGCGCTCCCGCACCGGCGCGGCCTCGGCCAGGTTCAGCACCTCACTGGCGGTGGCGCGCCCACCCGCCAGCCCGAGCAGCTGGCGCGCGACGCCGAGCAGCGGATTGGTCTGCGTCAGCGCCCGGTCGGCGAGCTTGACCCGCAGCCGGTGCGCCGGGTGGGCGTCGGTGACGACATCGCCGAGGCCGAAGCCGGCGACGATCAGCGGGGCGTAGGTCTCGATGTCGGGGCACATCACCAAGATGTCGCGGGGTTCCAGGGTGGAATCGTCGGCGAGCAGGCCGAGCAGCACCTCCCGCAGCACGTCCACCTGGCGGGCGGCGCCGTGGCAGCTGTGCACCTGCACCGACCGATCGCCACCGCGATACGAACGATCTTGCGGCCGCACCGAATTCGCGATGAGGTCGGACTGCAGCCAGCCCAGCAGGGTGTCCGGCCGGCCGGCCGGGCCGACGGTCTCGTCGGTCCCGACGTCTGCGGGCAGCCCGCGCTGCAGTTCACGCAGATCCCGCCCGAGGGTGGCCAGCAACGGATGCCCGACTCTGCGGTGCGAGGTGTCGGTTCGGCGGGCAGCGACGCCGTGGATGTCGGCGAGCGCATCCCACAGTTGCGCGCTGGGGTGCGGCAACCACAGGTGCAGCTCGTGATGGGTGCTTACCGCGTCCAGCAGCTCGATCTCGGTGACCGGTAGCCGGGTGTGCCCGAACAGCGACAGCCGCTCCGGCAGCTCGGTGGCGGAATGACGCAGCCGTGCCACGGCTTCCGCCTGGCGGACGTGCGGCGGGTCGGCGGCGACGGCGCGCAGCAGTGCGCGGTAGAGCTCGGGCTGCCACTGCAGGTCCTCGTCCAGATCTTCGGTGCGGCCGTCGATCCAGTCGATGAGCAGCTGCGGCCGCTGCCGGGCATAGGAGTCGAACAGGCCGGCGAGGCGGCGTGCCACGGCGTACCGCCGGCCCTGCCGCAGTGACCTCTCCTCGCCGTCGGCGAAGTGGCCGAGGTGAGTGGCCAGCGTCGCGCACCAGGGTTCGGCGATGCAGCGGTCGATGACGTCGAGCAGCGGCCACACCATCGCCTCGGGAGACCACGGGTCCTCCTCATCGGTGCCCGTCAGCTCGGCGATCAACGACCGCGGATGGCGAAACGTGATCCCCGCGCAGATACCGTCCTCGCCGGCACCGCGGCCGAGCAGGTGGGAAAGGCGCTGGCTCAGCCAGCGCTCGGTGCCGCGCGCCGAGACCAGCACCAGATCCTCGGCGAACGGGTCGGCGGGTGGGCTGGCCAGCATCGCGCCGAGGCCGTCGGCTAGCAAGTCGGTGCGGTCGGCCCGGTGCAGGTGCAGCGCCATCGTGGGTCAGCCTACGACGGCGGCGGTCGCCCACGGGATCGCGGGGGAGACGGCCTCAGCCCTGTTCGACGACGTTGCCGACCCCTGACTTCGAGATCTCGGGGTCACCGGAGCGGTAGGTCACGCGGTTGTCGAAACCGGATGCGTGAACAGACCCCGCGGACTCGATGGTCACGGAATTCTCGACGCCCGACACGTTGACCAGCAGGCAGCCACCCTGGATTTCGATGACGTTGCGCACGCCGGAGACGCTCACCGTGCCGTCCTGGCAGATGACCGTCCGCCTGGTTTCGACGCCGCCGATGCTCAGAAAGCTGCCCGCTTCCACCGTCACGATCTGCTCGGTGGAGTCGATACGGGCCTGCGCGCCGAGACCCGGTGGCGGGTCAAGGGGTCCGCCCCCGCCGGCGATCGGCACCGGGCGGCCGTCCGAGTCGGCGGTGTCGAAGAACATCACCGCGGCGGCGACCGCGCCGGCGATCACGGCGACCAGCGCGACCGGGATCAGCCACAGCGCGGTGCTGTGCGGGCGCTTGTGCACCACTCGCTGCGGGGGAGCGTAGTACGGCGAACCGTTGTAGAGGTTCGGCTGTGCGCCGAGCTCGTTGGCCCGGGTCTGATCGGCGAGGGGCCGTTCCAGATCCCGGATGCGGGCTTCAGGGTCCCCGAACGGCTCCATGGGCAGATGCTCGCACACCAGGTCAGCACGGCTCAACGGTTCGGATTGGACGACCGGCCGAAGTGGTATCCCCAGCCCATGGTGGCACCCGGGTTCCTGGCCATCGGTAGTGGACCCGCGGGCGTCAGCGCGGCCGAGACGTTCCGCAGCAGGCATCCGCGCATCCCGGTGCGCATCGTGTCGGCCGACCCGGCGCTGCCCTACGCGAAACCGCCGCTGAGCAAGGAGTTCCTCGGCTGCGGGCACACCGATCTGGACCTGCACAGCGCCGGCTGGTTCCGGCGCCACGACATCGACCTGCTGCTGGGGGTCACGGTCGAGCACATCGACGTCGACGCCCGGGAGGTGGTCACCACCGGCGGCGCCCGATATCCGTACTGGCATCTGGTGCTCGCACCCGGCGCGGCCGCGGTGCCGCTGGACGTTCCCGGCGGGCATCGCGCCCAACGGTTGCGTAGCTTCTCCGACGCCGTGGCGCTGAAGATGGCCGCCCGGCACGCGTCGAGCGCGGTGGTGATCGGCGGCGGGCTGGTCGGTTGCGAGGCCGCCGCCCGCCTGGCCGGGCTCGGGCCGGCGACCACCGTGGTGGTGCCCGAATCGGTGCCGCTGCAGCGCCGGTTCGGGGTCGAGGTCGGCAAGCGCGTCGTCGAGATGCTCTCCGATGCCGGTGTGCGAGTGGTGCTGTCGACGACGGTGACCGCGGTCGACGACGCCGGGGTGACGCTGTCGTCGGGGGACCGGGCCGGCGGGGAGGTGGTGGTCGCGGCCACCGGAGTGCGCCCCGACATCCGACTGGCCGCCGACGCGGGCCTGGCGCTCCGCCGGGGCCGGGTGGTGGTCGACGAACACATGCGCACATCGGTGCGCAACGTCTATGCCGCAGGGGATGTCACGATCGCGCACAACGTCGCGGCGGGACGGCCGATCGTCGCGGAACACTGGCGGGACGCCACCCAACAGGGGCTCGTCGCCGGGCTCACGGCGGCGGGCCGGCCCGCTGTCTGGAACACGGTGCCCGGATTCACCTGCCGGATCGGAGATTTCGTGCTGACCTACCGGGGTTGGGGCGACGGCTACGACACGTCGACGGTGACGGACAAGGACGGCGGCTTCTCCGTCGTGTACGCGGCCGGCGGTCGGGTGGTCGGCACGCTCGACGTCAGATCCAGTCCCGCTTCGTGAACGTCCGCCCGGACGTAGCTCACCCCAGCGTGAATTCCGTTGCCAGGCCGTCGATTCCGGCCTGAATGGCATCGAGGGCGGTCTTGCGTGCCTTGAGCTTGGTGGCCAGGTGCGCGCCGGTGTGCAGGGTGGCGGCCGCCTCGGCCGCGACCTGCTGGGCGCGGGGCAGCACCTGGTCGGCCTCGACGATCTCATCGAGCCAGCCCGCTGCGATCGCCTCGTCACCGGCGAACGTCGCCGCCAGCGCGGCGGCCCGTTCGAACGCCGCCGGGGTCAGCCGCATTCGCATGATCTCCAGTGCCGAGATCGGGATGGTCATGCCGATGGCGACCTCGATGGCCTGGCAGCGCGACTTCGGCTGACCGACACGGTGATCGGCCGACAGCAGCAGGAAGGAACCCATCGCGATCGCCGGGCCGGTGGCCGCGATGATCACCGGGACCGGGAACGTCAGTGTGCGCATCGACAGTTCGAAGCCGCCGGAGAGCATGCCCAGCGCCGCGGCGGCCTCACCGGACTGGAACACTGCGAGGTCGAAGCCGCCGCTGAAAACCCGCGAATTCCCGGCGAGCACCACAGCCTTGGCTTTGTCGGCTTCGGCGCGGTCGAGCGCTTCGTTGATCGCGGCCTGCATCGCGGGCCCGAGCACGTTCACCTTGCCGTCGTCGAGGGTGATGGTGGCCACGGAGTGTGCGAGTTCGTAGGAGACGCTGCTGGTCATGGCTCGAACCTAACAGCGGGCCGCGCGCCACTACGTAGCCGGGATTGCCGGCGACGGGCCGGAAACAGGTAGCCGACTACGCGGTCCGGCGCCGACACGCATTCGTAGCGTCGAGAGCAGGCGCGGTGCTTGAGGGGGGTATCGCGCCCAGACCTGAGGAGGAAGCCATGCGTGCGAAGCGGAATCGGCCTGCGGAGCTGGTGGAGTCGGAACGGCGTGCCCGGCGCCGCCGGGAGCGACCGTACGGTGGCGTCCCGAAGCTGGGGCTGTGGGAGTGCGGGATCGGCTCGGCGTTCAAGTAGTAGACGGCCCGGGAAACCGGTCGTCAGCCACCCATCAGCATGCGCCATTGGTCGAGGTCGCTCGCTCGGTAGACGTAGTTGGTGTTGCGCACCTGCGACAGCGATGCGCTCGGCTCGGCGGAGTACCAGTGCCCGGGGAACACGGTCGGATCACCGGGCAGCTGCGCGAGCGCCTGCAGGCTGCGGAACATGTCGTCGACGTTGCCGCCGGGAAAGTCGGTGCGGCCGCATCCTTCGAGAAACAGCGTGTCGCCGGCGACCAGCCGTCCGTCCAGCAGGAAGCACTGGCTGCCCGGGGTGTGGCCCGGGGTGTGCAGTAGTTCGATCTCGATGTCGCCCACGGACACCTTGTCGCCGTGCTGGTGCGAGGTCAGCTCGCTGGGGGCGATGCCGGTGATCCGCGCGACCCAGTCCACCTCGTGGGCGTTGACGTGAACAGGGACGCTGACCCGCTCCAGCAACTCGGCCAGACCCTTGAGTTCAAAACCCATCATCGACCCGCCGACGTGGTCGGGGTGGTGGTGGGTGACGAGCACGCCGGACAGCCGCATGCCGTCGGCCTCCACGGCGTCGACCAGATCCTGGGCCGCATAGGCCGGATCGACGACGACGGTGTCGCCGGTCTCCCGGTCGCCGATCAGATAGGCGAAGTTGCGCATCTGCTGGGCGATCATGTCTCCGGCCGCGAAGTCCCGGCCGGAGAGCAGCTGTCTGAAGTAGAGGCGGTCGGTGTGGTCCGTGGCAGCCATGAAGTCAGCGTAGGCAGTGCCGGCCCGCGCCGCCGCGAGCAGCCCCGATTCGGGGTCTAACAGCGGTTATGACCAGCGGTTTGGCGCGGTAAACGCAGAGAATGTACCCTCTTTAAGGCTCGCGGCACATCCGCGAGCGAAGGCCCCCTTAGCTCAGTCGGCAGAGCGTTTCCATGGTAAGGAAAAGGTCAACGGTTCGATTCCGTTAGGGGGCTCGGTGGAGAAGGGCGGAGCGACCGTGTGCGCCGGCCCGGATCCGTCCGGGGCGGTGTAGCTCAGCTGGTTAGAGCGCACGACTCATAATCGTGAGGTCGGGGGATCGAGCCCCCCCACCGCTACACAAGACGAGTACGAACGTTTAACGAAGGACGACTGACGTGGCCTCCAGTACTGACGTACGGCCCAAGATCACCTTGGCCTGCGAGGTGTGCAAGCACCGTAACTACATCACCAAGAAGAACCGCCGCAACGATCCCGACCGGCTCGAGATCAAGAAGTTCTGCCCGAACTGCGGCAAGCACCAGGCGCACAAAGAGTCGCGCTAAGCGACGCGACTGGACCGTGTCTTTTCTGGACGGATACGTCGGGACGCACTTCCGTCATCCCGACCACTACGTCGTGGGGCGAGAGAAGATCCGCGAGTACGCGACCGCGGTCAAGAACGACGATCCCGCTTTCTTCGACGAGCAGGCCGCCGCGGACCTGGGTTACGACGCGCTGCTGGCCCCGCTCACCTTCATCTCGGTGTTCGGCTATCAGGCCCAGTCGGCGATGTTCGCCGCGGCCGGGATCGGCATCACCGACGCGCAGATCGTCCAGGTCGACCAGGTCCTCAAGTTCGTCCGCCCCATCAAGGCCGGTGACGAGCTGTTCTGCGACGTGTGGATCGACTCGGTGCGCCAGGCCCACGGCACCGACATCATCGTCACCAAGAACGTCGTCAGCAATCGCAACGGCGACGTTGTGCAGGAGTCCTACACCACCCTGGCGGGGCGTAGCGAAGAAGACGGAGAGAGTGGCTTTTCAGATGGCACTGCGTGAGTTCAGTTCGGTCAACGTCGGCGATCAGCTGCCCGAGAAGGTCATCCCGCTCACACGGGCCGACCTGGTCAACTATGCGGGCGTGTCCGGCGACCTGAACCCGATCCACTGGGATGACGAGATCGCCAAGCAGGTCGGTCTGGACACCGCGATCGCGCACGGCATGCTCACCATGGGTCTGGGCGGTGGCTACGTGACCGAATGGGTGGGTGATCCGGCCGCGGTCACCGAGTACAACGTGCGCTTCACCGCCGTCGTACCCGTCCCCAACGACGGCAGAGGCGCCGAGATCGTGTTCAACGGCCGGGTGAAATCGGTTGATCCCGAGTTCAAGTCGGTCACGATCGCGCTCAGCGCCACCGCCGGTGGGAAGAAGATCTTCGGCCGCGCCGTCGCTGTCGCGAAGCTCGCATAGGCAGGTTTCGGACCATGGCACTCAAGACAGACATCCGCGGGATGGTTTACAAGTACCCCGATCCCTACGTGGTGGGCCGCGAGCAGATCCGCCAGTACGCGAAGGCGGTCAAGGCCACCGATCCGGCGTCCCACGATGTGGAGGCCGCCGCCGCGCTCGGTCATCCGGGTCTGGTCGCCGGGCCGACGTTTCTGTCGATCTTCGCCGTGATGATCCAGCGGCACTTCTTCCAGCACGTCGACGTCGGCTTCGAAACCATGCAGATCGTGCAGGTGGACCAGAAGTTCCTGTTCCATCAGCACATCAAAGAAGGCGACGAGGTCACCGGTGTCATGCACATCGAGACCGTCACCGAGCGTTTCGGCGCCGACATCGTGACCACGCGCAACGTGCTGACCAACCAGCACGGTGAGGTCGTGATGGAGGCGTTCACGACCTTGATGGGCCATGAGGGCGACAACTCGATCTCGGCCGGCTGGGATCCCGAAACCGGCCAAGTGGTCCGCAAGCCCGTCCAGCACGACCTGGAGGACGTGGATTAGTAACTCGGGACCCCGGCGCGCTACACTCGGGCGTCCGGGGTTTTCCCAGTTAAGCGCGCTGTCCGTCGGCTCAGATCGACCGAACGGGGAGCGCGCGAATTGTGTGGGCCTCAAGGGACCCGTGAAGGGGCGTAGCTCAACTGGCAGAGCAGCGGTCTCCAAAACCGCAGGTTGCAGGTTCAAGTCCTGTCGCCCCTGCTCAAAACTGAATACTCGACAAGTGTGGTCACCCGCCGGGTCTGGATACTGGAGGGTGTCGACATGAAACGACGATCAGACGACGATGAGATGGGATGCATGCGGTGAGCGACGAGCGCGACGGTGTCAGCTCCGCTGACACCGACAGCGGCGCACAGACCGACGACGGTGACACCCGCGGCCAGACCGCGGTCGTGACGCGTCCGCTGCGTCCCACGGGCAAGCGGTCGCGGCGCCCGGCCGGGACCGAGGGCGCCGACACGGACACCGAGCAGGCGCCCGACACCGAGGCTTCTGATTCCAAGGACGGCGGCAAGGGGCCCAAGGCCAAGAAGAAAACGGCCCGGAAGCCCAAGGACGGCCCGTCCCGTAATCCGTTCCTGTTCGTCCTCAACTACCTGAAGGAAGTTGTTGGCGAGCTGCGGAAGGTCATCTGGCCCAACCGCAAGCAGATGGTGACCTACACGACGGTCGTGCTGCTGTTCCTGGTGTTCATGGTGGCGCTGATCGGCGGCGTGGACCTGGGCCTGGCCAAGCTCGTGACCTGGATCTTCGGCTGACCGCGGGCCAGGCAGACAGTGAGAGAGGACTGAACACGTGACTAGCTTCGACGGCGAAGCGCCTTCGGGCGACACCGTCGACACCATCGACGTCGACGAGACCAACGCCGAGGTTCGCGCTGGTGCCGACGCCGAGGCCGTGGGCAGCGACGAGGACGCCGCACCCGCCGCTGAAGGTGCCGATGACGATGTCGCCGAGGCGGCTGGCGAGGACGCCGAGGACGAGGATCCGGCCGTCGCGCTCAAGAAGGAGCTGCGGCTGCAGCCGGGCGAGTGGTACGTGATCCACTCCTACGCCGGTTACGAGAACAAGGTGAAGGCCAATCTCGAGACCCGCGTGCAGAACCTGGACGTCGGCGACTACATCTTCCAGGTCGAGGTGCCCACCGAAGAGGTCACCGAGATCAAGAACGGCCAGCGCAAGCAGGTCAACCGCAAGGTGCTGCCCGGCTACATCCTGGTCCGTATGGAGCTCAACGACGAGTCGTGGGGCGCGGTGCGCAACACGCCCGGCGTGACCGGCTTCGTCGGCGCGACGTCGCGGCCGTCGCCGCTGTCGCTCGACGACGTGGTGAAGTTCCTGCTGCCGCCCGCCGCGGCCAAGAAGCCCGGCAAGGCGGCCGCGTCGTCCGCCGCGGCTGCGGCGTCGGAGACCGGCGGCATCGAGCGGCCCGTCATCGAGGTCGACTTCGAGGTGGGCGAGTCCGTCACCGTCATGGACGGCCCGTTCGCGACGCTGCCCGCGTCGATCAGCGAGGTCAACGCCGAACAGCAGAAGCTCAAGGTGCTGGTGTCGATCTTCGGACGTGAGACCCCGGTCGAACTGACCTTCAACCAGGTCGCCAAGATTTAACGCGGGCCCCAAGCCGCACTTCGGATAGAACGAGAGAAGAGAGAAAGCACAGCCATGCCCCCGAAGAAGAAGGTCGTCGGGCTGATCAAGCTGCAGATCCAGGCCGGGCAGGCCAACCCCGCCCCGCCGGTCGGACCCGCGCTCGGCCAGCACGGCGTCAACATCATGGAGTTCTGCAAGGCGTACAACGCCGCGACCGAGTCGCAGCGCGGCAACGTCATCCCCGTGGAGATCACCGTCTACGAGGATCGCAGCTTCACGTTCGCGCTGAAGACCCCGCCGGCCGCCAAGCTGCTGCTCAAGGCCGCCGGTGTGCCGAAGGGTTCGAGCGAGCCGCACAAGACCAAGGTCGCCAAGGTGACGTGGGATCAGGTGCGTGAGATCGCCGAGACCAAGAAGGAAGACCTGAACGCCAACGACATCGATCAGGCCGCCAAGATCATCGCGGGCACCGCCCGGTCGATGGGGATCACGGTCGAGTAGGACCGCATCCCGTGGAAGGGCTGGCATCGGCCCGCACCACAACTTCTGAATTAAGGAGAAATCAATGAGCAAGAACAGCAAGGCTTACAAGGAAGCCGCCGAGAAGGTCGACCGGAGCCGGCTCTACACGCCGCTGGAGGCCGCGAAGCTGGCCAAGGAGACGTCGTCGAAGAAGCAGGACGCCACCGTCGAGGTCGCGATCCGGCTCGGTGTCGACCCCCGCAAGGCCGACCAGATGGTCCGCGGCACCGTGAACCTGCCGCACGGCACCGGTAAGACCGCGCGGGTGGCCGTGTTCGCCGTCGGCGACAAGGCCGAGCAGGCGCAGGCCGCCGGCGCCGACATCGTCGGCAGCGACGACCTGATCGAGCAGATCCAGGGCGGCATGCTCGACTTCGACGCGGCGATCGCGACGCCGGACCAGATGGCCAAGGTCGGCCGCATCGCCCGTATCCTCGGCCCCCGCGGTCTGATGCCGAACCCGAAGACCGGCACGGTGACCCCGGACGTGGCCAAGGCCGTCGCGGACATCAAGGGCGGCAAGATCAACTTCCGCGTCGACAAGCAGGCCAACCTCCACTTCGTGATCGGTAAGGCGTCGTTCGACGAGAAGAAGCTCGCCGAGAACTACGGCGCCGCGCTCGACGAGGTGCTGCGCGCCAAGCCGTCCTCGTCGAAGGGCCGCTACCTGAAGAAGGTCGTCGTCTCCACCACCACGGGCCCCGGAATCCCGGTCGACCCGGCGGTGACCCGGAATTTCACGGAGGAGTAGGCCACCACGCTCGACAAGAAGCCCCGCACCTGTCCGGTGCGGGGCTTCTTGGTATTTGGCTTCTGAGAGTGCTCCTCGGTCGCCGGCTTCCTGGCCCTGCCGGAGTACCGTCCCCCACGAACGGAGACTCGGGCATCTCGGCCAGAAGTCGACGGTGTCCCCCTGGCCTACCGCGACGCGACGACCGAAGAGCACCCTCGCGCAGCAACATAGCACCGTGGCCGTCAATTCGGTAATCGATCGTCGAGAAATTCTCACCGACGGCCAGAAGTGGGATCTTCCAGTGGTTTCACGGGCCACAGTGTGGGACCGGCGCCGGAGCGCCCGAGGAGTGAACGCGGGCGGCAAAGTATTGGCACTGCGTGCCTTTAGGCTGCTCCGGTGCTGACGAAGCGGGCCACCACGTGTGTGGATAACCGCTGATGGGGGACTCCTGCGCGCCGGCAGGCGGCGCCGACAGCATCGGGGGACTCGGCGTCGAACACGCCGTAGAGCACCTCATCGGTGGGGACCGACAGCGTCACCACCAGCCGGACACGCCTGCCTTCATCCGAGACGGCGGCGGTGGCCGCGTCGAGCCGCGAGACGATGTCGTCGACCGTCGTCTCGGCGAGATCGGGCAGATACCACTCCGCGAGAAAGTTCGTCGCACCCCGCACGTCGGCCATGCTCCGACGGTAAGCGAACGTCCGATGGGGACGAATCGGGAATTTCCCTATGCTTTGCGGCCGGATCGGGGTCTGGCGAGATCGCAAAATCGCCGCCGACGTGGCCCGCGGTATGTGATCGTTGTCACGTGCGTTCTCAGGCCCGTGCACTGGTGCTCGTCATCGTCTCCTTCGTCACTGTCATGGCATTGGGCGTCGCCTCCGCCTTCGTATCGGCGCTGGCGTACGGCGCCACGGCGCTGATCGTGCCGGGCACCGGGACACCGGACCCCGATATCGAGGGTTACCGAGAAAACGCCTGGAGCCGGTACATCGGGCCGCTGGTGTGCGCCACCGACTGTGCCGATCCGGATCTGGTCGGCATTCCGTATCCCGCCTCGTTCTGGCCGATGTCCTTTCTTCCGGGGTGGTGTGTCCCGGGCCGGTGTGAGAAGTGGGACGTCTCGGTCGACGAAGGCGTCGACCACCTGATGGCGGCGCTGGATCCGTTCCTCGGGGACTCCGACGAGGACGTCTACATCTTCGGGTACTCCCAGGGCGGCGCCGTGGTCGCCAACGCGCTGGCCGAAATCGCCGGTCTCGATCTTCCCGACGCCGTGAAAGACCGGCTCAAGGTCGTCACCATCGGAGGGATCCAGAATCCCGACGGCGGGTTGTGGCAGCGGCTGGCCTGGCTGCGCTTCCTGCTCGGGGATCCCGTGCCGATCCTCGACCTGTCCTTCGAACCGCCCATGCCGACGGATACCGGAATCGCAACCACCACAATCGGTTTCGAATACGACCCGGTAGTCTACGCTCCCCGCTACTGGGGGAACCTGTTCGCCATCGCGAACATGATCGCCGCGTTCGACACGGTGCACGGGTACTACCTTGCGCCGAACGCCGAAGATGACCTGCCGATGCCGTACGGCTACACCGACCAGACCCTGGCGCCGCAGCTCGACTGTGGGGTCAACCCCGGCAACTGTCGCTTCGACGACTTCGGCAACAGCTACATCATGATTCCCGCGACGAGCCTGCCGCTCACCGATCTCGTCCGCTCGCTGGCCGACTCGGCGGGGCTCGGCTGGCTGGCCAAGCCGTTCATCGACCTGGCTGAACCGGTACTGCGGGAGCTGGTCGACCTCGGCTACGACTGGAGCGGCAATCCGGCGGTGAGCCGGGGTTCGACGATACTGCCGTTCAACCTCTTCCAGAACTGGCTCAAGGTCGGTGTCGACCTGGTGGTGGCCGCCGTCAAGGGCGTCGAGGCCTTCATCCAGAACTTCATCCCGAAAAATGAGGTGCAGTCGCCGGACGTCGGCGAGAGCACCGAAGACGCCGCCGCGGCGATCGCATCGCAGAGCCGGTCGACGATCATCCAGACCGACGTCGGAAAGACTGCCGTCACTGAGGGCACCGTGGAGGAAGAAGCCGCGGGTACCGGGAAGGAGACCGCCACCGGCGACGAGACCACCGGCGACGAGACGGTGATCGACGAGGACGAAGTCACCACCGGTGAAGAAACAGTCACCGACGACGAGACGGTGATCGACGAGGACGAGGTCACCGTCGACCACGATGCGGTGGACATCGACGACGCAGACCAGGATGCCACCGACGCCGACACCGAGACCGCCGACCCCGACACCGAGACCGCCGACACCGAGACCGCCGACACCGAGACCGAGACCGCCGACACCGGCACACCGGCCGCGGCCTGAGGGCCGACAGGAGGAATCCCCCGCATTCAGGCGTGCGGGGGATTCTTCTTGTCCGGCTCTGCGGTCTGACTAGGCGGCGACGGCCGGCTTCAGGTAGGTGACGAGGCTGACGTCGATCGACTCGTCGATGAAGTAGTACTGGCAGCCCTTGAGGTAACGCATGTAGCGCTGGTAGTTCTCTTCGTCGGTCGCCGCGATCGCCGCGTCCTTGTTGGCCTCAAGGCGGTCGGCCCAGATGCCGAGCGTCTTGATGTAGTGGTTGCGCAGCGACATCGTCTCAGGCACCACGAATCCGGCCTTCTCGCCGTGCTCGACCATCATCTGTGTGGTGGGCAGACGGCCGCCGGGGAAGATCTCGGTGATCATGAACTTGATGAACCGGGCCAGTTCGAACGTCAGCTTCTTCCCGCGTTCGGCCAGGTCGTAGGGGTGGTACCCGACGCTGCTCTGGATCGTCATCCGGCCGTCCTCGGGCAGGACGTCGTAACACATCTTGAAGAAGTCGTCGTAGCGCTCGAAGCCGAAGTGCTCAAACGCCTCGATGGACACGATGCGGTCGACGGGGGAGTGGAACTGCTCCCAGCCCTCCAGCCGGACATCGAACGTGCGTTCGGAGTCGAGCTTGCCCAGCAGCTGATCGCAGTAGGCCTTCTGGTTCTTCGACAAGGTCAGGCCGATGACGTTGACGTCGTACTTCTCCATCGCGCGCTGCAGGGTCAGGCCCCAGCCGCAGCCCACCTCGAGCAGCGTCATGCCGGGCTTGAGGTTGAGCTTGTCGAGGTGCTGGTCGACGTTGGCGATCTGTGCTTCCGAGAGGGTCACATTCGGCCCGGTGAAGTACGCACAGCTGTACTTACGGGTCGGGTCCTGGAAGACACCGAAGAAGTCGTCGGACAGGTCGTAGTGAGCCTGGATGTCCTCGAAATGAGGCGTCAGATCCTTCGTGCCGCTGGATTGGTCAGACATATTTCCCCTGCTTCGCCGCTTCCGGTCCATATCAACTGTGCAAGACCGTACCGAAGACGCGGCTCGGCGCTTCTGCAAACACGCGTCCTGAAGGCATCAGACTAGCGTTCGGCGTGGCACGGGAGCCAACCCGCAGGCCCGCGCTACTTGGCCAGGGTGAACTGGTTGACGTCGATGTAGCCCACCCGGAAGCCCTTTGCGCAGCCCGTCAGGTAGTGCATGTACCGGTCGTAGACCTCTTCTGACTGCACCGCGATCGCCTCGTCCCGGCGCGAGCGCAGAGCCGCGGCCCAGCAGTCCAGCGTGCGCGCGTAGTGGGGCTGCAGCGACTGCGTGCGGGTGAGGTCGAAACCCGCTGGTCTCGCATGCTGTTCGACCTTCTCGATGGACGGCAGCCGGCCACCGGGGAAAATCTCGGTCAGGATGAACTTCACGAACCGGGCCACCTCGAAGGTCAGCGGCATCCCGCGCTCGGTCATCTGGGGCATCGTCAGCGCGGTGATGGTGTGCAGCAGCATCACGCCGTCCTCGGGCAGTGCCCGGGCGGCCATGGCGAAGAAGTCGTCGTAGCGGTCGAACCCGAAGTGCTCGAACGCGCCGATCGAGACGATGCGGTCGACGGGTTCGTCGAACTGCTCCCAGCCGGTCAGCAGGACGCGTTTGCGTCTGCTGTCGCCTGATTCCGCGAACAGCCGCTCGACGTGAGCCTTCTGGTTCGCGCTGAGCGTCAGTCCGACGACGTCGACGTCGTAGGACTCCACGGCGCGCATCATCACCGACCCCCAGCCGCAGCCGACGTCCAGCAGCGTCATTCCCGGCTCCAGACCGAGTTTCCCGAGTGCGAGGTCGACCTTGGCCAGCTGCGCTTCCTCCAAAGTCATGTCCTCGCGTTCGAAGTACGCGCAGCTGTAGGTCTGGGACGGATCGAGGAACAAGCGGAAGAACTCGTCCGAGAGGTCATAGTGCGCCTGCACGTCGTCGAAGTGAGGCGTGAGATTGCGTTTCGAGGCCAAGAGGGCCTTCCCCGGACACAGCCCGAAGAGAATCTCCTGTAAGACGGCGCGTCGTGCCCTGCCGAGGATGCTACGCGCACTTCACCGAACGTGCTTTGACGCGAAAGTCAGGGAGCTTCGGCGAACGTGGTCTTCAGTTCTCCGACGATGTCGTCCCACAGGGGCTCGGGCAATTCGTGGCCCATGCCGTCGAACAACACGAGGCGGGCGCCGGGGATCGCCCGGGCGACGGCCCGGCCGCCCGACGGCCGCATCAGCTTGTCCGCCTTGCCGTGGATGACCACCGTCGGCGCGGTCGTCTGCCGGTTGTAGCGCCGCAGGCTGCCGCTGCCCAGGATCGCGGCGAAGTGCCTGGCGACCCCGGCCGGGTAGTAGCTGCGGTCGTACCCTTCGATCGCATCGGCGCGCAGCCGCTCCTCGGTCGCCGGATAACCCGGGCTGCCGATGATCCGGGCCACCCGCACCGCGTTCTCGATGACCGCCTCGCGATCAGAACCCTTGGGGCGCTGCAGAATTGCGGCGAGTTGGCGTGGTCCGGGAGGCGGCAGCGCCGCCTGGTTGTTGCTGGAGAAGATCACCCCGAGTGATCTGGTACGGATCTGGTGGCGGGCGGCGAAGATCTGGGCGATCATGCCGCCCATCGACCCGCCCACCACGTGCGCGCTGTCGATTGACAGGTGGTCGAGCAGCGCCGCCGCGTCGTCGGCCATGTCTTCGAGCGTGTACGCGGCGGGGCTCGGCAGCCCGACCAGTGACCGCGCCATCCGCGGCACCAGCGGGGCACCGGAATGGTGGTGGGGCAGCTTGCTGGACAGGCCGACGTCGCGGTTGTCGAACCGGATGACCCGCAGGCCCTGGTCGGTGAGCTTCTCGCAGAAACCCTTGCGCCACAACAGCAATTGGGCGCCCAGGCCCATGATCAGGAGAACGGCCGGGTCGTTCGCGTCGCCCATGTCCTCGTAGTGGATGTCCAGCTCACCCGACTTCGCCGTCCCTACCCGGACCTCCACCAAACCTCCAGTGTCTTGTCGCTGTTCATGTGCCCGCTTACCACTATGACAATGTGTGACATCTGCGGCGAACAGCAGGTACCCCGTGAGGAAAGAGATGTGAGAGCGCGCCTGCCCGTGTAGCGTTTTGCGCGGTCGGCCGAGGCCGGTGGGCTGTTGCCCGAAGTCGCCGTCGAGTCGTGCTTCGGCTCGTCGTGGAACCGGTACGGCATGGAGCACCGGTTTGCCGCGTCGCGAACATGGACTGGACCGACGTCACCGACGTGCTCAGCGTGCGGGCGCGATAGCGGTCAGGTTTCCAGTTCGTCGGAATGCTCGCGACTGACCTCCACCATGAAGTTCGCGAAGTACCCCGTCAGCGCCGGATCGCTCATCATCTGCCAGTTCGGCGCCAACAGCTTCATGTAGCGCTCCACGTAAAGGAACTGTTTGCCGATGAGCACCAGCTCGCGCGGCAGCTTCACGTCGTACGCGTCGGAAAGTGCGGAGAGCTGCTTGCCGATCTCGGCGTAACTCAGATCGCCCAGCGACTTCAGTGTCAGCGGGGTGGCAAACTTCTCCAGGTCCTTGGCGGCCTCGGCTTCGGGCTTGACGGTCCCGACCGCGCCCATCAGCACGACGATCTTGCCCGCGGCGGCGTGGTCCTTCTTGACCAGCAGCGCGTACACCAGTTCGCGCAGCAGCCATCGGGTGCGCGGGTCGATGCGGCCCATGATGCCGAAGTCGAAGAACACGATCTTGCCGTCGTCGTCGACGTACAGGTTGCCCGCGTGGAGATCGCCGTGGAACAGGCCGTGGCGCAGGCCGCCCTCGAACACGCTGAACAGCAGCGCCTTGACCAGCTCCGTGCCGTCGAACCCCTTCTTGCGGATCGCGGCGACGTCGTCGATGCGCACACCCGTCACGCGCTCCATCGTCAGCACCCGCTCGCTGGTCAGGTCCCAGTACACCTGCGGCACCCGGATGTTCGTGCCGAGCGGGGAGGCGTGCATGTGCGCGACCCACGCGTCCATCGACTGCGCCTCCAACCGGAAGTCGAGTTCCTCGGCCAGATTGTCGGCGAAATCGGCTACCACATCCTGCGCGGAGAGCCGCTGCCCGAGCTTGGCGAACTCGACCAGGCAGGCGCCGCGCTTGAGGATCTGCAGGTCGGCGGCGACCCGGCGGCGGATGCCCGGCCGCTGGATCTTGACCACCACCTCCTCGCCGGTGTGCAGGGTGGCGTAGTGGACCTGGGCGATGGAGGCCGACGCGAACGGCTTCTCGTCGAACGACTTGAACAGATTCTGCGGCTCGTTGCCGAGTTCCTCCCTGAACAGTTTGTGAACGGCGTCGGTGTCGGCCGGCGGCACCCGGTCCAGCAGGCTGCGGAACTCGCGGCTGAGTGGTTCACCGAAGGCACCCGGGCTGGATGCGATGATCTGGCCGAACTTGACGTAGGTGGGTCCGAGATCGGCGAATGCCTGCGGGACCTCTTTGACGATCTTCTGCGCAAGAGAGCCGCGTCCGGTGAGTTTGGTCAGGACGCGCGCGCCGGTCCGGGTGATCTGCCAGCCGGTCGCTCCGATGCGGGCTGCCTCGGCCGGAAGCGGTACCCGGTCCAGCCTGGCAACGTCGCGGTGGGATGGTTTCCGCGGTGCAGTCATCTCTGCAGTGTCTCAAAAGCCGCGAGGCGGGCGAAAAAGCTGTGGATCAGGTCACACGGCAGAAAGCGCGTCGCTCAGGCGGCGCACATGCCGGGCGGGGCGACGGCGACCGCGGCGGAGGTGCTGTCGGTCAGCTTGGCCCCCGGTGAGGGTTTCTGACCGCACACCTCCCACGTCGCCGGGTTCATCGGCGTGTGCGCGGTGGTGTTGATGACCCTGGTGCCGAGTTCGCGACCGGTGATCCCGGAAAACATCTCCTTGGCGGTCTGCAGCGTCATGCCCTCGAACGAGGGCATTTCCATCGGCTCGGGCTGCGCGGTGGCGCTGGCCATTCCCAACGCTGCGGCGGTGAGCGTGGCTGCGGTACAGCCCGCGGCGAGGAACTTTCGCATCGATCTCCCCCTCGGTGACTGGTTCGGCCCCCCGGCCCTCACTCACGCTAACCCATGTGCCGCGCTCAGGCGAAGGCGTCTTCGAGTTCGGTCCGGGTCCGCACCGGATCGTCGCCCGGCCGGTAGGACGGCAGTGTGTGCGGCGCCAGCTCCGGGTCGAGACCGTCGGTGACGCGCGCTCTGGCCTGTTCGAATTCCGGGACCGGGCCCGATGCGGCGTGCAATCCGTTGATGACAGACCACACCATGGCGCGCCGCGCCGTGCGCTCCAGGATGTTCGGATCGCGATGCTGGATCAGGCCTTTCGCCCAGGACGGCATCGCGTCGCGCATCGCCCAGTTGAGTGCGGCCTGCGGCAGCGGCAGATTCGGGCCGGTGGCCATCGCGGTGCCGTAGGTGACCGCCAGCTTGGGCAGATAGGACTTCAGGCAGTCCAGTGTCTCGGCCTTGGTGGTGGGCAGGTCGGTGCCGCCGAGCGCGTGCCCGACCCGAACGAACTCCCCGTAGTAGCGGTCGAGCTTCTTACCGCGCAGCGGCTGCGGGTGGTAGAGCTCGTGGGCGGTGGCGATACCCCACACCACCGTCGCGTAGTTCCAGCGCAGCCACTCGGGGTCGTCGGCGTCGTACCTGGCGCCGTCCGGACGGGTTCCCTTGACGGTGTGGTGCATCGAGCGCACCGCCAGCGCGAGGCGTTCCGCGGTCGCGGTCGAGCCGTAGGCGGTGCCGATGAAGAACGCGACCGAATGGCCGAGCCGGACCAGCGCGCCCTTGGGGTCGATCTCGGGCATCGGATCGTCTCTGGACTCCGGCTTGACGAGGCGCGAGTGGTGGATGCCCATCCAGTAGATCGACGGGTCGAGACGCTCGATGAACGCCGCGCACTGCAGCCCGAACACCAGCGCCTCCATGTGCGAGTGCACGTGCCAGACGGCGCTGCGGGGCCCGAACCAGCCGGGATCGCCGAGCGGACCGGCGAAGTCCATCCCCTTGAAGAAGTGCCGACGGATGTCCTGGTCGAACCGTTTGTCCACCACGTTCTGCACGGCCTGCTGGGCGATCTGATGCGGCAGGAACATTCGGGCGCCTCCGAAAAGTTGGTCACGGGTGTGCCCAGAATATCGTCTGGGTACGCCTGTGGCCAGAACCACTACGCTGTAGCGGTGTCCAATGCCCCGTCCAGATCGGCGGCGACCCCGCCGGCGGCCAGTCCGGTGGCGAGCCCGACGAGGTGGGCCGGTGTGTCGCTGGCCGACCGACGGGCCGAGCGTCGCGCGCTGCTCGTCGAAGCCGCGTTCCGGCTGTTCGGCGACGGCGGTGAGCCCGCGGTGTCGGTGCGCTCGGTGTCCCGGGAGGCCGGGCTGAACACCCGTTACTTCTACGAGAGCTTCCGTGACACCGACGACCTGCTGGGCGCGGTGTACGACCGGGTGAGCGCCGAACTCGCCGCGGTGGTCGAGGAGGCGATGTCCCGGGCCGGAGAGTCCCTGCCCGCGCGCACCCGCGCGGGGATGACCGCGGTGTTGCACTTCAGTTCCGCCGACCCGCGTCGCGGACGGTTGCTGTTCACTGATGCGCGGGCCAACCCGGTGCTGACGGCGCGACGGGCCGCCACCCAGGATCTGCTGCGGGAGGCGGTGCTGACCGAAGGGTGGCGGCTGCACCCCGACTCCGACCCGACGGCTGCGGTGGTGGGCGCCGCGATGTACACCGGCGCGATGGCCGAACTCGCCCAGCAGTGGCTGGCGGGGCACCTCGGTGACGACCTCGAAGCCGTGGTCGGCTACGCGCTGCGGCTCGTGCTGCGCTGACTCCTCTGCCGCCGAAATTGCACCCAGCGCGATGATTCGGCGACTTGACGCGCGTGGAATGCGATTTCGGCGCTTGAGAAGGGCGGCTCGTCAGTCAGGCTGGGGAAGACGCCGGGGTGAACGGCTTGAGCCACTCGGTCTCGGGCCAGCCCTCCAGCCCGGCGACCAACTCGTACAGGGTGGCGCCGTCGATGCTCTCCCGGATGATGTCGCCCTGGCCGGCGTGCCGGGCGAGCTCCTCGATCATGTGGAAGAACACCCAGCGCACCGACCAGGCAGGCACGTCCTTGGGAAACCACGGCACCTGCTGCGGAATGGGTACTGCTGCACCGAGGTCGCATGTCTGCAACAGGTGCAGCGTCTCGGTGTTCTGCCGGTCGAACGCGGTCAGGAGGTCGGCGAGGGTCTCGTCGTCGCGCATCACGAACTGGTCGTCGTAATCGGCGGCCTGATCCTGAATCGGACGCGTGTCGCTCTCGCACATGTGCGGCGCGGCGGCCACCCGCTCCATCCAGCCGCGTTGGCAGAAGGTGACGTGCTTGATCAGCCCGCCGATCGACATCGCGCTCACCGACGGCTTGGACCGCGCCTGGGCGTCGGTGAGGCCGTACGCGATCGCGTGGAAAGCATACTGCTGCGCGCGCAGGTACTCGGTGAGTCCGGCTCGCTCGTCGGCGATCGGAGGGGGCATTGCAGGCATATCAGTTCTCCTTGGAGGTGTGGATGAAAAGGTCACGGAGCAAAGCGATTTCAGCTCCGTGGTGGATCACTTCGCGGTTGATGTGCAGCACCAGCGTCGCCATCGGCTCGTCGGCGTACGGACCCTCGGCGGGGCCGCACGGCGCGGCGAGGTCGGAGTCGGTGAGGACGCGCACGCCCGACGTCCAGCCGCGGTACGCGTCGTCGAGCTGGCGCAGTGCGGTCTCGGCGTCCGCGGCGTAGTCCCACGTCTGGTAGTCGGCCGGCGGGCCGCCGAAATGTGAGTGGGTGCGCATCGCGAGCACGCCGACGATCACGTGTGCCATCCGCCAGGCGATCGTGGTGAACGGCTCAGGCCGCGGCGGTGGATACGCGAAGTCCGGAAACAGCCGCGCGCCGTCCCTGCGCACGGTCCAGCAGCCGGGCACCGGTTCCCAGAAGTACTCCTCGTCGGTGAGGCCGTCGAGGCGGGGCCGGAGCTGACGGGTCCAGTGCCAGTCGAGCTGCTCGGCCAGGGAGGAAGCGACGTCGGTGCTCATGGAGTACACCCTGGCAGCCATTGAGGACAGTTTCTGTCCTACAACTGAGGCAGACTGTCGACATGGCGGAGACGACCGGCCGGACACTGCAGCTGCTGGGTCTGTTGCAGTCGCGCCGGGTGTGGAGTGGCGAGGAACTCGCCGAGCGGCTCGGGGTGACGACGCGCAGCGTGCGGCGCGATGTCGACCGGCTCCGGGAGCTGGGCTATCCGGTGCACGCCAGCACCGGGCACGGCGGCGGCTACCAGCTCGGCGCCGGCGCCGCGCTGCCGCCGCTGCTGCTCGACCCGGACGAGGCCGTGGCCATGGCGGTCTGTCTGCGGGTGGCTGCGGGAGGCAGCGTGGCCGGGGTGGGCGAGTCGGCGCTGCGGGCACTGAGCAAGCTGGATCAGGTGATGCCGGCGCGGCTGCGCTCGCAGGTCGCCGCTGTCCACGACACGACGGTGACGCTGGGATCGGCGACCGACACCCCGGTTGAGCCCGACGTGCTGATGACGCTCGCGCGCGCCAGCCGCGACCACGAGCACGTCACCGCCGGCTACGTGGACGTCCGCGGGAACGTGACCCGGCGGCGGCTGGAGCCGTATCAGCTGGTGACGACCGGGCGGCGCTGGTATCTGCTGTGCTTTGACCGAGACCGCGACGACTGGCGCAGCCTGCGGCTGGACCGGATGTCGGACGTGCACGCGGTGGGAACGACGTTCACGCCGCGGGAAGCGCCCGACGCCGCCGCCTACGTGCAGCACGCGATCTCGTCGTCGCCCTACCCGTACGTGGCGCGGGTGCGGTACTTCGCCCCGCGGGACGCGGTCGCTCGGGTGTTCCCCGCGGCGTCGGTGACCGTGCAGTCCGACGGGCCGTACGCGTGCATCCTGACCACCGGCGCCGACGACCCTGAACGCATGGTGCCGTGGCTGGCCATGCCGGGCTGCGACTTCGAGGTGCTGGAACCGCCCGAGGTCATCGCCGCGGTGCGGGTGGTGGCGGACCGGATCGCGCGCGCGGCCCGCAGATGACGGTCAGCCCGTCAGATCACCAGTCCCCGATGGCCGGGCCGGTCGGGAAGCCGCCGCGGAACGGCCGGGACTTGCTGCCCTGGACCGCTTTGGTGCTGTCGCGGACCTCGCCCTGCGCGTGCACGATCCCGGCGTCGGCGACGCGCGCCTCGGAGATGCCGCGCGCGACACCGAAGTCGTTGATCCGGATCACGGAGTTCTCCGAGGCCTGCCGGCTCTTCACGGTCGGGCCGGGGGCCACCTTCCGAACGTCCGCCTCTGCCGAGCCTGCGCCAAGGCCGATGAACGCGGCCGCGCCGAACGCGCCGATAGCTGCTATTCCGAGCACTTTCGCGGTGCGGGCGAGGGCTCGGGAGGGGGCGGTCATCGGCAATCTCCTTCAGTCACGGGTCAGCGAGCGTTTCGTACCTGGTCGCCGCAGATGATGCCACAGGGTGTCTGTTCACATACAGCTAATCCACAGCCACGCGGGTCACAGGCTTAACTGATCACCGATATTCGGCCTCCCGGAAGCCGTAGGGTGCTGGCGTGGACATCACCTCCGCCGAGTCGACGGAGCTGTTCACCGGGCCGTCCGACATGCCGTGTCAGGTGGTGCGGGTGAGCTACCGGGACTGCTCGGTGCCGGTGCCGGTGCCGGTGCCGGTGCGGGTGGTGGGGCCGGGTCTGCAGACCGTCGGCGACCCGCCGGCGCGTCCCGGCCAGTCGACCGTCGAGGTGTCCGTCCGGGTTTCCGATCCGGTGCCGGGCCGGCGTCGCGCCGCCCGCGCGGAGGCCGACGGCAGCTGGGCCGAATTCGACTTCGTCGACGCCGAACCCGGCTGGACCATGTTCATGGTCAGCCACTTCCATTACGACCCGGTGTGGTGGAACACCCAGGCCGCCTACACCAGCGTGTGGACCGAGGACCCGCCCGGGCGCTGCCGGCAGACCAACGGCTTCGAACTAGTCTGCGCGCACCTGGAGATGGCCAGACGTGAACCGGAGTACAAGTTCGTGCTCGCCGAGGTCGACTACCTCAAGCCGTACTGGGACACCCATCCGCAAGACCGGGCTGACCTGCGCAGACTCGTCGCCGAGGGCCGTGTCGAGATCATGGGCGGCACCTACAACGAGCCCAACACGAACCTGACCGGACCGGAGACGGCCATCCGTAACTTCGTGCACGGCAGTGGCTTCCAGCGCGACGTGCTGGGGGCCGCGCCGGCCACCGCGTGGCAGCTCGACGTGTTCGGACACGACCCCCAATTCCCGGCGATGGCCGCCGACGCCGGCTTGACGTCGAGTTCGTGGGCACGCGGACCGCACCACCAGTGGGGTCCGATGGCCTCCGAGAACGGCCGGGCCGGCGACCCCGGGCGCATGCAGTTCGCCAGCGAGTTCGAGTGGATGGCGCCGTCCGGGCGCGGACTGCTCACCCACTACATGCCCGCGCACTACGCGGCAGGCTGGTGGATGGACTCGTCGGCGTCGCTGCGTGACGCCGAGGCCGCGACCTACGAGCTGTTCACCGGGATGAAGAAGGTCGCGCTGACCCGGAACGTGCTGCTGCCCGTCGGCACCGACTACACCCCGCCCAACAAGTGGGTCACCGACATCCACCGGGACTGGAACGCGCGCTACACCTGGCCGCGGTTCGTGTGCGCGCTGCCCCGGGAGTTCTTTGCTGCGGTCCGGGCCGAACTCGACGCCACGGGCAGGTCGGCTTCCCCACAGACCCGGGACATGAACCCGATCTACACCGGCAAGGACGTGTCCTACATCGACACCAAGCAGGCCAACTGCGCCGCGGAACTGGCCGTGTCCGAGGGCGAGCAGTTCGCGGTCTTCGCCGGTCTGCTGACCGGTGCCACCTACCCCGAAGCCGCGCTGGCCAAGGCCTGGGTGCAGTTGGCGTACGGCGCCCACCACGACGCCATCACCGGATCGGAATCCGACCAGGTCTACCTCGACCTGTTAACCGGGTGGCGTGACGCGTGGCAGCTGGGGTCGGCGGCCCGTGACGGGGCACTGGTACTGCTGTCCAGGGTGGTCGGCGGGTCGATCGTGGTGTGGAACTCGTTGTCGCACAAACGCTCCGACGTGGTTACGCTTCACGTCGACGAGCCGCTCGCCGGGCACCTCGTCGACAGCGACGGCCGGAACGTGCCGGTGCTGGTGGAGGACGACGGGCACACGCTGACCTGGATCGCCCGTGACGTGCCGTCGATGGGCTGGCGCTCCTACCGGCTGGTGCGTGACGGCGTGTCCTCATCGTGGGAAGCGGCCGGGGGCGCCGACATCGGTAACGAGCATTACCGGCTCGCCGTCGACGGCGCCCGCGGAGGCGGGATCAGCTCGCTGCGCGCCGGCGGGCGGGAACTGATCGCCGACGGCCGCGTCGGCAACGAGCTGGCCGTGTATCAGGAGTATCCGGCGCATCCGGTGGCCGGGGAGGGTCCCTGGCACCTGCTGCCGATGGGGCCGCTGGTCACATCCGCCGAACATCCGGCCACCGCGGTGCGCGCCTTCCGCAGCGACCTCGGTGAACGCGTCGTCGTGCGCGGCGCGATCCCCGGACTGCTGCGCTACACGCAGACAGTGACGTTGTGGCGCGGTGTCGACAGGGTGGACTGCCGGACCACGATCGACGACTTCCGCGGTCGGGACCAGCTGGTGCGGTTGCGCTGGCCCTGCCCCGTGCCCGGCGCGATGCCGGTCAGCGAGGCCGGGGCCGCGGTGGTCGGCCGCGGTTTCGCCCTGCTCCACGAGCCCGGATCCGCCACGTCGGTCGACACCGCGGTGCATCCGTACACGCTGGACAATCCGGCCCACGGTTGGTTCGGCCTGTCCTCGGCGATGCGGGTGCGTTTCCGCGGGGGCGCGGTGCGCGCGGTGTCGGTCGCCGAGGTGGTCTGCCCGGTGGTCGACGACGACGTCCGCGCTCTCATCGCCGCCCTCGGCCGTGCCGGCGTGACCGCGACCTGCAGCTTGGCCGACGCGCCGCGCTACGGTGACCTGTCGGTGGACTCCAACCTGCCCGATATGCGCATCACCATCGGGCATGTCGACGAAAACTCTTTCACGGCACAGGTTCTCGACGATGCCCCGGCGGCCGCGCGGCTGTGGGTGCCGGCCG
Source organism: Mycobacterium sp. SMC-8 (assembly GCF_025263565.1). NCBI lineage: Bacteria > Bacillati > Actinomycetota > Actinomycetes > Mycobacteriales > Mycobacteriaceae > Mycobacterium > Mycobacterium sp. SMC-8. Next base: position 2,682,148 of record NZ_CP079865.1, read on the forward strand.
CGCAGCCGTTGCGCGACGTGTGGGTGCCCGGAGCCGACCTACGTGATCCCGCCGCGCTGCCGGTACTGGTCGTCGGTGCCGTCGGGGACACCGCGGCGGCGGTGGCGGCGCTGGTCGAGGATCTGGCCGACGCGGAGATCCTCGTCGACCAGGACGTCGTGGAACCCTTCGAAGCCCGCACGGTCGCGGTGATGACCCGCGGTGTGCCCGGGTTCGCCGTCGAGTCCGACGGCACGCTGCACTCGTCGCTGATGCGCTCGTGCACCGGATGGCCGTCGGGCACCTGGATCGACCCGCCCCGACGCGCCGCCCCCGACGGATCCGGCTTCGGGCTGCAGCACTGGACTCACCGGTTCGACTACGCACTCGTCGCCGGCGACGGCGACTGGCGGGACTGCGACATTCCCTCCCGCAGTGCAGAATTCAGTCAGCCGCTGGTCGCCGTGTCGGCCCGCCGCCACGCCGGCGCCGGCGGCCTGCCACCCTGGGGTTCGCTGCTGGAGGTGCAGCCCGAGGGGGCGGTGCGGGTCACCGCGCTCAAGGCGGCGGGCAATCCGACGGCGCGCGGCAGTGCCCGGCACGCCGACCCGGCCGACGGCGTCGTGGTGCGGATCGCCGAGATGCTGGGCCGCCCGGCCCGGGTCTCGCTGCAGTCCGGACTGCGCCACATCGCCGAACCCCAGCGGCTGAACCTCGTCGAAGAGCCGCTGACAGCAGCGCACGGCCCGCTCGACGGATACGAGATCGCCACCCTGAGAACGCAATTGAACTTTCCCCGGGTGGCGCACGCCGATCAGGTGTCACTGGCCCCGGATGCCGAACCGGTGCAGCCCCTCTACGCCAGGTACTGGCTGCACAACCGCGGGCCGGCGCCGCTGGGCGGACTCCCCGCGGTGGCGCACCTGCACCCGCACCGCCTGGACGTCGCCGCCGGTGCCCTCATCCCGCTCCGGCTCACCGCCGTCAGTGACGCCACCGACACCGCGCTGCACGGCATGGTGCGCGTCCTCGCACCGCCCGGCTGGGACACCGGGGTTGTCGACCTGCCGTTCATGCTGCCGCCCGGAGACCATCTGGAATCGACTGTCGATGTCGCGGTGCCCGCCGACGTCGCGCCCGGCCTGTATCCGGTGCGCGCCGAGCTCGCCGCCACCGGCGCGGCGATCCCCACGTCCTGGCATCAGACCGTCGAGGACGTGGCGGTGCTGTCGGTCGGGCGCCACGACGACCGGCTGCTGCGACTGGTCGCCGACCCCGGCGACGTCGACGTCGAGGCGGGGTCAGCTGCGCGGCTGAGCGTCACGGTCGGCACGGACGCCCACACCGACCTGACCGTGGAGGCGCACCTGATTTCACCGTGGGGAACGTGGGAGTGGCTGACGCCCAACATCACCGGCGGCGTGATTCCCCCGCGGGGCACGTGCGAGCTGGTCTTCGACGTCACCCCCCGAGATGGACCGAGCCGGGGCAGTGGTGGGCGCTGATCCGCGTCGCGGCTGCCGGGGAGCTGGTGTACTCCCCGGCGGTCCGGGTGAGGGTGTCGTGACTGCCATCGCGGCGACGGTCGGAGCGCACACCGTCACCGTCGCCGACATCGACGCGCGCGAACAGGCCCTGCGCGCCGGACCCCGGCAGTACGCGCTGCCGCGGCCCGGCACCGCCGAAGCGAGGCAACTGCGCCGCTGGCTCACCCAGGTGCTCGTCGCCGAACGAGTCGTGGCGGCCGCGTCGGCCGGACTCGATGCGGCGGCCGTGCCCACCGAGGACGAGTTGCTGCCCGACACCGTCGCCCGCCTGGAGATCGGCAGCGTCGCCGCGGCCACCCTGGCCGACCCCGCTGCCCGCGCGGTGTACGTCGCGGTCACTTCCGACGTGACCGTCACCGACGAGGCCGTCGCCGCCTATCACGCCCGAAATCCCCTGCGGTTCAGCCACACCCAGCCAGCCGGGGGTGGCTGGCGCCGTCCGTCCACCGCGGCGGCACTCGGCGATGTGCGCGCGGAGATCGCCACGCACCTGCTGGCCGCTGCCCGGCGGCGGGCCTATCGCAGGTGGCTCGATTCCCGTTGTGCCGAAATGGTCACGCTCTACGAGGGATATGAGCACCCCGGGGATCCCCGGCAGCCCGACAACACCCATAGGCATTGATGTCCGATCTCACCCTCGCGCTCGACATCGGCGGCACCAAGATCGCCGCCGGTGTCGTTGCCGCCGACGGCACCCTGGTCCACCGCGCCCAGCGGCCCACCCCCGACGGCGACGCCGAAACCGTGTGGGCCGTCGTCGCGTCACTGCTCACCGAGACCGTGGACGCCGCACCCGGCCCGGTGTCGGCGGTCGGCGTCGGGTCCGCCGGACCCATCGACGTCCCGGCCGGAACCGTCAGCCCCATCAACATCCCCGAATGGCTGCGGTTCCCGATCGTCGAGCGCGTCGCCGAGCTCACCCGGTTGCCGGTCACGCTCGGCGGGGACGGGTTGTGTATGACGCTGGGCGAATGGTGGAGGGGCGCCGGGCGGGACGCCCGGTTCCTGCTGGGGATGGTGGTGTCGACCGGGATCGGCGGCGGGCTGGTGCTCGACGGCGCCCCCTATCGCGGCCGCAGCGGCAACGCCGGACATGTCGGGCACGTCGTCGTCGAACCCGGCGGTGCGCCGTGTGCGTGTGGCGGCCGCGGCTGCGTCGAGACCGTTGCGTCGGGTCCACACCTGGCCGCGTGGGCCCGGGAGAACGGATGGGCGGGCGGAACCGATGCCCGAGCGCTGGCCGACGCGGCCGGCCGCGGGGATCCGGTGGCACTGCGCGCGTTCGGACGCGGCGCGGACGCCCTGGCGCGGATGATCGTGTCGGTGGGCGCGGTGTGCGACCTCGATCTGGTGGTCGTCGGCGGCGGGGTCGCCAAGGCCGGCGCGCTGTTGTTCGACCCGCTGCGCGCGGCGGTGGCCGGCTACGCCGGCTTGGACTTCTTGCACGGTCTGCAGGTCGTGCCCGCCGCGCTCGGCGGCGACGCCGGCCTGGTGGGGGCCGCCGCACTGGCGCGGCACAGCGCGCGATCACACCGTTTTGGCTGATCGTGGTACGGCACGCTATCCTGGCTCGGTTCCACCGAAGACCGTCGGTCACCGATGAGCGCTTGCTTCGAGTGCTCAAGTATCGGTTGAAGGTCCCGGGTTCACCCGGGCGGCCCACGCAGGAGGACGAGGCCGGCACGTTCTGACGTGCTTCTGTATGCGCCCCGACCTGTCTGCGTCGGGGCGCTTGTGTTTTCCCGGACCCTCGTGATCTGCCGGTTGGTGGACGTCCCAACCATCACGAGGAGGCAAGCATGGCCAAGGCTGACAAGGCCACCGCGGTCGCCGACATCGCCGAGAAGTTCAAGGAGGCGACGGCCACCGTCGTCACCGAATATCGCGGCCTGACGGTGTCCAACCTTGCCGAGCTGCGTAGGTCGCTGGGTTCGTCGGCGACCTACACCGTCGCCAAGAACACCTTGGTGAAGCGTGCCGCGGCAGAGGCCGGCATCGAGGGGCTCGACGAGCTCTTCACCGGCCCGACCGCGATCGCGTTCATCGAAGGTGAGCCGGTTGACGCCGCCAAGGCGCTCAAGAAGTTCGCCAAGGACAACAAGGCGCTGGTCGTCAAGGGCGGCTACATGGACGGTCGCGCGCTGTCCGTCTCCGAGGTCGAGAAGATCGCCGACCTGGAGTCGCGCGAGGTGCTGCTGTCCAAGCTGGCCGGCGCGATGAAGGCGAAGCAGTCCCAGGCCGCGGCGCTGTTCGTGGCGCCTGCGTCCCAGGTCGCTCGCCTGGCCGCAGCTCTGCAGGAAAAGAAGGCCGCAGGGGATTCAGCAGAATCCGCTGCTTGATACCAAGACCACCCACAGAAGTAACTAGGAAGGACCAATCATGGCCAAGCTGTCCACCGACGAATTGCTCGACGCGTTCAAGGAAATGACCCTGCTGGAGCTCTCTGAGTTCGTGAAGCAGTTCGAGGAGACCTTCGACGTCACCGCTGCGGCTCCGGTCGCCGTCGCCGCTGCCGGCCCCGCCGCCGGTGGTGCCCCCGCCGAGGCCGCCGAGGAGCAGTCGGAGTTCGACGTCATCCTCGAAGGTGCCGGCGACAAGAAGATCGGCGTCATCAAGGTCGTTCGCGAGATCGTCTCCGGCCTGGGTCTCAAGGAAGCCAAGGACCTCGTCGACAGCGCCCCCAAGCCGCTGCTGGAGAAGGTCAACAAGGAGGCCGCCGAGGACGCCAAGGCCAAGCTCGAGGCTGCCGGCGCGTCGGTCACCGTCAAGTAGTTCGCCGCAATCGCGAAGCTGTGGGGCCGGTCTGGCAAACAGACCGGCCCCACAGTTGTCTGATCGGAAAGCGGGCAGGCGGTCTCGGCGGACCGAGTGTTGCCGCGCAAGCGCGTAGGTTACAGTGACTCAAGCCACAGGTGTGAAATTCTGTGGCGACATGTTCGGCTTTGGTGGAAGGAATTCGCGTGGGCATTGGCATTCAGATTGAGGGGCTGACCAAGTCCTTCGGAGCCCAGCGAATTTGGGAAGATGTCACCTTCGACCTGCCCGCCGGTGAGGTCAGCGTGCTGCTGGGCCCGTCCGGTACCGGTAAGTCGGTGTTTCTGAAGTCGCTGATCGGCCTGCTGCGCCCCGAGCGCGGCAAGATCATCGTCGACGGCACCAACATCATCGAGTGCTCGGCCAAGGAGCTCTACGAGATCCGCACGCTGTTCGGCGTCATGTTCCAGGACGGCGCGCTGTTCGGCTCGATGAGCCTCTACGACAACACCGCGTTCCCTCTTCGTGAGCACACGAAGAAGAAGGAAAGCGAGATCCGCAAGATCGTCATGGAGAAGCTGGACCTGGTCGGTCTGGGAGGTGACGAGAACAAGTTCCCCGGTGAGATCTCCGGTGGTATGCGCAAGCGTGCCGGCCTGGCCCGTTCGCTGGTGCTCGACCCGCAGATCATCCTCTGTGACGAGCCGGACTCGGGCCTGGACCCGGTGCGTACCGCGTATCTGTCCCAGCTGCTGATCGACATCAACGCCCAGATCGACTGCACGATTCTGATCGTCACGCACAACATCAACATCGCGCGCACGGTGCCCGACAACATGGGCATGCTGTTCCGCAAGAAGCTGGTGATGTTCGGGCCTCGCGAGGTGCTGCTGACCAGCGATGAACCGGTGGTCAAGCAGTTCCTCAACGGCCGTCGTATCGGCCCGATCGGTATGTCGGAGGAGAAGGACGAGTCGACGATGGCCGAAGAGCAGGCCATGATCGACGCCGGTCACCACGACGGTGGTGTCGAGGAGATCGAAGGGGTGCCGCCGCAGGTCCAGGCCACCCCGGGCATGCCGGAGCGCCAGGCCGTGGGCCGTCGCCAGGCCCGCGTGCGCGAGATCATGCACACCCTGCCGCCGGCCGCGCAGGCCGCGATCCGCGACGACCTCGAAGGCACACACCAGTACCCCACCCACGAGTTCGCTGGGGAACCGGCACACCGCCACGACGACGACGCTCCGACCGGCCGTATCCCGGTCGCCGGCGAGCGCTGATCGCCGTCCTTAGGTAAGTCCCTGCGCCCGGCGTCTGCTGGGCTGCGCTGACGCGCGCGTCCCTGTGGCGCGCGCGTCTTTTTTTGTGTCCGTCTAGCGCGTTGTCGCGCCATTGCCCGACGCCGGCGTTGCTGATTCTGTGTCGATGGAATCGAAATCCGCATCGGACCTGCTCCAGGAGTAGGTGCAGTCGGCTTCAGCAGCGCGTAGAACACTGGTTTCAACCGACATGAGCATCAGCGTCAATTTCCTCTTGAAAATTTAAGCCGCTTGCCTATACAGTTTGCCAGAATCGCATGTCGGCGCACGAAACCCGGGAGAGAGATGGTCGACCGCTATCGAGTGTGGCTGGGAGCAGGCGTCCTCGCAGGCGGGGTTTCGGCGGCGATGCTGGCCGGGGCCGGCGTCGCGGCCGCCGATGACGGCGCCCCGTCCGCGGGCGGCAGTCAGGCCTCGACCGGGGCCGACGACAACGACAACGCTGCGCCGAACGCGGGCCCGTCCGAGGACGGCGAGACCCAGACCGAAGGCGGCGAAGAGACCGAAGGCGACGAGACCGAGGACGACGACGAGACCGAGGACGACGACGAGACCGAGGACGACGACGAGTCCAGCGACGACGACCAGGGCGGCGACTACGGGAAAGACGCCCCCGCCGGGGAGTTCCCCAAGCCCGACGATGCGATCCCGGCGACCGACCCCTCCGCCGAACCCGAACCCGAGCCCGCGACCGAGGCAAAGGCCGAGGCCGAGCCTGTCGCCATAGAACCGGTGCCGGCCGCAGAATTGGCGCCCGATGTGGTGGAGTCCGCGCCCGAGGCGCCGTCGACGCTGGTGGAGTCCATCGAGACCGACCTCGCGGCGCCCGAAGGCGCCGCGGTCATGCGGGTCGCCGCCACCGGGTCGCCGTGGACCGGCGCCTCGGCGTTCAACCTCTTCGACGTCGTCGAGGACCTCAGCACGATGTTCTACAACTGGTACACCGGCACGATGCAGTTCCTGGCCGGGCCGCCACGTGCACCGTTCGGGAGCCGGGTCCGGGTGGAGCGGTCTTCGCTGACGCTGGCCAACGGCGTCGTGGTCTCCGCCGACTGGTACTTCCCGCCCGGTAAGACCGAGCCGAAAGGCCTGATCTACCTGCAGCACGGCATGCTCGCGAGTGCTGCGTTCTACAGCGCCACCGCGGCGTATCTCGCCGAGAAGACCAACAGCATCGTGGTCGCGCCGACGCTGACCTGGAACGTCTTCGACACCGACGACTACCCGTTGATGTTGCCGAGCACGCACCGCGTCGTCGCCGACCTGTTCACCGGTGACCGCGCCGCGCTCACTGCCAGCGCGCGCGAGGCCGGTTTTCACGGCGTGCTGCCGACCAGGCTGGTGCTGGCCGGCCACTCTGCCGGCGGTGGCCTGGCCGTCGGTGCGGCGCGATACCTGGTCGAGCGCGGTGGAGCCGACGCTCTCGCGGGGGTCGTAATGCTCGACGGTGCGGGCCTGGTCGGCGTGTTGAGCGCCGACCTGGCGAAGATCCCGCGATCGATTCCGGTGTACAACCTCGCCGCCGTCCCCGATTCGTGGAACAACCGCGGGCATGCGAGCGCACGCCTGCAGCAGGCCCGGCCCGACATGTTCACCGGCGTGCTCGTGCAGGGCGGGCACCACTCCGACTCGATGCAGAGCGCCAGCGGGATCGTGCAGTTCATGGCCTATCTCGCGACCGGTTTCTCGTCACCGTGGAACGTGGAGGCCAACGAGATCCTGACCGCCGGCTGGATCAACGACATGCTTGACGGCACCTACACCGAACGGCTGTACCGGTCGTCGGTGTCACCGGTCAGCCTGGTCACCGGATCCTGGTTCGCGCCGCCGTCGAGCGTGCAGCTCAACGGCCCAACCCCGTATGCGGCAGCCGCGATGGACGTGTGCCCGGTGGCTCCGGTCGTGGCCGTGTGCACGGATCCACTGCCGCGCCGCGATCCCGTCCGGGTGTGATTTAGGCAAACCACGTCGGGGCCCCGGCCACCGCGATACGTTTCTGCCCGATCGGACGAAGGGGTCAGCGATGGGCGACCGGCTGTCGGTGTTGGTGGGTGCCGGCGTGATCACCGCCGGGGTGTCGGCGGCATTGCTGGCCGGCGCCGGCGTGGCGGCCGCGGAGTCCGAAACGGCCGACGCGACGGCCACGTCGGAGTCCTCGCAGGCAGAACCGAGTGCGCCCACCGACACCGACGAGGACAAGAGCGCCGACGAAGCCGAAGAACCCGCGGAGGTCGAAGAACCCGCGGAGGTCGAAGAACGCGCGGAGGCCGAAGAACGCGCGGAGGTCGAAGAACCCGCGGAGGCCGAAGAACCCGACGAGGTCGCCCCCGAGGAACCAGCCGAGGAACCCACACAGCGGCGGACCGACGTGATCGCTGCTTCCGAACGCCGCGATGACATTGCGGTGGCCGCGCCCGCTCGGGAGGCCGGCCAGACGACGCTGGCCTCGTTCACCGCGACTCGACCCGAAGTGGCCGCGGAGTCCACGGCCGCGGCCCCGAAACAAGAGACACTGCTCAGCGCCCTGGGCGCCGTCGTGTTCAACATCTATACCTTCGCCGTCCGCGTCCTCGGCGGTCCGCCGCTGCTGCCGTGGGGTAGCACCGTCACCGTCCGCAGCTCGTCGCTGACGATCGACTGCGGGGACGGCTACGAGGTTCCGGCCGACTGGTACGTGCCCGCAGGTACGCCGCCGACGCGCCTCATCCATCTGCAGCACGGCTTCCTCGCGTCGGGCGCGTTCTACAGCCACACCGCGGCCCGGCTGGCCGAGGCCACCCACAGCATCGTCGTCGCCACGTCGCTGACGTCGAACTTCCTGGCCTGTGACGGCTGCTGGGTCGGGGGATCGCCGATGCACAAGGCGGTGGCCGGCCTGTTCACCGACGGCAACACCGCGCTGGCGCAGAGCGCGCTGGCCGCCGGCTACAGCAGCACACTGCTCGATGGCGTGCGCAAGGTCGCGCTGGTGGGCCACTCCGCCGGCGGCGGGCTCGCAGCCGGCGCCGCGGGATACATGAGCCAGAACGCGACGTTCACCAAGCTCGCCGGCGTGGTCATGCTCGACGGTGTCGGCTTCGGCGACGTCACGCCGCGCGCCCTGGCCAAGCTGCCCGCCGACTTTCCCATCTACAACCTCGGGGCGAAGTCCTACTACTGGAACCTGTCCGGGGCGACCAACACCGCGCTGGAGCAGTGGCGGCCAGGCGGCTTCAACGGCGTCAAGCTCGCACACGGATCCCACGGTGACACGATGACCGGCGGCAACCTGCTGATCCAGGCGTCGATGAACCTGATCACCGGATGGCCGAGGCCGGCCAACGTCAGGGCCGCCGAGATGATCAGCGCCGGGTGGCTCACCGACATGTTCGCCGGGGCGCCGTCGCCGTCGTCGGGCTACTACGGCGCTCCCGGTGACACCCTGACGATCCACACCAGCCGGGGCGCGGCGACCGCGTACGTGCTTCCCGGACCGGCCGAGCGTCAGACCTTTCTCGACTGGCTGTTCAGCTACGGTGCGACGATCTTGTTCGGGATCGACTTCGCCACCTGCGCGGTCGACCCGGACGAAGTCTTCACAGAAAACTCCACAAACACCGCGTCATCTCTTGACGGAAGGGCGAAACCGCGCCAATCTATTGGCCAGCAATGTGTGCATGGATGACAGCAGTTGGGACCGCCGGCCAGCGACCGGAGTTCCGTAGCGCACCGTGCTGCCTCGAGGGTTGAGGAATAGGCCGTCCTGCGCTATCGTTGGACGTTGCGCTGGCTGAATCCTGCCCACCTCGCTCTTTCCGACCCGCACTAATCATGTGGTCCTAGCCTGAGCCCCCGCTCAGCGATCTAGACGCATGCCGTGCGTCCGGGTGGTTGGTGAAGCCGGCCGAACCGACGCAGAAACGCGGCGAATACGGGATCGGCTCCTCCGGTTCCCGAACAGCCGCATTAGGTGCTGGAAGGATGCATCTTGGCAGGGTCCCGCCAGATCGAGTCAACCACTAACAACTCCGTTCCCGGAGCACCAAACCGAATTTCCTTTGCCAAGCTCCGCGAACCGCTTGAGGTTCCGGGGCTTCTCGACGTTCAGACCGAGTCGTTCGAGTGGCTGATCGGCGCCGAGGACTGGTTCCGGCGCGCGGCCGAGCGCGGCGACGTAGACCCCAAGGGCGGTCTCCAGGAGGTTCTCGAAGAGCTCTCGCCGATCGAGGACTTCTCGGGCTCGATGTCCCTGTCGTTCTCAGATCCGCGCTTCGACGAGGTCAAAGCGCCGGTCGACGAGTGCAAAGACAAGGACATGACGTACGCGGCACCGCTGTTCGTCACGGCCGAGTTCATCAACAACAACACCGGTGAGATCAAGAGCCAGACGGTCTTCATGGGTGACTTCCCGATGATGACCGAGAAGGGCACCTTCATCATCAACGGCACCGAGCGTGTCGTGGTGAGCCAGCTGGTGCGTTCGCCCGGTGTGTACTTCGACGAGTCGATCGACAAGTCGACGGAGAAGACGCTGCACAGCGTCAAGGTGATCCCCGGCCGCGGCGCGTGGCTGGAGTTCGACGTCGACAAGCGCGACACCGTCGGCGTCCGCATCGATCGCAAGCGCCGTCAGCCCGTCACCGTGCTGCTCAAGGCGCTCGGCTGGACCAACGAGCAGATCACCGAGCGCTTCGGCTTCTCCGAGATCATGATGAGCACGCTGGAGAAGGACAACACCGCAGGCACCGACGAGGCGCTGCTGGACATCTACCGCAAGCTGCGGCCGGGCGAGCCCCCCACCAAGGAGTCCGCGCAGACCCTGCTGGAGAACCTGTTCTTCAAGGAGAAGCGCTACGACCTGGCCCGCGTGGGCCGCTACAAGGTCAACAAGAAGCTGGGGCTGAACGCCGGCCAGCCGATCACGAGCTCGACGCTGACCGAAGAGGACGTCGTCGCGACCATCGAGTACCTGGTGCGCTTGCACCAGGGCGACCACACGATGACCGCCCCCGGCGGCGTTGAGGTTCCCGTCGAGGTCGACGACATCGATCACTTCGGCAATCGTCGCCTGCGCACCGTCGGCGAGCTGATCCAGAACCAGATCCGGGTCGGCCTCTCGCGTATGGAGCGCGTCGTGCGTGAGCGCATGACGACCCAGGACGTCGAGGCGATCACGCCACAGACCCTGATCAACATCCGTCCCGTCGTGGCGGCGATCAAGGAGTTCTTCGGCACCAGCCAGCTGTCGCAGTTCATGGACCAGAACAACCCGCTGTCGGGTCTGACCCACAAGCGCCGCCTGTCGGCGCTGGGCCCCGGCGGTCTGTCCCGTGAGCGTGCCGGCCTCGAGGTTCGCGACGTGCACTCCAGCCACTACGGCCGCATGTGCCCGATCGAGACTCCCGAGGGTCCGAACATCGGCCTGATCGGTTCGCTGTCGGTGTACGCCCGGGTCAACCCGTTCGGCTTCATCGAGACCCCGTACCGCAAGGTCATCGACGGTGTGGTCACCGACCAGATCGACTACCTGACCGCCGACGAGGAGGACCGCCACGTCGTGGCGCAGGCCAACTCGCCGCTGGACGCCGACGGCCGCTTCGAAGAGGAGCGCGTGCTGGTCCGCCGTAAGGGCGGCGAGGTCGAGTTCGTGTCGGCCGCCGAGGTGGACTACATGGACGTCTCGCCGCGCCAGATGGTGTCGGTCGCGACGGCGATGATCCCGTTCCTCGAGCACGACGACGCCAACCGTGCCCTGATGGGTGCCAACATGCAGCGCCAGGCGGTTCCGCTGGTGCGCAGCGAGGCCCCGCTGGTCGGCACCGGTATGGAGCTGCGCGCCGCGATCGACGCCGGCGACGTGGTCGTCACCGAAAAGGCCGGTGTGGTCGAGGAGGTCTCCGCGGACTACATCACCGTGATGGCCGACGACGGCACCCGGCACACCTACCGGATGCGCAAGTTCGCCCGCTCGAATCACGGCACCTGCGCCAACCAGCGTCCGATCGTGGACGCCGGGCAGCGCGTCGAGGCCGGTCAGGTCCTTGCCGACGGGCCCTGCACCGAGAACGGTGAGATGGCCCTGGGCAAGAACCTGCTCGTGGCGATCATGCCGTGGGAGGGTCACAACTACGAGGACGCGATCATCCTCAGCAACCGTCTGGTGGAGGAGGACGTGCTCACCTCGATTCACATCGAGGAGCACGAGATCGATGCCCGCGACACCAAGCTGGGCGCCGAGGAGATCACCCGGGACATCCCGAACGTCTCCGATGAGGTGCTGGCCGATCTCGACGAGCGCGGCATCATCCGCATCGGCGCCGAGGTCCGTGACGGCGACATCCTGGTCGGCAAGGTCACCCCGAAGGGCGAGACCGAGCTGACCCCCGAGGAGCGCCTGCTGCGTGCCATCTTCGGCGAGAAGGCCCGCGAGGTCCGCGACACGTCGCTGAAGGTGCCCCACGGTGAGTCCGGCAAGGTCATCGGCATCCGCGTGTTCAGCCGCGAGGACGACGACGAACTGCCCGCCGGCGTCAACGAGCTGGTCCGCGTCTACGTGGCCCAGAAGCGCAAGATCTCCGACGGCGACAAGCTCGCCGGACGCCACGGCAACAAGGGCGTCATCGGCAAGATCCTGCCCGTCGAGGACATGCCGTTCATGCCCGATGGCACCCCGGTGGACATCATCCTGAACACCCACGGTGTGCCGCGTCGTATGAACATCGGCCAGATCCTGGAGACCCACCTCGGGTGGGTCGCCAAGGCCGGCTGGAACATCGATGTGGCCGGCGGAACCCCGGATTGGGCGGCCAAGCTGCCCGAGCACATGCTCTCGGCCCCGGCCGACAGCATCGTGGCCACGCCGGTGTTCGACGGTGCGCAGGAAGGCGAGCTGCAGGGCCTGCTCGGCGCGACGCTGCCCAACCGTGACGGCGAGACCATGGTCAACGCCGACGGCAAGGCGGTGTTGTTCGACGGCCGCAGTGGCGAACCGTTCCCGTACCCGGTCACGGTCGGCTACATGTACATCCTCAAGCTGCACCACCTGGTGGACGACAAGATCCACGCCCGCTCGACCGGCCCGTACTCGATGATCACCCAGCAGCCGCTGGGCGGTAAGGCGCAGTTCGGTGGTCAGCGGTTCGGTGAGATGGAGTGCTGGGCCATGCAGGCCTACGGCGCGGCGTACACGCTGCAGGAGCTCCTGACGATCAAGTCCGACGACACCGTAGGCCGCGTCAAGGTGTACGAGGCGATCGTCAAGGGCGAGAACATCCCCGAGCCGGGCATCCCGGAGTCGTTCAAGGTGCTTCTCAAGGAGCTGCAGTCGCTGTGCCTCAACGTCGAGGTGTTGTCGTCTGACGGCGCGGCGATCGAGATGCGTGACGGCGACGACGAGGACCTGGAGCGCGCCGCTGCCAACCTCGGAATCAACCTGTCCCGCAACGAATCTGCCTCCGTCGAAGATCTCGCCTGACTCGCGGCACCGCCGCGGCGCTAAGTGTTATTGGCTACAAATCCCGCAAGGGGAAAGGGAGTTACGTGCTAGACGTCAACTTCTTCGATGAACTCCGCATCGGTCTCGCGACCGCGGACGACATCCGCAACTGGTCATTCGGTGAGGTCAAGAAGCCGGAGACCATCAACTACCGCACGCTCAAGCCCGAGAAGGACGGCCTGTTCTGCGAGAAGATCTTCGGACCGACTCGCGACTGGGAGTGCTACTGCGGCAAGTACAAGCGCGTCCGGTTCAAGGGCATCATCTGTGAGCGCTGCGGCGTCGAGGTGACCCGTGCCAAGGTGCGTCGTGAGCGGATGGGCCACATCGAACTGGCCGCACCCGTCACGCACATCTGGTACTTCAAGGGCGTGCCGAGCCGGCTGGGCTACCTGCTGGACCTGGCCCCGAAGGATCTCGAGAAGATCATCTACTTCGCGGCCTACGTGATCACCGCGGTCGACGACGAGATGCGGCACAACGAGCTGTCCACGCTCGAGGCCGAGATGGCCGTCGAGCGCAAGGCCATCGAGGACCAGCGCGACGCCGATCTGGAGGCCCGCGCCCAGAAGCTCGAGGCCGACATGAAGGAGCTCGAGGAAGAGGGCGCCAAGTCCGACGTCAAGCGCAAGGTGCGCGACGGCGGTGAGCGCGAGATGCGCCAGCTGCGCGACCGGGCTCAGCGTGAGCTCGACCGGCTCGACGAGATCTGGACGACGTTCACCAAGCTGGCTCCCAAGCAGCTGATCGTCGACGAGCTGCTCTACCGCGAGCTGCAGGACCGGTACGGCGAGTACTTCGAGGGCGCCATGGGCGCGGAGTCGATCAAGAAGCTCATCGAGAACTTCGACATCGACGCCGAGGCCGAGTCGCTGCGCGACACCATCCGCAACGGCAAGGGCCAGAAGAAGCTGCGGGCGCTCAAGCGACTCAAGGTCGTCGCCGCGTTCCAGACCAACTCGAACTCGCCGATGGGCATGGTTCTGGACGCCGTGCCGGTGATCCCGCCGGAACTGCGCCCGATGGTGCAGCTCGACGGTGGCCGCTTCGCGACGTCGGACCTCAACGACCTGTATCGCCGCGTCATCAACCGCAACAACCGGCTCAAGCGACTGATCGATCTCGGCGCGCCCGAGATCATCGTCAACAACGAGAAGCGCATGCTTCAGGAGTCGGTGGACGCGCTGTTCGACAACGGCCGCCGCGGCCGTCCGGTGACCGGGCCGGGCAACCGCCCGCTCAAGTCGCTGTCCGATCTGCTCAAGGGCAAGCAGGGCCGCTTCCGGCAGAACCTGCTCGGTAAGCGCGTCGACTACTCGGGCCGTTCGGTCATCGTGGTCGGCCCGCAGCTGAAGCTGCACCAGTGCGGTCTGCCGAAGCTGATGGCTCTCGAGCTCTTCAAGCCGTTCGTGATGAAGCGTCTGGTCGACCTGAACCACGCGCAGAACATCAAGAGCGCCAAGCGCATGGTCGAGCGTCAGCGCCCCCAGGTGTGGGATGTCCTCGAAGAGGTCATCGCCGAGCACCCGGTGCTGCTGAACCGTGCACCTACGCTGCACCGCCTGGGTATCCAGGCCTTCGAGCCGCAGCTGGTGGAGGGCAAGGCCATCCAGCTGCACCCGTTGGTGTGTGAGGCGTTCAACGCCGACTTCGACGGTGACCAGATGGCCGTGCACCTTCCGCTGTCGGCGGAGGCGCAGGCCGAGGCCCGCGTCCTGATGCTGTCCTCGAACAACATCCTGTCGCCGGCGTCGGGCCGCCCGTTGGCCATGCCGCGTCTGGACATGGTGACCGGCCTGTACTACCTGACCACCGAGATCGAGGGTGACAAGGGCGAGTACACCCCGGCAGCCGACGATCAGCCGGAGAGCGGTGTGTACAGCTCGCCGGCCGAGGCCATCATGGCGATGGACCGTGGCGCGCTGAGTGTGCGGGCCAAGATCCGGGTGCGGCTGACGCAGCTGCGCCCGCCGGCCGACGTCGAGGCCGAGCGGTTCCCGGACGGCTGGAACCCGGGCGACGCCTGGACCGCCGACACCACGCTGGGCCGTGTGCTGTTCAACGAGCTGATGCCACGGGGCTATCCGTTCGTCAACGAGCAGATGCACAAGAAGGTGCAGGCGCGGATCATCAACGATCTGGCCGAGCGCTACCCGATGATCGTGGTCGCGCAGACCGTGGACAAGCTCAAGGATGCCGGCTTCTACTGGGCCACCCGTTCGGGTGTCACCGTGTCGATGGCCGACGTGCTGGTGCCGCCGGAGAAGCAGGAGATCCTCGAGCGCTACGAGGCCGAGGCCGACGGCATCGAGAAGCAGTACCAGCGCGGCAAGCTCAACCACGACGAGCGCAACGAAGCGTTGGTGAAGATCTGGCAGGACGCGACCGAAGAGGTCGGTCAGGCGCTGCGGGCGCACTACCCGAAGGACAACCCGATCATCACGATCGTGGATTCGGGTGCCACGGGTAACTTCACCCAGACGCGGACGCTGGCCGGCATGAAGGGTCTGGTGACCAACCCGAAGGGTGAGTTCATCCCGCGTCCGATCAAGTCCTCGTTCCGCGAGGGCCTGACGGTGCTGGAGTACTTCATCAACACCCACGGCGCCCGTAAGGGTCTGGCGGACACCGCGCTTCGTACCGCCGACTCGGGCTACCTGACCCGTCGTCTGGTCGACGTGTCGCAGGACGTCATCGTCCGCGAGACCGACTGCGAGACCGAGCGCGGCATCACCGTCACGCTGGCCGAGCTGCAGGGCGACTCGCTGGTGCGCGATCAGCACATCGAGACCTCCGCGTACGCGCGGACGCTGGCCACCGATGCGGTCGACGCCGACGGCAACGTCGTCGTCGAGCGTGGGCACGACCTCGGTGACCCGGCCATCGATGCGCTGCTGGCCGCCGGTATCACCGAGGTCAAGGTCCGCTCCGTGCTGACCTGCGGCACCGGCACCGGTGTGTGCGCGATGTGCTACGGCCGTTCGATGGCGACCGGCAAGCTGGTCGACATCGGTGAGGCTGTCGGCATCGTGGCCGCGCAGTCGATCGGTGAGCCCGGCACGCAGCTGACCATGCGTACCTTCCACCAGGGTGGCGTCACCGGCGGTGCCGACATCGTGGGTGGTCTGCCCCGCGTGCAGGAGCTGTTCGAGGCGCGTATCCCGCGCAACCGGGCTCCGATCGCCGACGTCTCCGGCCGCGTGCGCCTGGAGGAGAGCGACAAGTTCTACAAGATCACCATCGTTCCCGACGACGGGGGCGAGGAGGTCGTGTACGACAAGCTCTCGCGTCGTCAGCGCCTGAAGGTGTTCAAGCACGACGACGGCTCCGAGCGTCTGCTGACCGACGGCGACCACGTCGAGGTCGGCCAGCAGCTGCTGGAAGGCTCGGCCGACCCGCACGAGGTGCTCCGCGTCCAGGGCCCGCGCGAGGTGCAGATCCACCTCGTCAAGGAGGTCCAGGAGGTGTACCGCGCCCAGGGTGTGTCGATCCACGACAAGCACATCGAGGTCATCGTCCGGCAGATGCTGCGCCGCGTGACGATCATCGACTCGGGCTCGACGGAGTTCCTGCCCGGTTCGCTGACCGAACGTGGCGAGTTCGAGACCGAGAACCGTCGGGTGGTCGCCGAGGGCGGCGAGCCCGCGGCCGGTCGTCCGGTGCTGATGGGTATCACCAAGGCGTCGCTGGCCACCGACTCGTGGCTGTCGGCGGCGTCGTTCCAGGAGACCACCCGTGTGCTGACCGATGCGGCGATCAACTGCCGCAGCGACAAGCTGCAGGGTCTGAAGGAGAACGTGATCATCGGCAAGCTGATCCCGGCCGGCACCGGCATCAACCGGTACCGCAACATCCAGGTTCAGCCGACCGAGGAGGCCCGGGCCGCGGCGTACACGATCCCGTCCTACGAGGATCAGTACTACAGCCCGGACTTCGGTCAGGCCACCGGCGCTGCGGTGCCGCTGGACGACTACGGCTACTCGGACTACCGGTAAGTCGACGAAAGAGCCCTCACCCCGCCGGGGTGGGGGCTTTTTCGTGCGCGGGCACGGTAGGTGTGACCGGGCTGCGGCGAGTAATCTCCCGGAATGCTGGTCGATGCGCTGTGGTTCCTGATCGGACTGGCGGTGCTGATCGCCGGCGCGGAGATCATGGTCCGGGGCGGCGCCGTGGTCGCGGCCCGGCTGGGCATCAGCCCCATCATCATCGGGCTGACCGTGGTCTCGATCGGCACCAGCATGCCCGAGCTTGCCGTTGGCGTGGTGTCGGCCGGTGGAGGCAACGGTGCGCTGGCGGTCGGCAACATCGCCGGCACCAACGTCGTCAACATCCTGCTCATACTCGGCCTGAGCGCGCTGTTGGTCCCGCTGAGTCTTCAGATGCGCACGAACCGGTTCGAGCTGCCGATGATGGCCGCGGCGGCGTTGCTGTTGTGGGCGCTGGCCGCCGACGGCCGGCTCTCCCGGCTCGACGGCGCCATCCTGGTGACCGCCGCCGTCGGCTACACCGCCGCGGTGATCTGGTCAGCGAGGCGCGAATCGCGGGCCATCGCCGAGGAGTTTGCCGCCGAGTTCGGGACGGAGCCGGTCCAGGCGACGGTCACCGACGTCCGGCGCCGGACCATGACCCACGTCGGTATGACGATCGGCGGCATCGTCGTCGTCGTGATCGGCGCCGACTGGCTCGTCGACGGAGCGGTCGGGATGGCCCGGCAGTTCGGCGTCTCGGACGCGCTGATCGGACTCACCGTGGTGGCCATCGGAACCTCGGCGCCCGAGCTGGTGACCACCGTCGTGACGACAGTGCGCGGCGACCGCGACATAGCGATCGGCAACCTCATCGGGAGCAGCATCTACAACATCCTGCTGATCCTCGGCGTGACGTGTCTGGTGCCCGCCGAGGGCCTGTGGCTGCCCTCCAGCCTGGTCGACATCGACATCCCGATCATGGTCGCGGTCGCGCTGATCTGCATTCCGATCTTCCTGTCGGGCCGCAGGGTGAGCCGGGCGGAAGGCGGCGGCATGGTGGGGGCCTACCTGGCATACCTGGGCTTCCTGCTCGCAGCGCAGACATGAGGCCGGTCCGTCGGCGCCCGTCACTAGACTCGGCGACGTGCTCATAGGTTCGCATGTCCACGGAGACGACCCCCTGGCCGCGGCGCAGTCCGACGGCGCCGATGTCGTGCAGTTCTTCCTCGGGAATCCGCAGAGCTGGAAGAAGCCCAAACCCCGCGAGGACGCCGAGGCGCTCAAGGCCTCGCCGATCCCGGTCTATGTGCACGCGCCGTATCTGATCAACGTCGCGTCGGCCAACAACCGGGTGCGCATCCCGTCGCGCAAGATCTTGCAGGACACGTGCGATGCGGCCGCCGACGTCGGCGCCACCGCGGTGATCGTGCACGGTGGCCACGCCGACGACAACGACATGGAGGCCGGCTTCGAGCGCTGGGTCAAGGCGCTCGATCATCTGGACACCGACGTGCCGGTCTATCTGGAGAACACCGCCGGTGGCGACCACGCCATGGCGCGGCACTTCGACACCATCGCCCGGCTATGGGACCGCATCGGCGACACCGGCATCGGGTTCTGCCTGGACACCTGCCACGCCTGGGCGGCCGGCGAAGCGCTGGTCGACGCCGTGGAACGCATCAAGGGAATCACCGGCCGCATCGACCTGGTGCACTGCAACGACTCCCGCGATGCGGCCGGTTCCGGCGCCGACCGGCACGCGAACTTCGGCTCGGGCCAGATCGACCCGCAACTGCTGGTCGCCGTGGTCAAGGCAGCCGGTGCGCCGGTCATCTGCGAGACCTCCGACGAGGGCCGCAAAGACGACATCGCTTTCCTCCGCGAACACCTCTAGAGGCCCTGCCACCCGCTTTGTCGCTGAACGGTTATCCAACACCTGGTGGCGAGGCGGTTAAATAGGGAAGCGCCGGGAACCCGGCGCGCCCTGTCGAAAGGCCTCCGTGTCCGCGATTGACGATCAGCCGTCGATTGCGCTGACGTCTGAGGTCACCACCGAACCGCCGGTCGACCGGCGTGGCCGCAGGCTGCGGATCGTCCGATGGGTCACCGTCGGGGTGTGGGCGACGGTCGTGGTGTGGCGCACCGTCACCGACGGGTTCGCGTTCAACCGAGAACTGTTGTTGCTCTATATCTGCACCGGACTTGCTGCCGCGAGCATCGGCCAGGGTAGGCGGGTCTTCTACGTCGTGCGGGACTGGCTGCCGTTCGCGCTGGTGCTGATTGCTTACGACCTCAGCAGGGGTGCCGCCACGCTCGTCGGCCGGCCCACACTGTGGCACTGGCAGGCCGACGCAGACCGTTGGATGTTCTTCGGCAACATGCCGACCGTATGGCTGCAGGAGCGCTTGAAGCTGCCGTACCCGCCGTGGTGGGAGGTGGTGATCAGCAGCGTCTACATGTCGTTCTTCATCCTCCCGTACGTGATCGCGGGGATCCTGTGGCTGCGCGACCGCGAGGAATGGAAGGCGTTCGTACGGTTGTTCGTCGGCCTGAACTTCGCGGCGCTGATCGTCTACGTCCTGCTGCCCGCCGCGCCGCCGTGGGCGGCGGCGCGCTGCACACCGGATGACGTCCAGGGCGGCCCGTCCGGTCCGCGGTGCATGTTCGGTTCCGCCCGCGGTGTCCCCGACGGCGGGGTGCTCGGTTCGATGCAGTTCAGTCAGGACGGCGCCCACGACTGGGTGGAACGCATCGTCGGCCGTGGCTGGGGCAAGCTGAACCTCCACTCGGCCACGGCGCTGCTCGATCAGGGGCAGGCGAGCGTCAACCTGGTCGCGGCCATCCCCTCGCTGCACGCCGGGATGTCGGCGGCGCTCGCGGCGTTCCTGTGGAACCGGGTGCAGCGCGGCTGGCGCCCGCTGCTGGTGGCGTATCCGCTGATCATGGCGTTCGCCCTCGTCTACAGCGCCGAGCACTACGTGATCGACCTGCTGCTCGGCTGGGCGCTGGCCGCGGCGGTGATCGCCCTGCTCGGCTGGTACGAGCGGCGCCGGCAGAATCGCAGGTCTTCAGAAGACGATGGTCTGGTTGCCGAAGCGGATGATGCGATCCTGGCGATGCCACAGCACCGCACGTGACAGCACCGCCCGTTCCACGTCGGCGCCGAGACGCGCCAGATCGGTGACGTCGTGGCGGTGGTCGACGCGCACCACGTCCTGCTCGATGATCGGACCCTCGTCGAGGTCGTCCGTCACGTAGTGGGCGGTGGCGCCGACGAGTTTCACGCCGCGTTCCTTCGCACGGTGGTACGGTGCGGCGCCGATGAACGCCGGCAGGAACGAGTGGTGGATGTTGATCAGCGGACACCCGACCTCCTCGATGAAGCGCGGGCTCAGGATCTGCATGTAGCGGGCGAGCACCACGAGGTCGGCGTTGCCGCGCAGCAGGTCCAACTGGCGCTGCTCGGCCTCTGCGCGAATCCCCCTGTGCGCCGGGATGTGGATGAACGGCACGCCGAAAGGGCGCACGTCGTCGGCGAGGTCGGGATGGTTGGCGATCACCATCACCACCGACATGTCGAGCTCACCGCGGCGGTTTCGCCACAGCAGATCGAGCACGCAGTGGTCCTCGCGCGAGGCCATGATCACGACGCGTTTGGGCTTCGCCGCCTCCGTGAGGCGGAAGTCCATGCCGAATTCGTCGGCCACGTGCTCTGCGAAGGATCGTTCCAGCGCGTCTCGCACCGCCGTCAGACCCGCCAGATGGAAGATCGTGCGCTGCATGAAAATCCCGCCGGACTGCGCCGTCGAGTGCTGGTCGAGGGAAATGATGTTGGCGCCACGACCGGCGAGGAACCCGCTGACAGCGGCGACCAGGCCGGGACGGTCCTCGCAGCGCAGCAGAAGGCGCCCGACGTCTCTGCCCGATACCGCGGACGTGCGGTCGTCCACTCGGGCAGCTTAACGTCGGCCCGCCGGCCATCAGGGCGACGTTACATGTTCTTGTGCAGCCGTCGAGAAAATGTAACAGTGTGTGCATGCCTACTGCTCCAACGCTGTACACCTCCGCGGGCACGCACGTCGTCGCCAATCAGGTCCCCCTGCTGGAGGACTTCAACCCGGCCGCGTCCCCTGTCCTCGCCGAGGCGCTGATCCGCGAAGGCGGGGATTGGGGCGTCGACGAGGTCCACGAACTGGGCGCAGTGGCCGGCGGCCGCAAAGCCCAGCGCTGGGGCGAACTCGCCGACCGCAACCGTCCTGTCCTGCACACCCATGACCGCGTCGGCCATCGCGTCGACGAGGTCGAGTACGACCCCGCCTACCACGAACTGATGAGCGTCGCCATCGGGCACGGTCTGCACGCGGCACCGTGGGCCGACGACCGACCGGGTGCGCACGTGGTGCGCGCCGCCAAGATGTCGGTGTGGACGCCGGAGGCTGGACACGTCTGCCCGATCTCGATGACCTACGCCGTCGTCCCGGCCCTGCGCCACAATCCGGAACTGGCGGCGCTCTACGAGCCGCTGCTGACCAGCCGAATCTACGACCCCGAACTCGCCGTGCCGGCGACCAAGCCCGGCCTCACCGCGGGGATGTCGATGACCGAGAAGCAGGGCGGCTCCGACGTCCGGGCCGGCACCACGCAGGCTGTCCCTACAGGCGACGGCACCTACCGGCTGACCGGGCACAAGTGGTTCACGTCCGCGCCG